>DASPKW010000176.1:0-13455 GCA_035627895.1 Tepidisphaeraceae bacterium | reverse complement strand
CTGGCCGATGGCGACGTAGACGCACTTCACGTCCAGGCCGCGCTGGTTGAGGATCGTGTCGATGGCGATCGTGCTCTTGCCGGTCTTGCGGTCGCCGATGATCAGCTCGCGCTGGCCGCGCCCGATCGGGATCATGGCGTCGATCGCCTTGATGCCCGTCTGCAGCGGCTCGTGCACCGGCTGCCGCTCGGCGATACCGGGCGCGACGATGTCCATCTTCCGCTTCTCGCTCGACACGATCGCCGGGCCGCCGTCCAGCGGCTCGCCCAGCGGGTTGACCACGCGGCCGATCACCGCGTCGCCGACCGGCACCTCAAGCAGCCGCCCGGTGCTCTTGACCGAGTCGCCCTCCTTGATGCCGAGGTAGTCGCCGAACACGACGGCGCCGATGGAGTCTTCTTCGAGGTTGAAGACCTGACCGATGGCGCCGTTGGCGAACTCGAGGAGTTCGCCGGCCATGGCGCCGCGGAGGCCGTAAATGCGGGCGATGCCGTCGCCGACCTCGATGACGGTGCCGACGTCGGTGACCTGCAGGCGCGTTTCGTAGTTGGCGATCTCGTTCTTGAGGACGCTGGTGATTTCAGCCACGTTGATGGCCATGGTCGTCTCCGGGGGGAAGTAGTTGCGAGTTGCGAGTTGAGGGTTGCGAGTCGGCGGAGTGTAGTGCGAGTGGGGTGGCGTAGCGAGTCGGGGGAGGCGGGTCGGGGATCGGATTCGTATTTCCGATTACTCGCAACCCGCAACTTACAACTCGCAACTTCCTACCGGGGTCGCCGCTCCAGCAGTTGGCGCTTGAGGCCCTGGAGCTGGCTGCGGACGGAGGCGTCGATCAGCTTGTCGCCGACCTTGAGGACCAGGCCGCCGATGATCGAGTCGTCGACCTTCTGGCGGACGACGGCGTTCTTGTTGAGGGCCTTGCCGACGCGGGCGCGGACCTCTTCGAGCTGTTCGGGGGAGAGCTCGTGGGCGACGGTCACGTCGACCTCGATCTTGCCGGTGAGCTGGTCGAGGAGGAACTGGTAGGCGCCGGCGATCTCGCCGAGGAGGGCGGAGCGGCCGTGGCCGTTGGCGACGTGGAGGAAGTTGGCGACGACGGGGTCGACCTGCGGGCGGAGGGCCTTGTCGATGACTCGGCCGCGCTCCTCGGCGCTGATCGACGGGTCGGCCATGAAGGCCTTGAAGGTCGGGTCGGCGTCGAGGGCCTGAGCGAGGGAGGCGAGCTGCTCGCCGACGGCCTCGTGCTGGCCGGTGGATTGGGCGAGTTCGAGCAGCGCCCGGGCGTAGGTCAGGGCGGTGGCGGAGTGGTGGGTGGTCTGTGCCATAGGGATAAGGCGGAAGGATGAAGGATGAAGTCGGGCAGCGGGGGCCTGCCGGTTCACCGCGCGTCCGCAGAGCGTTGCCCTGCGGCTAACCACGACTCTCGCGCTTCTCAGTTCCGGGCGCCGACGGTCTGCAATTCGTCGAGCGAGCGAGCGACGAGGTCGCGCTGGTCGTCGGCGTTGAGGTTCCGGCGGATGATCTTCTCGGCGACGCTGGTCGCGAGCGCGGCGGTCTGCTCGTAGATCTCGGCCAGGGCCTGCTTGCGGGCGGCGGCGATCTCGCGGATCGCGCGCTCCTTCGACTCCTGGGCCTCGTTTTCGCCGCGGGCCCGGATGGAGGCGGCGACGCGCTCGGCCTCGGCGGCGGCGGTCGCGATCGTCTGCCGGGCCTGCTCGGCGGCGGTCGAGAGCTGCTGGTTGTACTCGCGGAGCGTGGCCTCGGACTTGGCCCGGGCGGCCTCGGCGTTGGCGATGTCCTCGCGGATCCGCTGCTCGCGGGCCTTCAGGCCGGCCAGCACGTTCTTCCACGCGGTCGGGTAGAGGATGGCGAGCAGGAGGAGGAAGATGATCACGACCCAGACGGCCGAGATCAGGTCGGCCGACCCGCCCTTGGGGACGATGTCCCCGGACTTGGGCGGGGGCGCGACCTGGGTGCCGGTCGTGCCGGCGGTGGCGGGCGGGTCGGCGGCGATCACCGGGGCGGCGAACAGCGCCGCCGCGAGGGCGACGCCGAGGGTGCGGAGCAGGGGTTGGAGCATGGTCGTGTTCCTCTGGCGGACGGCCGGACTGATTGCCGCAAAGACGCGAAGGCGGCAATCGATGTTGATCTTCAAGACCGGTCTCAAGGCCCCGCGCGGGCTTACCACCCGCGGGGGGCTGTTTCGGGGACCGGCTCGGGGCTGCGGGAGCCCTGCGCCGGTCGCGCGAGCGGTGGGCGGTGCCCACCCTACGCTCTTTAGAACTTGTTCGCGGCGAGCAGGCAGATGACGAGCGCAAAGAACGTGAAGCCTTCGATCAGCGCGGCGGCGATGATCATGTTGGTGCCGATGCGGCCACCGGCCTCGGGCTGGCGGGCGATCGCCTCGACGGCCTGACCGCCGATGCGGCCGATGCCCAGGCCCGACCCGAGGGTTGCCAGGCCAGCGCCGATCGCGGCGCCGGCGACGCCGAGGCCCTTGTCGCCGTAGGGGACGACGGTCTGCGCGACGAAATCCATGACTTCGACCATTTTCGATGCTCCTCCGGATTCGAGTCCGGTTGGTGGTGCGGGGGCGGTGGGCCGGTGTTGATGGCCGGCGTCGCGGGCCCGCGGGGTTTTTGGTTGCCGGACTTGTCTGGTTCGGCCGTCCCGTCGCCGGCGGGCGGGGCGGTTCGCGGAGGTCGCGGTCACTTGTGTCGACTCGGGGTCATCCGTCACGCGGGGGGGGATGCGTCGGTCCTGATCTCGAGAAGGGTTGGGTGGTCGCGGTCTCCTTCGTTCGTAATTCGTTTATCAGTCGCTAAGCCGCAAGCGGCGGGGTCGTTAGTGTTCGGGGGCTACGGCACTCGCGATGAACAGGGTCGTGAGGAACGTGAAGATGTACGCCTGGAGGAACGCGACGAAGACCTCGAGGATTCGGATGCCGAGGGACAGGGCCGTGACGGGGACGCCGATCGCGATGTGGGCGCCGATGTTCGTGATCGGGGGGATCAGGATGATCAGGGCCGAGAGGACGATGTGGCCGGCGATCATGTTGGCGAACAAACGGACGGTCAAGGCGAACGGCTTGATCAGGGCGCCCAGAAGCTCGAGCAGGAGGAGGAAGGCCCACATGGGGACGTCCATGGCCCACTTGGCCTTGGACTCGCCGGGCTCGGGCTTGAACGGGTGGGGGGCGAAGTTCCAGAGGTAGAGGGGGAAGGCGCTGATCCAGGCGACGTTGGCGGGGACCTTGTCGGCGTGGCGCACGACGACGCCGCCGTCGTGGAGGTGGCCGTCGTCGGGGCGGCTGTGATTGTGGATGACGTGCTGGTCGGCGGCGTAGTGCTTTGTCGGGTTACCGAGGGCGCGGAAGTCGGCGGGGACGTCGGCGGGGAGCGAGTGCCCGCGGCCGTGTTCGATATTGTGGGCGGCCTCGTGGGACGAGTGCTCCTCGTGGTTCTCGTGGTGGCCGTACGTGCCGGCCATCAGCGAGTGGGCGACCTGGCGGATGCCGTTGGCGTGGATGAAGAAGAAGCAGACGATCGCGAGGGCGCCGGTCGCCAGGAGCGTGCCGGTGGCAGTACCGGCGATGTGGGTGTTGACGTACCCGCCGGAGATGACCAGCAGGATCTCGTCGAGCGGGATTTGGCCGAGGAGGTTGCTGAAGAGGATGAAGAAGAAGACGGTCCAGAGGAACGGGATGAAGCGGTCCGTGTGCTCCTTGAGGGCGGGGCGGACGACCTCGACGCGGAGGAACTCGAGGATGGCCTCGAAGAAGTTGCGGGCGCCGGTCGGGGCGTCGGAGCGGGCCTTGTCGAACAACTTGGGGAAGAGCCAGATCATCAGCAGGCCGGCGACCAGGGCCATGAGCATCTGGTTCGTGAAGATGAACCAGGGGTTGTAGGGGTCGCCCAGCGTGAAGAGGTACTGGGGGCGGACGTGTGCGGTCGGGTCGGCGGCGGCGGCGAGGAAGGGGAGCATGGCGGTTCTCTCAGGGGGTCTGTGGCCGACGGTGTTTCGATATCAGGAAGGCCGCGGAGACGAGGTCGCGCCCGAGGGCGACGGGTTGGCGGCGGCGGCGAGGCGGGCGCGCTCGGCGGCGGCGCGGAAGATCCGCACCATGGGGACGAGCAGCGCGATCTGCGAGACGAAGTAGAAGACGAGGATCAGGAACATGAACGCCCGGGGGTCGGCGACCAGGCCCAGCCCGAAGACGGCGCCGGCGACGGCGATCATGAGGAACAGGTGGA
The DNA here is from genome assembly GCA_035627895.1 of Tepidisphaeraceae bacterium. Classification (GTDB taxonomy): domain Bacteria; phylum Planctomycetota; class Phycisphaerae; order Tepidisphaerales; family Tepidisphaeraceae; genus DASPKW01. The sequence continues at coordinate 9,205 of DASPKW010000176.1, read as the reverse complement.
TGATGGTCCCGCCCATGGCGGCCTGGAAGACGGCGACGGGGCTGGCGTGCCGGGCGAGGGTGATGGGCACGAGGGCGGCGAGCGTGGCGCCGATCGTGATCGCGCCGGTCGCGACGACCTCGGGCGTGCGCGGGTTGCCGGTCGCGCCGCGCAAGACCAGCCAGGCGGCGCCCGCCGCGAGGGCCAGTACCAGGGGCAACCAGATGAAGTGCTTCAAACCGCTCGCGTCCTTCCGAATCTCAGTCCTTGTTCATGCGGATCGCTTCCTTGATCAGCATGTACATCCCGGCGGCGATGCCGAGCATGGTCCCGACGATCACGCCCCAGGGCGACCACCCGTTGCGCTGGTCGAGCCAGTTGCCGACGAGGTAGCCGAGGATGACGCCGACCGCGACCTCCAGCCCCATCCCGAGGTACTTACCCCAGTTGGTGTCGGAATCGGGTTTGCGTCGTTCGGCCATCGCACGGCTCCGCCCGCGGGCTGGTCGAGTTCGTGCAAAAAGGCACGAACTCCCGACGCGCGTAGATTAGTGGGCGGGGTGGCGCGGGTCAAGGAACGGACCGGCCGCGAGTTGGAGCGCGGTCGACACGCGTCGCGTTCCCGGGAAATCGAACGTGGTCGCGCGAGAGGTGCGACGAAAAACCGCAGGTCGATTGGCCGCCGGAGCCTGCGGAGGGCGCTGAGAGTTGTGACGCTGGTTCGAGGGGCACTGTGTGTTCGGAATATGGAAGTACGACTCGGTGAGACGCCTAAGGAAGTGACGCCAGGTCGTTGCGGCCTGAGCAGATGCTTCGCTTCCAGATCCGCCGGTCCCGCGAAGGCGGTCGCCCCGCCGCGGCAGGTCTGGTCCGGGCGGGGCGACGCGGGAGAGATCGGGTCGAGCGGAGGCCGAACGGTCATTGACGGCGGCGGCGCCGGGTCAGGAGGGCGGCGGTGGCGGAGAGCCCGGCGAGCCCGAGTGCGCCCGGCTCGGGCACGGCCTGCGCCGGCATGCCCGTCTCGCCCGCGGCGGCGAGCTCCTGCGCCAGCGCCCAGTCGGCCGCGAAGTCCGGGGCCGGGCCACCCAGGGCGGCCATGGACTGCCCGTAGTTGTTCGCCAACTGCACGAGGTCGTTCAGGCCGATCTGCCCGTTGTAGTCGAAGTCCCCGGCGAACCACTCGCCGGCCGTGCCGTAGTGGTTCGCGAGGCGGACCAGGTCATTGAGCCCGACGACGCCGTTCAGGTCGGCGTCGCCGGCCAGGGTCGTCCGGACGATCACGGCCGTGTCGTCGAGGAGGACGTTCACGCCCTGGCCGAGCTCGAGCACGCCCCCGCCGGGGCCGAACAGCTCTGCGCCCTCGGCGTACCCGACCGCCAGCAGGGGGGACGAACCGCCACTGCCCACGGCATTCGAACTGCCGATCCCCTTGCCGAGCCAGTCGCCGCCGTTGAATGCGGCGACGATCTTCGCGCGGATGCCGCCCGCGCCGCCGACCGGACTGGCACCGGCGTAGTCGACGACCAGGGCGTTGGTGTGCAAGTCGACGTGCCCCGTGGGGCCCGAGACCGTCAGGGCGTTGGTGGTGAGCACCTTCAGTGCGGCGCCGGATACCTCGGCCGTCCCGCCGTCGCCGACGGTCAACGATTTGACCGCCTGGGGCGCGGCGGCTTCGAATCTCGCGCCGGTCGCCACGGTCACGCCGCTGCTGGTGGCGATCGAGCCGCCCGCGCCAACGGTCAGGCGGCCGGCGGTCACCGCGGTCGGCCCGGTGTAGGTGCTGGCGCCCGTCAGCGTCAGCGTGCCGGCGCCCTTCTTGGTCAGCCCGCCGTCGGTCGCGGCGTCGTCGACGACGTTGCTGTGCTCGAGGGCCTGGGCGATCGTGATGTTCACGCCGTTGGTGTCGATGACCGCGCCGCCGTTGCGGACGTTGGCCCGGGTCAGGCCCTGCAGGAACGCGGCCTGGTCGGCGGTGGCCTTGAGCGTGCCGCCGTTGAAATTGAAGGTGGTCGTCGCGGTGCCGGCGGTCGCGTCCCGGCGGACCTGGGGGGCTGTGAGCGTCCCGCCGTTGAGGTTGTAGGCGTACGTGCCGGTCGGGTTGCCTGCGCCGGCCAGGACGACGGCGCCGGTGCCGCCGACGAGGGTTCCGCCGTCGGCGTAGAACGTGACGTCGCCGCCGTTGTGGTTGACGACGCCGGCGCCCGAGTGGCTGCCCTGGGCGCCGAAGACGAGCGTCGCGTTGTTCTGGACGCGGACGGTCGAGCCGGCGTTGACGTTGAGCGTGGCGCCGGCGGCGTCGAACGTGCCGACCTCGAGGTTGCCCGTGACCGCGTTATCCGTGTGGACGTTGAGCGTCCCGCCGTCGACCGTGAACGTGCCGGTGGTGGCGGCCGAGCCGGACTGGCCGATCACGAACCACCGCTTCGTGTTGATCGTGCCGCCGGCCTGCAGGGTGCCGGTTCCGGTCGCGACGTTGGTCGCCGACCCGCCGGCTCCGATCAGCACGACGGTGGCCGACAACGTCGCACCGGGGCGGACGGTCAGGGCGCCGACGCCGTTGTTCCCCTCGCCGACCCACACGTCGCCGGTGCCGGTGTACGCGCCGGCGACGTCGAGCGTGCCGGAGAAGACGTGGGTCGTGCCGTTGTTCACGACGGCGGTCGGGCCGACGACGAGCGTGCCGGCGGTCACGTTGGTGACGTTGGTGTACGTGCTGGCGCCGCTCAGGGTCCACGTGCCGGCGCCGCTCTTGGCGACGCCGAGCGACGCGCCGGTGATGCCGTCGGTGATCGCGCCGGTGACGGTGTTGTTCAGGTTCGTACCGCCCAGGCCGAGGAGCTTGGCGTTGGCGTTCTGGGTGATGCTCGCGTTGCCGATGGTGACGCGGGCGGTCGTCGGGTTGAACACGAGGGTGCTGTTGGCCGTGCCGGACGTCAGGCCGACGGTCGGGAAGCTCATGGCGGCCTCGCCGCTGGTCACGTTCGTGCCGGCGGTGACGTTGATGGTGCCGCCGCCGTACAGGACGGTACCCATCGTGTGCGTGATACCCGCGCCGGGCGTGGCCCGGTCGGAGACGAGGGTGGACGTCGTGCCCGTGCCCATGTTGCTGTTGTACGCGGGCTCGCCGCCGTCGGTCTGGAAGACAAGGCTGCCGGTCGTGCCGGCGAGTGTGATGGTCGAGGTCGCGCCGAGCGCCTGCGGGTGGGCCATGACCAGGGCGCCGCCGCCGGCGGTCGTGACGCCGGTGTAGGTGTTGGCGGTCGTCAGGGTGAGCGAGCCGGCGCCGCTCTTGTTCAGCCCGAGCGCGCCGCCACCGGTCCCGTTGGCCAGCGTGCCGGCGAACGTGTGGTCGGCCGGGTTGTTGATGTAGAGCCAGCGCTCGACGCCACCGCCGTTGACGATCGTGCCCGTCCCGGCCAAGCCGGTCGCGAAGAAGTCGAACGTCGTCGCGCCGGTCGCCCCCGTGTTGATCTGCAGCGTCCCGGCGTTGACGGTCAGCGTCCCGCCGATGTTGCTGGACGTGTTGGTCGTGTTGTTTACCAGCGTGTTGATCGCCAGCGTGCCGGGGCCCGTCTTGGTCAGGCCGAGCGGACCGCCGATCGGGCCGACGGTTAGCGTGTTCGCCGCGACCGTGACGGTCCGCGTCGTTCCGGCCCCGCCGAGCGTGACCGGGCCGTTGCCCGTGTCGAGGTTGAACGACCCGGCGAAGGTGAAATCGTCGTTCCACGCCTGGGCCGTGACGGCCGCGAGCGTGCCGACCTCGCCGGCCGCGTCGAGCGTCTTGGCGGCGCCGGGGGCGATCGTGAGGGGCCCGTTCCCCAGCCCCTGCGCGTTGCCGAGCGCGAGCGTGCCGCCCGTGAAGACGGTGCCGCCCGTGTAGGTGTTGGCGCTGTTGAGGGTCAGCACGCCGGTGCCGGACTTGGTCAGCGCCGTCGTTCCGCCGATCCCGGCCGACCCGCCGAACGTGTAGTTCAGCGCGCTGTTGTTGACCGTGACGGCCGTGGGGTTGGCGGCCTCGGTAATCGAGATGTTGGTGGTCGTCGGGGCGTTGACGCCGTCGTACGTGTCGGCGAACAGGACCGAGTCGCCCGGGGCGGTCGATTCCTGGTAGGCCGTTGCGACCGCGCCCCCGCCGATCCGGAAGTTGAGCGTCCCGCCGGCGTCGCCCGGGCCCTCGGCCACGTCCCACTCGCCACTGACGTTCCCGCGCCAGACCGGAACGACCTTGGTGACCGACAGGTCGACCGACGTGTTGGCCGTGTTGTTGACCAGCGTGCCTTGGGTCCGCCCGCCGAGCGACAGCGTGGGCGTGAACTTCGCGAAGTCGTCCGCCGACAGGGCGGGGCCCGCGTAGTCGACCAGTGTGATCGTGCCGGTCACGAGGTTCGGGCTGTTGGCGGCCGTCAGGGTGACGGTCGACGCGCCAACCGTGAGGGCCCCGGTGCTGTTGACGACCGGCACCGTCGGGTTGGCCAGATTGTTGAAGTCGTACGCGAGCGCGACGTTCCCGCCGGCCGAGCCGAGCGTCAGCCCGGCCGTCGTGAGGCGCGTCGTGCCGATCGCCCCGACCGTCAGGGCAAGCCCCGCCGCGTCGGTGACCGTCGTCGCGCCGACCGTTGCGGTCCCGGCGCCGGTGTACGCGAGCGTGCCGGCGTTGACGATCGTGCCGCCCGTGTAGGTGTTGTTTCCGGTCAGCGTGAGCGTGCCGATCCCGTTCTTCGTCAGCCCGCCGTCGACCGCGGCGTCGCCGTCGATGTTGCTGTGCTCGAGGGCCTGGGCGACCGTCAGGTTCCACCCGTTCGTGTCGATCACGGCCCCGCCGTTGCGGACGTTGGCCCGCGTCAGGCCCTGCATGAACGCAGCACTCGTGAACCCGCCCCGGAGCGTCCCGCCGTTGAAGTTGAACGTGCCGGTGCCCGCGCCCTTGGTCACGGTGATCGTCTGCAGCGTCCCGCCGGCGTTCAGGTTCACCGTGCCGACGCCGCCCGCGTTCGCGCCCAGGCGCAGGCCGTTGCCGGCGTTGGCGACGTTGACGGTGCCCGTGCCCGACACGTTCAGCGTGCCGGCGCCGCCCTCGCCGACGATGAACTGCGCGCCGTTGCCGACGTTGAACCCGCCGCCGCTGACGTTGACGGTCCCGGTCGCCCCGGCGAACGACCCGATGACGGCGAAGCCCAGGCCGGTCGCCGCGTTGACCGTCCCGCCGGTCATGTTGTAGGTGCCGATCGCGCCGCTGTTGCGCGCGACGACGAAGTACTCGGTCGAGTTGACCTCGCCGCCCGACTGGTTGACCGTGCCGGCCCGGTTGAACCCGACCCAGATCTCGCTGTTCGCCTGGATCGTGCCGTTCTCGAGATTGATCGTCCCGGCCGCGGTCCCGCCCGTCGCGGCGTACCCGAGGGAGATCGACGCCCGCGTGTTGGTGAACTCCTGGGTCGAGTTGGCCGTGATCGTGCCGGACGTGTTGATATTGACCGTGCCGGTGCCGTTCTCACCGAACCGCGCGCCGCCGATCCAGAGCTTGCCGACGGTCAGGCTCCCCGACCCGGTCGCGAAGCCGGAAATCCCGGTACCGACGGCGGACGTGTCGGCGAGGTTGTACGTGCCCACGGCGGTGTTCGAACCCCGCCCGACGACCATCCAGGTGCCGTTCGCGGTGGTGTTGGCCAGCGAGAGCCCGCCGGCCCGGTGGTCGAGCCGTCCGACGTTGGTCCCGCCGTTGCCGATCAGGAGGTCGTTCGGCACGAACGCGGAATCGGCGTCGAGCGTGGCGATGTTCCCGGTCGCGAGGTTAACGAAGAAGTTGCCGGCCGGGTTGGCCGGGTCGCTGGTCCAATTGGCGGCGACGTTCCAGTCCGGGCTGGTGTCGCCGACCCACGTCGCGTCCGCCCGGGCGGTGGTGCCGCCAAGGGGGGTGAGTTCGGCGACGACCCAACTCGCGGCCAAGGCCAGCGCCAACCGCGACATCGCGCGGCCGCGACTCACCTTAGTAGAACCTTTGCGTGACCCTCGGTTCATCTGTCTCTCCTCGTTCGACATGGTGTTCTTTTCCCGAAGGCGGAATGACGGGTGTCGCGACTGCTCCGCGTTGGGCCTGAAGCGCGTTTGGCGCTATCGGCCCCTGAAGACCTGACTTATAGAAGCTAACCACCCCCGGCCCCGTGGGCAATATGATTCTTTCGGAATGCATAAAAAGATCAAAGCGTCGTGCGCGGATTCACATCCGCCGCGGAGAGTGACCCCCGCTCCCCATGTACTGTTAGGGTGATTTCATGTGCTTTTTCACTCCGAGCCGGGGTTAGTTTTATTCGGAATCAAACAAATATGTGGGGTGACCGAGCAGGGTTTAAATGGCGATGCCGCGGGGCGTGCACCTAGCGCACCGCCCCGCGGCATCGGGTTGTTTCAAGACGGGTTGGCCGCCGCGTTACAGGCCGCCGGCCTTGGGCTTGAGGGCGGCGATCTCGGCGTTGATCTCGCGAAGCTGTTCGCGGATCGCGTCGGCCTGCTTCTTGAGGTGGGCGTAGTTGGGGTCGGCCTCGAGCTTGGCCTTGGCGGCGTCGTCGAGCGCGCGCTGGGCTTTGTCGACTGCGGCGCGTTCGGTGGCGGCCTCGGCGTCGACGGTCTTGCGATAGGCCGTCAGGGCCGCCTCGGCGGCGTCGCGGGCCTGGGCGATCTTCGGGTTCGTGCGGGACGCGTTGGCGCGCGCCGCGAGGAACTCGGTCATCCGCTCCGCGTGGGCGGACCGGGCCGCTTTCACCTTGGCCTGGAGGGCGGCGATCTTCGCCTGCTGTTCCTGGCCCGCCGGCGACGCGCTCACCGCGGCCGTGACAGCATCTTCGTGCGCCTTTTCCGCGGCGTCGCGGGCGGCCTTGGCCGGCTCGACGTCCTTGGCGGCCTTGCGGGCGGCGTAGAACGCCTCGGTGGCGGTCTGCTCGGTGGCCTTGAGGGTCCGGGTTTCCGGCGCGCGGGCGGCCTTGCGGCGCAGCTCGTTCATGACGTATTCGGCGACGCGCAGCTCGGACTCGATGTCGAACGCCGCGTCGTCGGCGGCCGCCAGCGCCTTTTGCACCGGGGCCAGCGCGGGGTCGGTCGCCGCCTCGGCCGTGGCGACGGCGCGGCCGGCGGCCTGCACCTCGTCGGCGGTCTTCCGCGCGGCGGCGACCTTCTCGGACGCCGCCACCTTCGCGTTGTACGCGGCCATCGCGTCGGCCAGCGCCTGCTTGGCCTTGGCGAGGTCGCCGGACTTCTCCGCGTCGCGGCGGAGGTCGGCCATCTCCTTGATCACCGCCGATTGCTTGGTTTGCAGTTCGTCGCGCGTCTTCTTCAACGCGGCGGGGTCGTCGGCCCCGCGCGTGACGCCGCCCGACATGAAGACCACCGCCACCGCCAACGTGTTCGCCAGGATTCGTTTCGTCATCGCACGGCCTCCATATGAATTGCTCACCGGTCGTTACCGGAGGGCAAGACGGATGTTGGCAAAGGCGTGGCGCCGCTTGAGTGCTCTGTAACGTGAGCGGTGCTACCGACGTGCCGCGGCCCGCGAGTCACCGCGAGTCAGGTCGATCCCACCCGCATTCCGGACAGCGGTCCGGCGACGCCCGAAGGTCGTAGTCGCACGCCGGGCAGCGACCGTCGCGGCGGCGCCGGCGGGCGCGGCGGCGTTGGGCGACGGGGACGAGCCAGAGGCAGGAGCCCAGAGCAAATACGGGGCATTCGGAGGCGTGCCGCCGGCAGTAGGTGCACGTCTGCGACCGGTCGCGTCGCCCGCCGCAGACCGGGCACCGGCCCAACCAGCAGCGCTTGAGCGCGATGACGAATGCCGACGCGGGCCAGAGGGCGAGCGAGGCCGCGGGGAGCGCGAACGAAAGCACGGTGTCGGTCGCGCGCGTGACGGCCGGCGCGTCGGGGGCGATCGAGCCTTTCGTGACTTTCGTCTGGCGGCCGAACCCGAGGGTGGTCGCGGTCGGCGGGTCGTGGAACGCGCCGAACAAGAGACTCGTGGTCGCGGGCGCGACCATCCACGGGTCGTGGGCCGGCGCCATTGGGTCAGGGGCGGCCGCGTCGCGCGTGAAAATGTCGTGGCGCGATTGCGTGATCAGGAGGCGGCCGTCCCGCGCGGTGGCCGTGACCTGCTCGAAGCCGTGGTTGCCGGCCGTCCGCGCGAGGATGCGCGACGCTGTCAGGCCGCCGCGGTACGACTGCCACCAGAGCGCCAGGATGACGAGTAGCGCGAGCGTCGCGCCCCAGACGAGCGTTCTCCAGATGAGCAGGAAGACCCACGCGAGCAGGGTGCGCATCGGTCGTCTTTGTTAGGGAACGGCGCCGATCCAGGGGCACTAAAGTCCTACTGCCCGTGGGGGCCGTGTGAACGCGAGGTCACATCGCGAGGATCTTATCGAGGTTCTGGCTCAACGCCGTCATCCGCGCCAGGTCCCCGCCGCCCATTTCGATCGTGGCCCAGGCGCCCTCTTTCGCGTAGCCGACGTCGTCGAGGGCCTTCATGATCGCCTGCCAGTTGTTAGACCCGGCGAGGAGGTCGGTGCCGAAGCCGGCGTACCGGCCGGCGGAGTCGGCCTTCTTGCGGTCGAACTCCTTGACGTGGATCCGCACGATCCGCTTGCCCAGGATGCGGATCCACTGCTCGGGCCAGCCGTAGTGGATCACGTTGCCGATGTCGAAGTACCAGCCGACGGCGGGGGACTCGAACTCGTCGACGTACCGCGCGGCCTCGAGCGGACTGAGCGCGAAGTTGTTCCAGACGTTCTCGATCGCGATCTTCACGCCGAGTTCGGACGCCAGCGGGATCGCCTTGCGGATCTCGTCCTGCGAGCGCTTGTAGCAGTCGTCGTACGAGACCTTCTCGTTGACCACGCCCGGCACGAGCAGCACGGCCCCGCCGCCCAATGCCTTGCACTGGCGGATCGACTCGAGGAGGAACTCGAGGCCCTGCTTGCGGATCGATTCGCTGGGGTCGGACAGGTGGAGCGACCAGTGCTTGGAGTCGCACACGCCTTCCATCTCTAGCCCGCTCTCCTTGAGCGCGGCCTGGAGTTGGTCGACCGGCATCTTCGTATCCGGCAGGTTGAGTTGGAGCCCGTCGAACCCGGCCTGCTTGAGGATCTTCATCCGGTCCACGAGTGAGTCGCCCTTGGGAAGGCCGAAGTAGGCCTTCTTCATGGGGCGGCGCTTGGCCTGGGGCGGAGCGGCGGGCTCGGCGCCCGAT
>DASPKW010000175.1:0-5322 GCA_035627895.1 Tepidisphaeraceae bacterium | reverse complement strand
CGAGGGCCAGGGCCCCGAGCACAGCTACGCCTACCTCGACCGGTTCCTGGCCCTGTGCGCCGAGAACAACATCCAGGTCTGTCAGCCGTCGGTGCCGAGCCAGTACTTCCACCTGCTCCGCCGGCAGATGAAGCGGAGCTTCCGCAAGCCGCTCGTCCTGATGATGCCCAAGAGCCTGCTGCGCAACGCCGAGTACGGGTCGCCGCTGAGCGAGTTCACGGACCGGAGCTTCCAGACCGTGCTCGACGACCCGACGAACCCGGCGCCGGCGCGCGTCCGCCGCCTGCTCCTGTGCAGCGGGAAGATCTACTTCACGCTCGACGAGGCCCGGCAGAAGAACGCCGTGGACGACGTCGCGATCGTCCGCGTCGAACAGCTCTACCCCCTGCCCGAGAAGGAGCTGCGGGCGATCTTCGCCAAATACCCGCAGGCCCTCCGCATCGCGTGGGTGCAGGACGAGCCGGAGAACCGCGGCGCCTGGCGGTACATGGACAATAAGCTCCGCAAGTTCATGCCCGAGAACCGGACGTTGAGCTACTTCGGCCGCGAGGAGGCCGCGAGCCCGGCGACCGGGTCGCACAAGCTGCACATGATCGAGCAGGAGGAGCTCGTCGCCCACGCGCTGGAGCTGTCGGTCAAGGACGTCCCGCCGCCGCCGGATTCCAAGGGCGGCGCGCACACGGCCACGCACACGCCCGGCCCGGTCGCCGGCACGCCCGTCGCGACCGCCGACAAGGGCACGCCGGTGTCGGATTGAGCGATCGCATCGCGTGATTTGATTCGAACCGCCGCCGACCTCGCGAGGGGTCGGCGGCGTTGTTTTCTCAACTCCACTCCGACGCACCGCAGACGCGAGCGAGTTTCCGACAGCCACGGGTGCCATGCTCAGACCCGGCGCGACGAGGGCTGTTCGCGACGGTGCGCATTCGCCGGGCAGGAGCATGCGCGTCGTCGATAGCTCCTGGACGCTCGGCATGCTCATCCCGGCCGATCGGCGCATCCCCCGGGCCACCGCAGCTCGCGGCCGGTCTGAACATGGCACCCCGAATCCCACCCCTTGCAATCCGACTCCAGACGAGTCGGCATGAAGCGCCCACGGTCACTCGAAGGTCCCATACAATCCCGAACCATCGCACCGGACTGCCGACACCCCCTGTGGCGTGTTGTCGCGCGCCCCCCGCGGTGTTAAAACCGCCGGTGCATCAAATAAGCGAAGTCGAACAAGGACAATTCCCATGGCCATCGAAGTTGTGGTTCCCCCACTGGGCGAGTCGGTCACGCAGGCGACGCTGATCGCCTGGCGCAAGAAGGACGGGGAGACCGTGCGGACCGACGAGCCGTTATGCGAGCTCGAGACCGACAAGGCGAACGTCGACATCCCGGCGACCGCGACGGGCGTGCTCCGCCACCTGAAGAACCCCGGCGACGCCGTCCGCGTCGGCGAGGCGATCGCGCGCATCGATCCCACGGGTGCGGGCGCGTCCGCCGCCCCGGCGACCCAGACGGCGGCCGCGGGCGGCACGGGCGGCACGGGCGGGGCCGCGGTCGCAACCCAGCCCGCCGGCGCGGGCGGCGGCCGCACGCTCGACGACCTCTCCCCCGGTGGCCGACGCGTCGCCGAGGAGAACAAGGTCGACCCCAGCGCCGTCACCGGCACCGGCCGCGGCGGCCGCGCGACCCAGGAAGACGTCCAGAACTACGTCAACGCGAGCAAGTCGGGCAACGGTGCCGGCACGCCGCCCACCACGCCTCAACCGCCGGCGCCCGCCCGCCACGAAGCGCCCGCGTCGGTCACCTCCCCGACGCAGACCGCCTCGGGCAAGGCGCAAATGAACTTCGACGACCGCGGCGAACATCGCGCGCCGATGTCCAAGATCCGCCGCCGCATCGCCGAGACCCTCGTCCGCGCCCAGCAGACCGCCGCCATCCTCACGACCTTCAACGAGGTCGACATGGGCGCCGTCATGGACCTGCGCTCCAAGTGGAAGGACCAGTTCGAGAAGACCCACGGCGTCGGCCTCGGGTTCATGTCCTTCTTCGCCCGCGCCGTCGTCCAGGGTCTCCGCGAGTTCCCCCACGTCAACGCCTTCATCGAGGGCGACAACATCGTCTACCACCAGGGCGTCCACCTCGGCATCGCCGTCAGCACCGACCGCGGCCTGGCCGTGCCGGTCCTGAAGAACGCCCACACGATGTCGTTCGCCCGCATCGAGTCGGAGATCAAGCGGCTGGCGACGGCCACCCGCGACGGCAAGCTCGGCCTCGAAGAACTGTCCGGCGGCACCTTCACCATCACCAACGGCGGCGTCTTCGGCTCGCTCCTTAGCACCCCCATCCTTAACCCCCCGCAGTCCGGCATCCTCGGGATGCACACCATCCAGAAGCGGCCGATGGTCATCAACGACAAGATCGAGATCCGCCCGATGATGTACCTCGCCCTGTCCTACGACCACCGCATCGTCGACGGCAAGGACGCGATCGGCTTCCTCGTCCGCGTCAAGCAGCTCCTCGAAGACCCGGCGCGGTTGATGCTGGAGGTCTGACGCCGCTCGCACGACCTGCCCAGTGCGCTGTCGTTCCAATGGAGCGCGACCATGTTGGAAGGGTTGGACGAAGTCGATTGGTTGTCGCTGCGCCACGCGTACGGTCCCGCTGACGATGTGCCTGATCAGATTCGCGCGCTGGCCGGGCCGAACAGGCCGTCCCGCGAGGACGCGCTCTACGGGCTCTTCGGCAACATCTGGCACCAAGGCACCGTGTACGAGGCCAGCGAGTACGCGGTGCCCTTTCTTTTGGAACTGGCCGGCGATCCCGCCGTGTCAGGTCGAGATGGGATTCTCTCATTACTCCACGCACTGGCGACGGGCCACTCGTACCTTGACGTGCACGCCACCCCGGACTCGCACGTGTTCGCGGCAGAACGCGCCGAGCCGGACTTTGTGCAACGGCTCGAACGCGAACTGTCGCACGTGCGGGCCGCACACGACGCGGTCGCTCGTGGGGCAAACCTGCTCCTCGATTTGACGCGCGACCGCGATCCGATGATCTCGGGCGGAGCGGCCCACGTCTTGTCCGCTCTTCCAGACGACAAAAGTCGCATCGCCGCCAGAATTCTTGAGATGGCGCAGTCCGCGTCCGACCCGATCCTTCGCGGAGGCTGCCTACTGTGTCTCGGCACCTTGCGCCCGGTCGGGTCGGAAACCAGCACCTATCTGGAGCAAGTTGTCCGCGTCCCGGCGCCGCGTGAGATCGTCTACGCGGCGGCGTGGGCACTCGCGCAGGCGGCGGGACCCGCGACGGTTGACGAAGCGATCCCGCCCCTCGCATCGGCCGTTGCGGATCCGACCTTCGCCGAGGACTGCCTCCACGGCCTGCCATGGGACTGGAGCGCCGAAGTCCGTCCGGGCGAGGCCCTGATTCGAATCGGGCCCCGCGCGGTGAGCGTCGCCGTACCCACGCTGATCAACGCGCTCGGTCGAGCGGACAGAGTTGACGCGTCGTTCATCTCGGACGCACTTCTCGGCTTGATCTTCCCCGGCGGCCGGGTGTACACGCGCCCGGATGCGCTTGTGCCGGAACAACTCCGGGTGATCCGGGCGATCGCCGAGGCGGATGTTGTCTGGGAACACCCCAGCCTCTTCGTGTGCGGGTTTCAGCAGCTCGGACTGGTTGGTCCCGGGGCCCACACTGAGTCCGGGTGGCGACAAGCTAGGGCGGAGCTCCGCGGAGTTCTCGACGGAAGCCCGTAGGCTACAATGTCAGCGGAGGCCCCGCCCGATGGGCACAATCAAGATACGTACTCGGGTCGATGTCGACGGGAACGTCGTCATTCCGGTTGACATTTCGCGTGCGGGCGAAGAGGTCGACGTGACGATCTCGCCATTGCCGTTGGCCCACACGTTGACGCCGGAAGAATGGGTGGCATGGCTCCGACAGACGGCGGGCAGTTGCCCAGACCTCCCCGACTGCGATGAGCCGCCCGTCCAGCCACCGCGGAATAGCGACTGATTTACCTCCGCAATTAAACCCGTTCCCCGGCCCCCGCCCCGCCCCGTACGCTACAGCACAGTCCGTTTCCCCTGTGCCCCCCGTACGGAGTAGCTCTCAATGCCCATGCACCGCGGCGTGATGTTTCAGTACTTCGAGTGGAACGTCCCCGCCGACGGCTCCCTCTGGCGGCAGCTCGCCGACAAGGCCCGCGAACTCGCCAACCTCGGCACCACCGCGGTCTGGATGCCCCCCGCCTACAAGGGCATGAACGGCGCCAACGACGTCGGGTACGCCGTCTACGACCTCTACGACCTCGGCGAGTTCGACCAGAAGGGCTCCGTCCGCACGAAGTACGGGACGCGGGATGAGCTCCTCGCCGCCGTCAAAGCGGTGAAAGACGCCGGCATGCACGCCTACGCCGACGTCGTCCTCAACCACCGCATGGGCGGCGACGAGATCGAGGAAGTCGAGGTCGAGGAGATCGCCTGCGACAACCGCAACCACGTCCAGGGCGGGCCGCACAAGATCACCACCTGGTCGAAGTTCAACTTCCCCGGCCGGGGCGACAAGTACTCGCCGCTGAAGCTGAACTGGACCCACTTCAACGCCTTCGGCTGTAACGCCGCCGCCCCCGACGATTGCTCGAAGATCTACCGCGTGACGGGCAAGACCTTCTCCGGCGAGGTCTGCTTCGAGTACGGCAATTACGACTACCTCATGGGCTGCGACGTCGACCACTACAACGCCGAGGTCCGCGACGACCTCTTCCACTGGGGCGAGTGGTTCGTCGAGACGACCGGCGTCGACGGCTTCCGGCTCGACGCCGTCAAGCACATTCCGGCCAGCTTCTGCAAGGACTTCCTCGGGCACCTGCGCGGCAAACTCGCGCCCCGCGAGATGTTGTCGCCGCGCGAGCTGTTCGCCGTCGCCGAGTACTGGAGCGGCAGCCTCGACGAGCTCCAGGGCTACCTGGCCGCCACCGACGGCGCCACGCGCCTGTTCGACGTCCCGCTGCACTACAAGCTCCACGAGGCCTCGAAGAAGGGGCGCGACTACGACCTCTCGAAGATCTTCGACGGCACGCTCGTCCAGGCCAACCCGCTCATGGCCGTCACGTTCGTCGACAACCACGACTCCCAGCCCGGCCAATCGCTCGAGAGCTGGGTCGACGACTGGTTCAAACCCCTCGCCTACGCCCTGATCCTGCTCCGCAAGGACGGCTACCCCTGCCTGTTCTACGGCGACTACTTCGGCAACCCCGGCGAGGGCAAGGCCAAACTCACCTCGCACCGCAAGCTGATCGACGACTTCCTCCAGACGCGCGCCAAGAAC
>DASPKW010000174.1:0-13103 GCA_035627895.1 Tepidisphaeraceae bacterium | reverse complement strand
ATCGAGATCGCCGAGGCCCTCGCCGCCGAGAAGAAGAAGCAGCAGCAGCCCGGCTTCATGACCACGATCCTCCGCGAGGCGATGAAGTCGATCGGCCCGATGCTCGCCGGCGTCATGAGCGGCAAGATGGCCCAGCCCGAGCCCGAAGACATGCACGCCGCCGCCCAGGCCGCCGTCGGCAACGCGGGTGGCGGCGGTGGCGGCGCCGACCTCCCCACCGGCTTCGGCGTCTATCGAGATCCCAACTACTGGGGTTGATCGCGCAGATCGCGTAACTGGCGCGGAAGTCGAAGGACGTACTTAGCGGTCGCACCGAAGGTGCACGTGAGCGTTGGTCCGCGAGAGCGTTTTCCTTTGCTCGCGGCGCAACCGGACGGGTATCGTGTAACCCGATGCCCCACCAGGTTATCGGATTCCATCTGATTTTGACCGCGTACGGATTCTGGTTACCCAACGACCCGCGGGGCTCGTGGTCCGAATTCGTCCGCGCATGGGACCTGCTCGGGTTCGGACGCGCGACGAAGGTGTCGACGCGGAGATCGCTAGCGAGCGAAGAACATGATCGTGAGCTGCGCCTCGAAGCGAAGCGCGCTCTGTCACGACCGCCGGTCGAATTCACGGGAGTTCAGGCGCGGGAAGTCGCGAGGGGCTTCGGCGAATATGTCACGCGAAATGACGTGACCGTCCTCGCCTGTTCAATTCTCCCCGCACACGTCCACCTCGTCCTCGGTTCGGACGAGCGGGACATCCGACAAATCAGCCGACTGATGAAGGGGGCGGCGACGACCGCGTTATCGAATGTGGGGTTACACCCGTTCGCGCATATGCCAACGAGGCGAGGCACGATCCCGAGCCCGTGGACGCGGCACGAGTGGGTGTGCTTCCTGTACTCGCCGGAAGATGTTCGACGCGCGGTTCGTTATGTCGAAGAGAATCCGACGAAGGAGGGGAAACGGGCGCAGGACTGGTCGTTCGTAACGTCGTTCGACGGGGACGCATGGTTACACACCTGAACGCTCGTTTGCGAATTGGCGTCGCGGGTTTGCGGGCGCTCACGTGCACCTTCGGTGCGACCGCTAAGTACGTCCTTCAACTTCCGGCGCGGGGCGCGAGATCGAGCGGTCACGTCAACCCCCAAAATCCCCTCCCGCCCCGCCGCTTCGAGCTCATCACATTTTCCTTCCCGCCGCCCCAACCCACGCTACACTCCCCACTTGAAGTTCCCCGGCGGCGCCACCGTGCCCCGATGGGCCCGGTCTCCGCGTGCCGCCCACACATCTTTCTGCAGACGCCCCGCGCGTTTCTCCGCGAACCGCGCGCCGGCGCCGGCGACGAGGAGACCCGGGCCATGCCCACCTACACGACCGCCGACATCCGAAACGTCCTCCTGGCCGGACACGGGGGCGCCGGCAAAACGACCCTTGCCGACGCCCTGTTACACGCCTCGGGCACCGTCACCCGCAAGGGGTCGGTCGCCGACGGGTCGTCGTTCTCCGACTTCGAGAAGGAAGAGAAGGAGCACGGGCACTCGATCTACTCCGCCGTCCTTCACGCCGACCACCAGGGCAAGCGCATCAACCTGATCGACTGCCCCGGCTCGCCCGACCTCCTCGGCCAGGCGATCGCCTGCCTCCCCGCCGTCGAGACCGTCGCCGTCGTCGTCAACGCCGCCAGCGGCATCGAGGTCGCCACCCGCCGCCTCATGGAGGCCGCCAAGGACCGCAACCTGTGCCGCGCCATCATCGTCAACAAGATCGACCTCCCCGAGGTCAAGCTCGAAGCCCTCGTCGACCAGCTCCGCGACGCCTTCGGCCCCGAGTGCCTGCCCATCAACCTCCCCGCCGACAAGGGCAAGACCGTCGTCGACTGCCTGCTCGGGTCCGACGGCAAGTCCGACTTCGACACCGTCAAGCGCTGCCACGCCGCCATCCTCGACCAGATCGTCGAGATGGACGAGAACCTGATGGAGAAATACCTCGGCGGCGAAGAACCCGACTACTCCGCCCTCCACGCCCCGTTCGAAAAATCCATGGACGATGGCCACGTCGTCCCCATCCTCTTCACCGACGCCAAGTCGGGCGTCGGCGTCAAGGAACTGCTCGACGCGATCGTCCTCCACTTCCCCAGCCCCCTCGAGGGCAACATGCCCCAGTTCCTCACCGGCGCCGGCGAGTCCGAGCGGGAGTTCCAGGTCCACGAGGACGCCAACGAGCGCCTCCTCGCCCACGTCTTCAAGGTCGTCACCGACCCGTTCGTCGGCAAGATGGCCGTCTTCCGCGTCCACCAGGGCAAGTGCACCGGCCAGTCCCAGGTCATCATCGGCCACTCGAAAAAGCCCGTGAAGCTCGCCCACGTCTTCCACCTCCAGGGCAAGGAGCACAAGGAGGCCCCCGAGCTCATCGCCGGCGACATCGGCGCGGTCGCCAAGATCGAAGACCTCCACGTCAACGACGTCCTCCACGACGACCACGCGCTCGACACGGTCCACATCAAGCCGCTCAAGTTCCCCGTCCCCATGTACGGCCTGGCCATCACCCCCAAGGCCCGCGGCGACGAGACCAAGATCTCCGCCGCCCTCCACAAGCTCATGGAGGAGGACCCCACCTTCAAGATGAACGTCGACCGCCAGACCCACGAGCTGGTCATCAACGGCATCGGCGAGATGCACCTCCGCCTGGTCCTCGAGCGCCTCAAGAACCGCGGCATCGAGGTCGAGACCAAGCCCCCGAAGATCGCCTATAAGGAGACCGTCCAGGGCAAGGCCGACGGCCACCACCGCCACAAGAAACAGACCGGCGGCTCCGGCCAGTTCGGCGAGGTCTTCCTCCGCGTCGAACCCCTCGAGCCCGACAGCCCCAACCGAAAAGACAAGGGCGGCCCCGGCGTCGAGATCGTCAACGAGGTCTTCGGCGGCACCATCCCCGGCCAGTTCATCCCCGCCGTCGAAAAGGGCATCCACGACGTCATGGATTCCGGCGCCGTCGCCGGCTACCCCATGCAGGACATCCGCGTCGCCATCACCGACGGCAAACACCACCCCGTCGACTCCAAGGAAGTCGCCTTCCGCACCGCCGGCAAGTACGCGCTCCGCGACGCGATCGCCAAGGCCCGCCCCGCCGTCCTCGAGCCGATCGTCAACATGGAGGTCACCGTCCCCGAGGCCAACGTCGGCTCGATCACCGGCGACCTCTCCGGCAAGCGCGGCCGCATCGTCGGCCAGGACTTCCTCCCCGGCGGCCTCGCCGTCGTCAAAGCCCAGGCCCCCCTCGCCGAGGTCATGCAGTACCAGTCCCAACTCAAGTCCGTAACCGGCGGCCAAGGCTCATTCATGATGGAGTTGAGCCACTACGAACCGGTGCCGCCGCAGGTGCAGAAGCAGATCGTGGACGCGTGGAAACCGAAGGTCGAGGAGGACTAGTCGGATTTACAATCGACACCCGATTCCCCTTTTAGCCGCTGGGCTTGCCCAGCGCGTCTAGCGACGCTCGCAGACGACCCGGCGCACGACGGGTGCGCCGGGTCGTTCCCCTCTCCGACAACGCAACCGCCTCCTCGTGACGTCGACCCAGGCCCCCCAACTCTTCTTCACCTACTGGGCCGCCTGCGGGTTCCTAAACCTCGCGGTGATCGCCCACCTCTTGTTCGTCCGAACGCCCCGCCCGCGCGCCACGCGCCGCGACATCCTCCTCGCGCTCGCGTGCAGCCCCATCTCCTGGCCGGCCGTCCTTCCCGACGGCCTCTGGCTCTCTACGAAGCGCCGCCCGATGCCCGATCCGACAACGCCCCTAGGGCAGTTCCAAGCGGACCTGCTCCGCAGCGCCCGGCCACCCCGCTGGACCTACGTAGCCCCCTTCGTCCTTCTGGCGGCGTGGGTCGCGCTCGGGGTGCTCTCCGTTGTGCTTCCGGGATAGCGACACCCGCGCGCAGTCGCCCTGACCCTTACCCCCCTCACACTCCATACCGCCCCCCCGCCCCTCAGCCCACCCCGCTTCGGTGCCCTCGCCCCCGCCACCCGCGACCGCACCGACCCCTTCCGTAACCCCTTTCCACCTCAGCCGTTTACGCTCCCCTCTAACCCTCCGCCCCAGCGCGTGTCTATGATCGAGTACCCCGGCGATCAGCGCCGGCGGTGCCATTACTACGGGACGCCCCCCGCCAGGAACTCGCTCGACCCCGGCCCCAAAGCGTCCGAAGGAGATCATCATGAAGAAGCTGTTTTTCTCGTTGTTCGCCATCGGCGCCCTCGCCGCCCTCCCGTCCACCGCCCAGGCCGACCACCGCCACCGCGGTCACTACCACGGCGGCTATCACGGCCATCACCACCACCACGGCTACCGCGGCGGGTTCGGCCTGTCCTTCAACTTCGGGAACTACTACCGCCCCTACTACGGCGGCTACTACTCCTCCTACCGCCCCTACTACAGCGCCCCCGTCTACGTCGCCCCCCCGACGTACTACGCCCCCACCTACTACAGCCCGCCGACCTACTACTCCTCCCCCAGCTACTACCACAGCCCCTCCTACTACCGCAGCTACGACTACGGCTGCTCCCCGACCTGGGGCTTCTCCTTCGGCTACCGCGGCCGCTGGTAACACCGCACACAAGGGTGGAGTTCAAAGCAGACGAGCCCGGGACTTTCGCAAGTCCCGGGCTTTGTTCTTTCCAAAACAAGCCGAGGCAGAACGCACGGGCTTCGCCCGAGGTGCCGCCCCGGATCTGTTCGCGCCTTGACGTCTTTTCGTCTCTTCGTTTTCTGCCGACCGACCCCAAAATCCCTCGCACAACCCGCCCCTCTCCAACGTATTAACCATAGACCCGAACAGCAGTTGGAGAGAATTATGCCCCGCCGAAAGACCACCCCCACGATCGCCCTGAACCTCCTCGGCGACCCCCACATCCGCCACGGCCTCGCCGACGGCAAGACCGTCTACGCGATCGAGGACGTCCTGACCGTCCTGCTCGAGACCGCCCACCCCGCCGAGGCCTGGGCCGACCTCAAGCGCCGCGAGCCCGCGCTCGCCCTGCTCGAGGAGTGGGCCGACTTCGAGACCGACGCCGGCGACGCCGAATCCCTGCGCGCCGTCGACGCCGCCGGCCTGTTCCGCGTCGCCCAGTCCCTCCCCAGCCCGCGCGCCGAACGCCTCAAGAAGTGGCTCGCCGAGTCCGGCGTCCAGCGCCTCGAAGACCTCGAAAACCCCGAGGCCGTCCTCGCCCGCGTCCGCCAGGCCTACGAGCAGCGCGGGTACTCCGCCCGCTGGGTCGACAAGCGCCTCCGCGGCGTCAGCACGCGCCACGAGGTCACCAGCGAGTGGGCCCGCCGGGGCGCCACCGCGTCGGACGACTACCGCGCCCTGACCAACGTGCTGATCGAAGGCGCGTTCGGCATGGACGTCGAATCCATGCGCGCCAGCAAGGGCCTGACCGGCACGCCGACCACCCTGCGCGACGCGATGACCGACTTCGAGCTCGTCCTGACCACGCTCGCCGAGACCGCCGCCGTCGAGCTCCACCGCGCCCGCGACTCCCGCGGCCTCCCCGAGCTCCTCGAAGACGCCCGCGACGCCGGCCGCAGCGCCGGCCTCGCCCGCAACGCGCTGGCGGGACTGTCGACCACGCCGCGCCACAACGCCTCCGCCGCGTAACGCGCCCACGGTGCGCATATCTCGTACTCATCTCGTTTAGCCGCGACCCGTAGGGCGAGCGCCGAGCGAGCCCGAAGGCGAGCGCGCCGCCGCGGCGCGCACCGGAGCGCCATCCGCACACCTCGCGCGCACAAAGCCCCTTCCCACCACCCATTCGCCTTGTGATCCCACGTCCCGCCCTCGTACAATCTCCCGCCCGCACGCCCACTTCTCGAACGGGAGGCCGACCGTGACCTGTTGCCGCGCCCTGTGTCTGCTCGCGCTGCTGCTGACGCCCGCCGCCGCAGCCGCCCCCAGCATCTTCGACGACAACTGGACGCCGCCCAAGTCCGAGCGCCCCGCGCCGCCGCCGCCCCCCAAGGCCGATCCGCCCAAACCCCAGACCCCCGCCACGCCGGACGTGCCGCCCGTCGTCGACCCGCCCGCGCCGGCGCCCGCCGTCGCCGCCGTCACGCCCGTCGCGCGCCGCCCGGTCCCCTCCCCCGCCGATCAGGCCCGCGTCCGCGCCCTGATGCGCGAGGTCTACGCCGCCCAGCTCAACGACCGCACCGCCCCCGCGCGGCGCAAGCTCGCCGAGTCGCTGATGACCCAGGCCGACCGCTCCGCCGAGCTCCCGGTCGAGCAGTTCGTGCTCCTCGCCGCCGCCGTCAACGCGTCCGCCGAGGCCGCCAGCCTGCCCCTCGCCTTCTCCGCCGCCGACCGCCTCGCCAAGTCGTTCGACGTCGACGCCCTGGCCCTCAAGGCCGAGGCCGTCCGCGCCCCGCTCCCGCGCCCGCCCACGCCCGAGGCCACCCTCGACAACGTCCGCGCCGCCCTCGACCTGGCCGAAGACCTCGCCGCCGCCGAAGACTACGCGACCGCCCTGCGCGTCCTGGCCGTCGTCCAGCCGACCGCCGCCGCCGACCCCGCGCTCCGCGCCCAGCTCGCCGAGCGCCAGCGCGCCCTGACCGCCGTGCGCGACGTCGCCGCCAAGGCCGCCAAAGACCTCGACGCGCTCCGCGCCAATCCCGAAGATCCCGCCGCCAACCTCGCCGTCGGCCGCTTCTACTGCTTCTACCGCAACGACTGGCCCGCCGGCCTGCCCCTGCTCGCCAAGGGCGCCGACGTCCCGCTCCGCGACCTGGCCGCCCGCGAGCGCACCGCCGCCGGCGTGGCCGAGCGCGTCGCCGGCGTCGCCGACGAGTGGTGGGCCCTCGCCGCCAAGCAGCCCGACCCCGCCGCCAAAGCCGCCATCACCGCCCACGCCGTCGACCTCTACCGCTCCGCCCTCGACGGCGTCGCCGGCCTCCGCCGCCAGCTCATCGAACAGCGCATCGCCACCGCCGGCGCCCGCCCCGCGGCGCCCGGCGCACCCGCGCAGTCGTCCACCGTGAAGGTCCTCGCCACCAAACCCTGGCAACCGTTCGGCCAGGTGAAGAAGGGCGACGTCCTCGCCTTCGCCGCCACCGGCCGGTGGAGCAACAACAACCGCCCCGACTCCCCGCCCTTCGGCCCCGAAGGTAAGCCGCGCGAGCGCCCCGCCTACGGCCACCTCGAGGGCCGCGTCGGCAACGGCGCGCCCTTCACGATCGGCGTCGCCGCCAAGATCACTGCCCCCAGCGACGGCGTCCTCTTCCTCCAGATGGACGACACGAAGCACGACGACAACACCGGCGAGCTGACCGTCACCATCACCCGCGCGCCCGCACACCCCGCGGTCGCCGCCACTCCCGCCGTCGCCAAGCCCGGCGGCCGCGTCGCGGCCCGACAGGAGATCGTCGCCGCCGGCAACAACGGCGTGATCATCGCCGTCAACGGCCACCGCGTCATGGTCGCCAACCGCGAGAAGCCCACCAGCGCCCCCGTCGAGCTCAAAGAAGGCGACTTGATCTCCGTCAAACTCCCGGACCGCTACGACATCAACAGCGTCTGGCTCGCCTGCGTCACGCCCGACGGCCAGCCCCTCTTCGAGACCTCCGAGGCCTGGACGTCGTACATCCCCAAGGACAAGGGCGACTGGACCAAGCTCGACGCCAAGACCGAAAAGGCCCCGGCCAAGTTCTGCGCCGACCGCCAGGAGTACGTCGACCGCGTCAAGAAGGCCGCCGCCCAGACCAAGGTCTACCGCGGCGCCCAGCCGATCCGCAGCGAGCTCACCGACGGCACCCGCATCGCCTACCTCAACTACATCGTCACCCGCGCCGACCTGATCCCGAAATAGCGCAAACTACCCCCCCACTGCCAAGTTTAGCCGCGACCCGAAGGGCAAGCGCAGCGCCGCCCGAAGGCGAGCGCGTTTCGCGTGCGTACGCATCCTGCGCCCCACGCGCGGAACCACCCCCTTTCACTCCACCAACCGCTCCCTCGCGCCGTCTTCCACCGCACAATACTTCGCCGCGATCTCCGCGAACCGCGGCTCCCGGTACACCACCGCCGCGCGCCGCAGGACCGCCCCCAGCCCCGCCGGCGCCCCCGGCCTGATCTGCGGGTGCGGCCACTTCCGCGCCGGGTCCGCGTACGGCGCCACGTACTCCACCGCCGCCCGGATCCCCGCCCGGTCCGCGCCCACGTACGACCATACGTCCACCCCCGCGTGCTCGCCGCATCGCCCGAGCACGAAGAACGCGCGCAGCGTGAACACCGTGTAGTCCAGCGACCGCGTCCGCGCGATCTCGTGCGGCATCCGCCCGTCCGCCGCGATCTGCGCGTCGATCCGCCTCGCCCTCGTCGCCTCCAGCACCTCTTTGGCCACCTCCGGCCTGCCCGCGAACAGCGCGTAACACGCCACCTGCGCGTCGAACCACACGCCGTGGTTGTTCGACGTCGCGTCCTCGTCGCGCCCGTGCTTGCTCGTCCGCAGCCAGTCGAGGTACGCCCCGTACCACTCGACCATCCCGCGCTGGTCCGCGTCGGTCCACGCCGCCGACCCGCCGAGCAGCCCGATCGCGTCCACCGTCCCGCACAGCGGCGTCGTGTCGATGATCCCGATTCCCCGCCCCTCGGTCCGTCCCGGGATCGCCTGCCCGTACTTCAGGTGCGGGTTCATCCGCGTCGCCGGGTCCAGGAACCACGCGCGCAGCCGCTTCGCCGCGCCGGCCGCGAACCGCTCGTCGCGCGTGAAGTACCACGCCACTGCCAACGTCTCGATCGCCTCCTGCGTCTGCCCGAACGCGGTCGCGTCCGTGTCGCCCCCTTTGCGGTCCGGGTTCACCTCCCCGTCCTTACGGACGTACGGCAGCCCGTCCGGCTTGGTCGGGTCCGGCCACCAGTACGGCCCCACGCTCATGTAGTCGTGCTTGTCCCCGCTCGGCGGCGTCAGCGCCTTGTCCATCACCGACATCACCCGCCGCGCCAGCGCGGTCTCCGCCTCCTTCCGCAACCCCTCGACCGCCGCCTTCTCCCCGCCCGCCGCCACGCGCGCCCGCGCGCGCTCCAGCGCCTCGCCGTCCATCAAAAACACCCGCGGCCGCCCCTCCGCCGCCGCCACCGGCCGCGCGCACGCCCCGCCGACCACCCCCATCAACACGACCGCCACCCAAACTGCGCACCGCATACCGCGCCTCCGTTCCTTCGCGCCCGACCCGAGCCCAGTACCCCCGCGAGCCCCCCCACGTTGTCCGTCGCCCCACCCCGCATCCGTCGGGCAAACCCGTCGTTCACCGCCGAAAGTCCTTGTAACCCCGCGCCCCCGTCTTCTATAGTGACCGTCCGCCCCCGCCCGGACGCACCTCGCATCCGACGCCCAAGGAGGTGGCCGCCATGACCCTTCTCCGCACCCTCGCACTCGCCGCGGTCCTCGGCTTCGCGCTTCCCACGACCGCCCAGCAGAAGAACATCTTCGACGACGACTGGCAGGCGCCCAAGGCCACCCCCGCCGAGGCCAAGCCCACGCGCCCGCCGGCCCCGCCGCCCGACAAGCCCGCGCCCCCGATCGCGCCCCCGCCCACCACGACCGATCCCGCGCCGAAGGTCGCCATCGTCCCGGGCCCGCCGCCCGTCGCGCGCCGCCCCGTCCCCGCCGAGCCCCAACAGGCCGCCGTGCGCAAGGTCATGAAGCAGGTCTTCGCGCGCCAGTTGACCGACCGCACGCCCGCCGGCCGAAAGGCCCTGTTCGCCGCCCTCGTCGCCCAGGCCGACAAGTCCGCCGACCTCCCCGTCGAACGATTCGTCCTGCTCGCCGCCGCCCACGACGCCGCCGTCGAAGCCGGCGACCTGACCCTCGTCGCCCGCGCCGCCGACGACCTCGGCCGCCACTTCGACGTCGACGCGCTCGCCGTCCAGGCCGCCGCCGCCCCCGCCGTCCTCCGCCCCGGCATTGCCCCGCGCGACGCAATCGCCGACAACGTCCGCGCCGCGCTCGCCCTCGCCCGGCAGCTCGCCACCGCCGGCGATTACGAAGCCGCCGTCAAGGTCGCCCTGGCCGCCGCCCCAGCCGCCGCCGCGTCCGGCGACGCCCCGCTGCGCACCCAGGCCACCGCCGCCGTCCGCGATTTGTCCGCCCTCCGCGACGCCGCCGCCCGCATCTCCAAGGACCTCGACCGCCTCGCCACGAGCCCCGACGACCCGGCCGCCAACCTCGCCGTCGGCAAGCACTGGTGCTTCGACCTCGCCTCCTGGCCCGCCGGCCTCGCCAAGCTCGCCAAGGGGTCCGACCCCGCGCTCAAGGCGCTCGCCGCGCAGGAGCTCGCCGGCCCCAGGTCCGCCGAGCAGCTCGCCACCCTCGCCGAAGCGTGGTGGGAGGTCGGCGCCAAGCTCACCGACGGCCTGGCCAAGTCCAACGTCGCCGCCCACTCGGCCGACCTCTACCGCCGCGCCCTCCCGACCCTCGCCGGCCTGAAAAAACAGCTCGCCGAGCGCCGCATCGCCCAGGCGGACACCCTCACCGAGGCGACGGGCGCGCCGGCCAGGACGAGCGCGGCCGGCGCCGGGCGCGTCGCCGGCATGTTCGGCGTCTACTGGCGCGACAAGACCGCCCTCCCCCTCTACGCCACGTTCGTCCCCGACGGAAAGAACGTCCAGGGCCCGGCCGCCAAGGCCGCGCTCGACGCGGCCAACGTCGAGTGGGGCCGCCGGCGGTACACCGGCATCGGGTGGGTCGACCTGCCCCGCACCGGTGCGTACCAGGTGACCGCGAGCCCCGCCGTCACCGTGTTCGTCGACAACGCCAAACTCGCCCTCGACAACTACAACAAGAAGCAGACCGTCTCGTTCGAGCTCAAGGCCGGCGTCCACGAAGTGCGAATCGAGGTCGGGAACAACGGCGGCCAGATGACCGCGACCATGGTCGGCATCGCCGACGAGGCCGGCAACCCCGTCCCGATCTACCTCGACCCCAGGCAGGTCGACCGGCTCAAGAAGGCGACCTTCGGCGCCGCCAAGGCGACCGAAATCATCGTGGCCCCACCCCCGCCCGTCGCGCCGCCGCCGACTCCCAAGGCGACGACCCCGGCCCCCGCCGCGCCGGTGGGCCAGCCCGCCCCCGCCGCCGCCACGCCCGACACCAAGCCCGCCGCGCCCGCCCCCGCCAACGCCGTCCGCGTCGCCTTCGCCACCGGCGGCAAGACCGAGCTCGGCACCCTCGCCGACAACGCCACCCTCTTCCACAACCGCAAGTACACCTTCGAGCGCGTCCCCGCCGCCCTCCGCCAGCACTCCTACACGCGCCGCGCCGGCGGCTTCAAGGCCCACGACGTCACCATCGACCTCCCGCCCAATGCCGTCGCCCACGTCGTCTGCGAGGACGCCGACAACACCGACGACCTGCGCAAAACGCTCGCCGCCGCCGGCTGGCAGCGCGTCGGCGACCAGGAGGTCGGCGAGTGGGACAACCACAAGCCCCTCGCCCTGTTCCGCCGCCAGGCCGGCCCCACCCCCGAGCGCGTCCGCCTCACCACCGCCAACTTCTCCGGCGCCATCGTCGTCGCCGAGTCCCTGGTGCTCGCCGAGCCGTGAGGCCCCCACCGCACACGGCCTGCACACTTCCTCCCGCTCGCCCCGCCCTTCCAAAATACTTAGCGGTCGCCCCGAAGGAGCGCGTGAGCGCCCGTGCACCAACGCCTGATCACCCACGCGCTACCTTCTCCCCACTCAAATCCAAGCAATTTTTCCCACCCCCCGACCGCCAATTCCAATCCCGTGCGCGCACTTCGCCACCCGACTGTGACACCGCCCGTAAAGGTGGACCGACCGCTCTTTGACAACCCGACCCGGAATCCCGAGGGAAGTCCCACCGCGGTACCGAAAAGTACCGATTCGTACCGAAAAGTCCCGCTTTTGCCCGGTTTTGCCCGATTTTCCTAGTGGCCGGTTCTGTCTCAACTCCTTTCCACCAATCGCCTTACGTCTGGCGCCCCTCCGCCCCGGCCCTCAAGTCTTCATTTTTCCAATGCCGCGCGGCAATCCTCCGTATCGCCACGATTTCTACACCGCTCCCTTCACGTCTTTTGAACCTTTCAATCGCCCCGAACCCCCCGCCCCCGCCTAACGTTATGTAACTGCCGGCACTCATCCGATCCCCTAGGTACGGATGGAGCCGACGACCGCTGGCGGAAGCTTTCCGCCGGGCATGGACGATAAACGACGTGGCCGATACCATTTACCGGCTTGGCCGGGGGTGTGAGAAAGCCGCCCGGCACGCCGAAGGACGCGGCGTCATCTCGCCGGGGGAGGATTTACGAAACGAACCCACCGGCTTGAGTAACGGCCGGTGGCGCCCGCGGCGGGACGTACGGCCCGGGGCAGCATCGCTTCGCGACGGGCGGCCACGGACGGCCGGGCCCGTCAGTTTTTTCGAGGTACGAACGTGGCCCTTCTCGAACGCGTGAAATCGCCCGCCGATCTCAAGAAGCTCTCGATCGACGAGCTCCAATCCCTCGCCTCGGAGATGCGCAGCCGCATCTTCCAGGCCGTCTCGAAGAACGGCGGGCACCTCGCGTCGAACCTCGGCGTCGTCGAGCTGACGATCGCCCTCCACTACGTCTACGACTTCGGCCCCCACCCCAAGGGCCCCGACCGCCTGCTGTTCGACGTCGGCCACCAGTGCTACCCGCACAAGATGCTGACCGGCCGCGCCGGGAAGTTCGACGACCTCCGCAAGAAGGGCTCGGTCGGCGGGTTCCCGATGCCCGAGGAATCGCCCTACGACCTGTTCGCCGTCGGCCACGCCGGAACCGCCGTCTCCACCGCCGTCGGCATGGCCCGCGGCGATTTGATCGCCAAGCGCAACAACCACGTCGTCGCCATGGTCGGCGACGCCTCGATCGTCAACGGCATGTCGTTCGAGGGGCTCAACAACATGGGCACCCTCCGCCGCCAGATGATGGTCGTGCTCAACGACAACGGCATGTCGATCAGCCAGCCCCAGGGCGCGCTGGCGTCGTACCTCGAGCGCGTCCGCGTCTCGACCACCTACGACGAGGCCAAGACCCTCGCCCACCGCATCGTCGGCAAGCTCCCCACCAGCGTCGGCAACACGATCGAGG
>DASPKW010000173.1:0-10115 GCA_035627895.1 Tepidisphaeraceae bacterium | reverse complement strand
CGGTGCACCGGGACCTGGTTCGCTCATGGGGCGGCGGCGAAGGGGTCGCGGGTGGTGGCGGTCGCCGTGGGTGGAGTTCGCGGGGTGGCTGGCGGTGTTCGTGGTGGGCGGGTTCGTGCTGGCGTGGGGGGTGGGGGGACTGTGAGCGCGCGCGGGAATGTGCGGGCTCGGGGCGCTCGGAGTTCACGCGTAGGGCTCGCTTCAGCGAGCGGAACGAAAGGGGTGGCGGATGCGCGATGGTGATGCCCCCGGGCCGTCCCACGCCGAAGGTGTAGGAGATAGGACTGTCGAGCGCGGGACGGGCGGCCGCCCCCGCCGCACGCGGGAGAGCGGGCCGGCGGTTCGGGCGGGCCGCCCCGGCGTGCGGCGGGGTCGTTCCGGTGGACGAGGGACGGGCCTCGCGCGACGAACTCGTCCCTGCTCCGACTGCGTCAGCGGAACCCGTCGATGGTGCCGGCCAGCTCCGCCGGTGGGAGTGTGTCGCTCCCGCCCTCGGCGGCAGGCCGCAGCCGGACCGCGCGCACGACGTCCATTGCCGCGGCCTCGCCGATCGCGTGCTCGAGGAAGAATTGAACCATACCGCGTGCCACGTCGGCGGGGACCTCCTCGGCCGCGCCGGTGAACATCTCGACGTCGACGCCGCCGTCCGCCCGCGGCACGACGCGGAAGCGGGCGTCGGCCAGCGGGATGTCGTAGACGTCCTCGGCGATCGTCAGCGCGTCCGCCGCGTCCTTGCGCTGCCGCCGCCCGAAGATCTCCCACCCGGGCAGTGGGGGTGCGGCCGACACGAGCCGATCGACCTCGGCCGCGACTGCCGGGTCGGATTCGGGCGTGAAGATCAGGACCGCCGCGTCGTCCGTGGCGGTGACCTCGTGGACGAAGTCGATCCCCGCCCGCCCGAGCAGATCGCCGATCCGCTCGTACGGCGCTGCGACGTCGCCGGCGAGGACGGCGTTACGCAAATCGGCCTGGACGTTCACGAACGCCTGCCAGAAGGCGTGGCTTGAACTCGGTGGGCAAGACATAGTGGGGCGGAACGAGCGGGCGGGGGTCACAGGCGTTCATCGCTCATCCTACCACCTCAATCCCCGTTCGGCTACGCGGCCGCCCGTCGGTGCGCGGCGGGGACGAAGCCGACGGCACCCGTGCCCCCCTCGCCCTCCTTGGGGGGCGGAAGGCCTGGCTCGCCATTCCGCGGGGCGGGTGCCCGCGGGAAGGGCTCGGGTGCCCGCTTGAGGAGCTCAAGCACCTGCCCGAGGAGCTCAAGCCCGCGTCTGAGGAGTTCAAGCCCGTGCCTGAAGAGCTCAAGCCCGGGCCTGAGGAGCTCAAGCCCGCGCCTGAAGGGCTCACGCCCGTGCCTGAGGAGCTCACGCCCCCGCGAAAATGATTTTCGCGGGGCGGTTATATGACGTTGAGCGGGTCGGAGCAGGCGATTTCGCGGGTTTCGCGGCTGGGCGCTCAGGTGGGTTCGTCGGCGGGCCGATCTGGGGGATGGGCGGTGTCCGCAGGCGGTGGCCGGGGGGCCGGATCACGGATGGGCATGGGGGGGTGGCGTGTGCGCTCGAGGCGTTGGTCGGGGAGGGTCGCGCGTTGACGCGATCGGCGCTGACACGGGTATCGCCTCACGGCGGTACCCATGCCACGGGAGTTCGCGTTGGTGACGAGTCGTGTTCGGTTGTGGTTCGCAGGTCGGACGGCGCTCGGGTTGGCCTCCGGCGGCCCCCCGTTTTCATAGGCAGGATGCCCATGCCACGCGCGCGGGCCGCGCCCGCTCGTCTCCTTGTCTCCTTGTCTCCTTGTCGCCCCCTCTCCTTGGCCCTGTCTCCCCTCACCCCGGCCAGGCGACGACGGGCCAGTTCGTCGCGGCTTCGATTTCCAGGAGGCGGTTGTACTTGGCGAGGCGTTCGGATTGGCGGACGGAGCCGACCTTGATCTGGTCGGCGGACCAGCCGACGGCGAGGTCGGCGAGCCAGTCGTCTTCGGTCTCGCCGGAGCGGGCGCTGACGGTGACGCGCCAGTTGGCGGAGCGGGCCAGGTGGAGGGCCTCGGCGGCCTCGGTGAGGGTGCCGATCTGGTTGACCTTGAGGAGCAGGGCGTCGGCGCACTGCTCGTCGATGGCGCGGCGGATGCGGGTGGGGTTGGTGCAGAGGAAGTCGTCGCCGAGCGTGAGGGCGCCCATGCCCTTGAGCGCTTCGCGGAGGGCGGGCCAGTTTTGCCAGTCGTCCTCGGCGAGCGCGTCTTCGACGCTGACGATGTGGTAGCGGGCGATGAGCGGGAGGAGGCGGTCGATCATGTCGCCGGCCGATTTGGGTACGGTCTCCCAGTGGTAAAGGCCGTCGCGATAGAAGTGGGAGGACGCGACGTCGACGGCGAGCGAGACGTCGCGGCCGAGTTCGAAGCCGGCGTCTTCGACGGCCTCTTTCGCGTCGGCGAGCATTTCGAGCACGCTCGGGAAGGGTGGGGCGAGGCCGCCCTCGTCGGCCTTGAGGGAGCGCTGGTTGTACTTGCGGGCGATGAGCTTTTCGGCGGCGCGGTAGACGGCGTCGACCTGGGCGAGGCCTTCGGCGATCGTGGGGGCGAGGGGGACGAGGAGGAGGTCTTGAAACTCGACCTGGCCGCCGGCGTGTTTGCCGCCGGAGAAGAGGTTGATGGTCAGGCGGGGCAGGAAGGAGGAAGGATGGAGGATGAAGGAGGAAGGGGGGGCGGCCCGGGAGGTGGCGTGGGCGGCGATGGCGCGGAAGTGTTCGTGCAGCTCGACGCCGGCGTCGCGGGCGTGGGCGCGGGCGAAGGCGATGCTGGTGGCGAGGAGGGCGTTGGCGCCGAGGCGGGACTTGTCGGGGGTGCCGTCGAGGGCGATGAGGGTCTGGTCGACGGCGGCCTGGTTGGGCCAGGGGCGGCCGGCGAGGCGCTGGGCGATCTCGCCGTTGACGTGGGCGACGGCGGCGCGGCAGCCGAGGCCGGCGTAGCGGTGGGGGTCGCGGTCGCGGAGCTCGATGGCCTCGGCGGCGCCGGTGGAGGCGCCGGAGGGGACGGAGGCGGAGGCGGCGGCGCCGGAGGCGAGGCGGACGGTGGCCTTGACGGTGGGGCGGCCGCGGGAGTCGAGGATCTCGAGGGCGGAGAGGTGGGTGAGGTGGGGCACGGGGGGGAGGGTAATGGTGTGGGGGAAGGGAGGCAATTGGGTGCTGTCCATTGTCAATTGTCCATCGTCAATTGTGGTCGCGGTCGCGGGGTCAGCGCCAACGTCGGACAGGCTTTCAACCATGGACAATGGACGATGGACAATTGACACGTGGCGACTACTGTTCCACCATGCTGACGAAGCGGATCATTCCGTGCCTGGACGTGGATCGGGGGCGCGTGGTGAAGGGCGTGAAGTTCTTCGATCACGTGGACGCGGGGGATCCGGTCGAGCAGGCGAAGCGCTACCAGGAGCAGGGGGCGGACGAGCTGGTGTTTTACGACATCACGGCGAGCCACGAGGGGCGGGGGATCATGACGGACGTGGTGCGGCGCGTGGTCGAGCAGTGCTTTATGCCGCTGACCGTGGGCGGCGGGATTCGGACGCTGGACGATGCGACGCAATTGATCCAGGCGGGGGCGGAGAAGGTGTCGATCAACTCGGCGGGGGTGCGCCGGCCGGAACTGCTGGCGGAGATCTCGCGGAAGTTCGGGACGTGCGCGACGGTGTTGGGGTTGGATGCGAATCGGGTGGTTCGAGAACAGAAGCCAGAAGCCAGAAGTCAGAAGCCAGAAGAGGAGGGGGGATTGGTGGCGCGGCGGGAGTGGTTGGATGAGCGGGGGGTGGCGATGGAGGAGGTGTGGGAGGTGTTCGTGAACGGGGGGCGGGTGGGAACGGGGGTGGATGTGGTGTGGTGGGCGCGGGAGGCCGAGCGGCTGGGGGCGGGGGAGATCGTGCTGAACGTGATGAACGCGGACGGGACGACGTCGGGGTATGACTTGGAGATGACGGCGGCGGTCAGTAGCGCGGTGCGCGTGCCGGTGGTCGCGAGCGGGGGGGCGGGGTCGCCGGAGCACATGTACAAGGTTCTGAGCGAGGGCAAGGCGGACGCGGCGCTGGCGGCGAGCATCTTCCACTTCGGGACGTATACGGTGGGGCAGGTGAAGGAGTATCTCGGCGAGCGCGGGGTGGCGGTGCGCGTGGTATGATGTGCGGGGGGCTGTTGCGAGGTTTCTATGATCAACGAGTTCACCGCCGTCATCGAGCGCGATAACGAATGGTTCATCGCGTATTCCCCGGAGGTGCCGGGCGCGAACGGGCAAGGGAAGAGCAGGGACGAGGCGCTTCAGAGCCTGGCGGACGCGATCGAGTTGATCCTCGAGGATCGACGGGAGGACGGGTTGCGCGGGGTTCCGGCGGACGCGGAGCGCGCCGTGGTGAGGGTCGGATGAAGACGGGGGCCCTGCTCCGGCACCTGCGCTCGCACGGGTGCGTCCTCAAGCGAGAGGGGCGGTCGCACAGTTTGTGGGCCAACCCGCGCACCGGTGAGGTCGAAGCGGTGCCGCGGCACACCGAGGTTCCGGACGTGCTGGCGCGAAAGATCTGCAGGGGGTTGTCGGTCCCGGAGATCGGGCGGTAGGGACGTGGCCGTCGAAAGGGGTGGCGGGACAGCCCTGAACAGGCGCGTCGCGACGGCGGGGAAGTTCGCGGACATTGGCGGGCTATGACGAATTTGTATCGCGTTGTCGTGTTGGCGGGCCTGGTCGCGTGGTCGGCGGGGGCGCTGGGCGAGTCGGAGGCGCCGGCGGAGGTGGTGGGGCGGTGGCGGTTCGGGAGCATCAACCCGGTGACGTACTGGGATAAGAGCACCGGGGCCTACCTGGGCAGCGGCGGGGGGACGTCGTGCGTGTACGAGTTCGACAAGGACGGGGCGTACCGGATGTACCTGCTGTTCAAGACGAACAACTCGGGGTGGATCCGAACGGTCTGGACGCAGGAGGAGGGGACGGCGACGTGGGCGGGGGACAAGGTGACGCTGACGCCGCGGGCGGGCAAGTTCAAGGTGGTGGACAACCGGTCGAAGAAGGACAACTACGAGCGGCCGATCAACGACGACGAGTTGAAGAAGCACACCAAGACGGTGAAGTGGGCGCGGGAGCGCAAGGATGGGAAGGAGGTCTTCGTGACGGGCGGGGAGGGGAAGGACCCGCGGACGGAGTACTGGCGCGAGGAAGGGGAGAAGAAGTAGCGCGCGCGATCGATGAGCGGGCTCGGGGGGCAAGAATGCCCCCGCTCACCCGCTCAGGCAGACAGGAATGTCCGCCCCACTGTGCCGCGCGACGGGACGGGGGTGCGCGTTACGCGGGGTCGACGGTGTGGGCGTCGAGGTAGTGGGCGACGGCGTCGCGGAGGCGGCGCTGGGTGTCGCGCGGCTCTTCGCGGGCGTCGAGCGTCACGAAGTGGTGCTGCTCGGCCATGCGGTCGAACTGTTCGATCAGGGCGCCCTGGTAGGCGACGAACGAGTCGTAGAGGTCGTCGCCGTAGTTCATGTCCATGCCGGACTCCCAGTAGTTCATCTTGCCGGTCGCCAGGACGCGGGGGACGAGCTCGCGGACGGAAAGCTGGAGGTAGCAGACGAGGTCCGGGACGACGGCGAAGCCGTAAAGGTCGCGGAGCCAGTCTTCGTCGGCGCCGCGGACGATGCCGCGGGCGATCGCGGTGTAGGTGTAGCGGTCGGCCAGGACGATGAACCCGGACTTGAGGGCGGGGATGATCTGGTACTCGAGGCGGTCGGCGAGGTCGGTCGCGTACATGAGGGCGTAGGTGAGGCGGTTGAGCGAGTGGCCCTTCTTGAGGTCCGTGATGGCCTGGCCGACGAGGTTGGAGCGGGTCCAGCCGGTGTCCATGACGCCGTAGCCTTGGACTTCGAGCCACTCCTTGAGCATGGCGGCCTGGGTGGAGCGGCCGCTGCCGTCGGTGCCCTCGATGACGATGAGCTTGCCCGCGCACCCGTCGTGGGGGAGGTAGGGCATGGGGTGTTTGAAGTAGCGGAATTGCATGAAGGGTTGCGAGTTGCGAGTTGCGAGTTGCGAGAGAGGCGAAGTGACGAAGCGAGAGCGGGCTACTCCGCACTGGGGAAGGAGTCGGTCGTGACGGTGTGCAGGGGGGCGACGGATTCGGGGTCGTAGTGTTCGAGGGTGGCGTCGATCAGGTCGCGGACCTGGTGCTGCTGGTCGGCGATGGACTGGGTGGCGTCGATCTGGGTGAGGTTGAACTCGTTCCGGATGCGCTCGTACTCGGTCAGGATTCGGCTCTGGAAGATCTTGAACGAGCTGACCTTGTCGGGGGCGAGGTTGAGGTCCATGCCGGCCTCGTAGTCTTTGAGTTGGGCGCGGCCGGAGAGGATGCGAGTGCAGGAGACGTCGATAGGGACGTTGAAGTAGAGGGCGAGGTCGGGGCGGGGGGCGAAGTCGTAGACCCGGCGGACCCAGGCGCGGTCGCACCCGCGGACGACGTCGCGGGCGAAGGCGGTGTAGCAGTAGCGGTCGGCGCAGACGATCATGCCGGCCTTGAGCGGGGGGAGGATGTTGTTGATCAGGCGGTGGGCGAAGTCGGTCGCGTGGAGGAGGCTGAACGTCATCGGGGTGAGGGTCATCTTCTTCTTGCCGCGTTTGGTGACGGCTTTGACGACGTCGGCGGAGTTCCACTCGGTGAAGAAGACGGGCAGGCCCTGGGACTTGAGGTGGCGGACGGCGAGTTGGAGCTGGGTGGATTTGCCCGAGCCGTCGATGCCTTCGACGATGATGAGCTTGCCGGGGTAAGGGTGGGGGACGGTGAGGTTCATAGGAGTGTCGCGTGGGATCGGATCCGGGGCGTCGCTTTCAGCTCCGCACCCGGCGTGAGTGCGACTGTCGACCGTTACGTCTTCGCGGGATTGATCTGAAGTGCGCGACCGAACACGTCTTCGAAGAGGTCGCGTTTGCGCTTGGCGCCCCAGATTTCCAATGCGGGGTCGCCGCGGGATTCTAGGGTGAGGCAGACTTTGTCCGTCATGGTTCGCGTGCGGACGGCGGAGACGACGGCGTTGTGGGAGCGGTCGAGGCCGTCGGCGACGCGGAGGAGGCCGGCGCCGACGCGGACGATCTTTTTTGCGCGCGGGGGGAGCGTCTGATATTCGCCCTGGTCCGGGCTCGGCGGCGACTTGCGGTGGTAGCGGGCGACGTTGGCGACGATGCGGACTTCCTCTTCGGACAAGCCTTTGAGATTGCCGTGGAGGATGAGGTACATCGAGTGCTTGTGGTGGCCCTTGCCGGCGATGTGCCAGCCGATGTCGTGGAGGAGCGCGCCGAACTCGATCAGCTCGCGCTCCTTCGGGCCTAGGCCGTGCAGCGGGGCGAGTTGGTCGAAGAGGGCGAGCGTAAGCGCGGTGACGTGTTCGGCGTGGGGCTGCTCCCAGTTGCAGCGCTTGGCGAGCTCGAGGACGGATCGCCGGCGGGGGTCGGGAATCTGGCGGCGGACGGCGAGGTCGGGCAGGTGGCGGGCGATGTATTCCACGAGGATCCCTTCCCGGAGGGCGGAGCGGCAGAGAGTCAGCCTTTTGAGCGAGAGGCGGCGCATGACCTCGTTGGCCAAGAGTGCGCCGGCGATGATCTGGTCGCGGCGCTGCTCGTCGAGGCCGGCGAGTTTTTCGCGGTCCTTGGCGCGGGACTCGATCAGCTTGCCGACGAGTCGGCTGAGCTTCTCGGCCTCGAGGATGGCGGGTTCGCCCTGCGGGCCGAAGGTGGAGCCGGTCATGGCGGCGAGGTTTTCGAGCGTGCCGGAGGTGCCGATTGCCCCGACGGGCTTGTGGGCCTCGATCGCAGAGACGACGGGCGTGAGCTCTTTGTCGTAGTGCTTGAGGAGCTTTTCGAGGTCGGCGACGTCGATGGGGTCGGACTTGACGAACTGGGCGGTCATACGGGACGCGCCGAGCTTGCGGGACTCTAGTAGGAGGGGCTTGGTGGCGTCGGCGACGATGAACTCGACGGAGCCGCCGCCGATGTCGACGAGGAGGTTCGGGCCGGCCGAGAGGTCCGCCGCATGGCGCGCGCCGAGGTAGATCAGGCGGGCCTCGTCGCGGGCGGAGACGACGCGAACGGTCAGGCCGAGCTCGCGGCGGGCGCGCTCGATAAAGTCCCCGCCGTTGGTCGCCTCGCGGACGGCGCTGGTGGCGACGGCCAGGAGCTTTTCGCAGTGGCGGTTGTAGGCCTCGGCCTGGAACCGGCGGAGGGCGAGGATGGCCTGGCCGACGGCGGTGCGCGAGAGGCGGTGGGACGGGAAGGAGGCGCGGCCGAGGCCGACCATCTCCTTGGCGCGCCAGAGGGTGGTGACGGCGCCGTCGACGCCGATCTGGGCGACGATCATGTGGAGCGAGTTGGAACCGACGTCGATGGCGGCGAGGCGGAGGTCGGGGCGCGGGGCGTCTAGGAGTTGTCGGCGGCGGGCTTGGGGGACCGAGGAGGACATGGACGTGATCTTAGAGCGCGCTGGGGGTGTCGGGGAGTTGGGGATCGGACTCGCCGCGCGGCCCGCCCGCTGAAGCGGGCTCGCCGGGGCGGATTGTCGGCATCCGTTTTAAGATCCGATGAACGACTTGCGCGCGAAGGTTTGGCCGTTGACGCGCTGGACTTGGCCCTTGAGCGTCAGGAGGGTCATTTCCTGGAGGATCTCGTGGGCGGGGAGGTTGGTGCGGTCGATCAGGGAGTCGAGCGGGGTGGGGCCGCTCATCGCGGCCAAGATCTGCTGCTGGCGGTCGGTGAGGGTGGTGGTGGGGACGGGAATGCGAGGCGGTGCGTCGGCGTGGGCGGTCGGTTCGGGGGCGTCGTCGAACAGCGTCGGTTGCGAGACTTCGTCCGGCAGGGGGGTGAGGCCTTCGAGGATGTGGTCGAGGGACGTGGTCAGGATCGCGCCTTCGCGGATCAGCTTGTGGGGGCCGGCGGAGAGCTGGTTGTCGACGCGGCCGGGGATGGCGAAGACGGGGCGGTTGTGGTCTTCGACGCACAGGCGACAGGTGACGAGCGCGCCGGAGCGCTCGTCGGCCTCGACGACGAGGACGCCGCGGGACATGCCGGAGATGATGCGGTTGCGGCGCGGGAAGTTCTCGGGCACCGGGGGCGTGCCCATGGGGTATTCGGAGACGACGGCGCCGCGATCGGCGATCTGATCGAAAAGGGAGTCGTTCTCGGGCGGGTAGACGACGTCGAGCCCGCAGCCGAGGACGGCGACGGTCCGG
This sequence comes from Tepidisphaeraceae bacterium, assembly GCA_035627895.1. Lineage (GTDB taxonomy): Bacteria > Planctomycetota > Phycisphaerae > Tepidisphaerales > Tepidisphaeraceae > DASPKW01. The sequence goes on along the minus strand of DASPKW010000173.1, from coordinate 885 downwards.
CCATTGGGGTGCTGCATGGCGCCGCGGTGGGCGCAGGAGTCGACGCCGCGGGCGCCGCCGGAGGTGACGGTGAACCCGGCGCCGGCGAGAAGGGCGGCGAAGCGCTCGGCTTGCTCGCGGCCGTAGAGGGAGCACTTGCGGCTGCCAACGATGGCCAGGGCGTTGAGGTCGCGCGGCTGCAGGTCGCCGCGGACGTAGAGCACCGAGGGCGGGTCGGGGATGAGCTTGAGGAGGGGCGGGTAGGCGTCGTCCTCCGGGCAGATGATGCGAACTCCAGCGGCCTGGGCCTTGGCGAGCTCGAGTGGGGCGGCTCGCTCGGCCTGGCGGAGGGAGGCGTGGATCTTCTCGGCCTTGGTGCGGCCGATGCCTTCGATTTCGCGGAGCTCGGCGAGGGAGATGCGGCAGACCTTGTCGGCCGAGCCTTGGGCCTCGATCAGCCGGCCGATGAGGATGGGGCCGATGCCGTCGGTCAGGGCGAGCTGGAGGTAATGGGGCAGGGGCATCGGGGGTCGGGCTGTGCGGGGTATAGCGGATGGCCAGCGGATCGGGGGCCGAACTTATCTGTCAGAATCCCAAATGTTTGTTGCGGGGCGATCGGAGTGGAGGGTAATCTAAGGGACGCACCCGTGATTGAGCAAAGAAAGGCGGCGGACGAGACGCCGCGCCCGTCGGGGACCGACGGGGCCACCGGGTTGAGTTGTGGAGGTCGAATCGCATGCACGGACGTCTTCGCGTGGTGGCCGGGAGCTTGGGGCTGGCGGTGGGCGGCGCGCTGCTGGCGGCGGGGTGTACGCCGAACGAGGCGCCGAACCCGGAGTCGGGCCGGGCGTCGACGGTGCTGGTGGACGGCGGGCGGCCGGGGTTGGACGGTCGCCGGGTGACGGG
>DASPKW010000172.1:0-8923 GCA_035627895.1 Tepidisphaeraceae bacterium | reverse complement strand
CCGTTCGGCCCGCCCCCGCCGGGCGCGCGGTCTCCGTTCTATCCTCAGCCCGACCCCGCCCTCGTCGCCGAGGCACACAAGCACGCCACCTTCGCGCGCGAGCTGATCGCCCACACCCCCCGCACGTTCGTCTACCACGTCATCATCGCCATCAACGTCCTGGTCTACGTCGCCTTCGGCCTCAAGACCGGTGGGTGGGTCGAGCCCAGCGGCGTCGACATGCTCGCCTGGGGCGCCGACAAGTGGGAGCTCACCACGTCCGGCCAGTGGTGGCGCCTCCTCACGTCCGCGTTCCTCCACTTCGGGCCGATCCACCTCCTGGCCAACATGTACGCGCTCCTCGTCGTCGGCAACCTCGCCGAGCGGCTCTACGGGAACCTGTACTTCGCCCTCCTCTACCTGCTCTCGGCCCTGCTCTCCGGCCTCGCCAGCGTGTGGTGGGACCGCGCGCCCGACGGGACCGGCGCCATCAGCGCCGGCGCGTCCGGGGCCGTGTTCGCCGTCTACGGCGCCGTGATCGCGTTCATCTGCGCCCGCCGCGGCTCGTTCCCCAAGGCCGCCGCGGCCGCCGTCTTCCAGAGCGCCGTCGTCTTCGTCGGCGTCAACGTCGCGTTCGGCCTCTCGCAGTCGGGGATCAGCAACGCCGCCCACCTCGGCGGCCTCGCATCCGGCCTCGCGCTGGGCGCGATCCTCGCCCGCCCGATCGAGCGCGAGGCGCGCCGGCGGCAGGCGCTCCCGCGGCTCGCCGCCGGGGTCGGCGCCGCCGTCGCCGCGCTCGCCGTGGCGATCACCCTCATTCCCAAGGCCTCGACCGACGCCCGCGCCGAGATGTCCTTCGGCCGCGCCCGCACCGCCTTCCTCGCCGACGAGCAGCGCGCCAACGACGCATGGGACGCCCTGATCGGCCCGCAGGGCATGGTCCCCGAGGGCGACGCCGAGTTCTCGCGCAAGGCCCGCGAGATCGCCGCCATGTGGGACGGCGCCCTCGCCCGCCTGACGGCCGTACCCGTCCCGCCCGGCTCGCCCAACCGCGTCGAGTACAACCTCTTTCTCGCCTACGGCGAGGCCCGCCGAGACGCCATGCTCGCCTACGCCGACGGCCGCTTCCGCGACGCCCGAAAGTTCCAAAAGAACGGCGACGAAGCCGTCCGCGCCATCAACGCCCGCGGCGCCGCGCCGAAGTAACCCGAGCGCCGCATCCGCATTTGCCTGCTCACCCTCGCAATGGCCGCGGCAGTCGCTTCGCGTCGTCGCGATTTCCGTCCCACAGGACCCGCGACCCGATCGCTCTCGCCACTCCTCGCGCCCCCGCGCTCTTCCTCCACAACGAAAACCGCCCCCCGGGTGATCCGGGGGGCGGTCTCAATCTGCAACTAACAATTAACAACTGACAACTGACGACGGCTTACTTGTCCAGCTTCAGGCCGCCCAGGCCCTCGCCGAACGCGCCGCCCTCGAGGCCGCCCTTGAGGCCCTTGGCCTTCGAGCGCTCGGCGCGAACCTCTTCGCGCTTCTCCTCTTCCTGCGCCCACTGGGCCCGCTTGAGCGACAAACCGATCTTCCGCTCGTCCGAGTCCACGCGCAGGATCTTGACGTCCAGCTCCTGCCCGATCTTGAGGATGTCCTCGGGCTTCTCGACCTTCTGGTCCGAGATTTCCGAGATGTGCAGCAGGCCCTCGAGGCCCGGCTCGAGCTCGACGAACACGCCGAAGTTCGCGATCTTCGTGACGTGCCCCTTGACGACCATGCCCGGGCGGTAGTTGCCGGGGATGACGGTCGTCCACGGGTCTTCCTGCATCTGCTTCAGGCCCAGCGCGATCCGCTGCTTCTCCTGGTCGACCGACAGCACGACCGCCTCGATGTCCTCGCTCTTCTTGAGGACCTCCGACGGGTGCCCGATCTTCTTCGTCCACGACAGGTCCGAGACGTGCAGGAGGCCGTCGATGCCCTCCTCGATCTCGACGAACGCGCCGTAGTTGGCGATGTTCCGGACCTTGCCCTTGACGACCGAGCCGGGCGGGTACTTCTCGGCCACGCGCTCCCAGGGGTTCTCCTCGACCTGCTTCATGCCGAGCGAGATCTCCTGCTTGTCCTTGTTGATCTCGAGGATCTTGACGTTGACCTTCTGCTCGGCCGCAACCAGCTCGCTCGGGTGGTTGATCCGCTTCGTCCAGGACATCTCGGAGATGTGCACCAGGCCTTCGACGCCCTCTTCCAGCTTGCAGAACGCGCCGTACGACATGATGTTGACGACCGACGCCTCGTGCACCGAGCCGACCGGGTACTTCGTCTCGATGTTCTCCCAGGGCGACGCGTCCTTCTGCTTCAGCCCCAGCGCGATCTTCTCCTTGTCCTTGTCGATCTGCAGGACCTTGACCTCGATCTCCTGGTCGATCTTGAGCATCTCGCTCGGGTGGTTGATCCGGCCCCACGACATGTCCGTGATGTGCAGCAGCCCGTCGATCCCGCCCAGGTCGATGAACGCGCCGAAGTCGGCGATGTTCTTGACCGTGCCCTTGACGATTGCGCCGACCTGCAGGCGCTCCATCGTCTCCTTCTTCATCTGGTCGCGCTGGAACTCGATCATCTTGCGGCGCGAGATGACGATGTTCCGCCGCTCCTCGTCGATCTTCAGGATCAGCGCGTCGATCGTGCGGCCGATCCAGTCGCTGATCTCGCCCGGCCGGCGGATGTCGACCTGCGACGCCGGCAGGAACACCGGCACCCCGATGTCCACCAGCAGCCCGCCCTTGATCTTCTTGGTGACCTTACCCGACACCGGGTCGCCCTCCTTCTTGGAGGACATGATCTTTTCCCAGTTGATGATCCGGTCGGCCTTGCGCTTGGAGATGCGCACCTGGCCCGTGTCGCCCTCGACGTCCTCGAGGAACACCTGCACCTCGTCGCCCAGCTGCACGGCGTCCGGCTCGTCGAACTCGCCCGCCTCGAGGATGCCCTCGGACTTCAGGCCCAGCTCGACGATGAAGTCGTCCCCGTTCTTCGACGAGATCTTCCCCTTGACGATGCTGCCCGGGTTGAGCGGCTGCGCCTGGTCTTCCTTGATCCGGTCCAGGATCGTCTCGCCCCCCAGGGCGGTGGCCACCGCCGCGTCCACGTCGTCCTCGAACGCGCCCAGCGAGTTAATCAGATTGTAATCGACCATGGTAACTGTTGCGGGCGACCCACGATTCGCGAGCGCCCTATCCTTTCGGTTCCGCGTGGTCCGTTTTGGAAAGAGAACGCCAGCGTCCACGCGACACCGGCGACCCATAACCTGTGCTCCCCGATCCGGCGCAGAACGCCCGCGCCACGGGGAAGGGGAATCGTAGCCCGGACCCCCTGAATTGTCACGTCCGCCGCGACGAGCCTTAAGCCCCCGGTGCAACCCGCCTCACCCAGCCCGCCCGGGCCGGCGCCCATTGCTCATTTTCGACGGACTCCGTGTACGGTAAACTGTCCGCAGCCCGCGCACCCCTTGACTCGACCCCGAGGAGACCGCCGTGATCATCCGCTCATCGCACCGACCGCCCGCCGGCCGCAAGGCGTTCACCCTCGTCGAACTCCTCGTCGTCATCGGCATCATCGCGCTGCTGATCTCGATCCTCCTGCCCGCCCTGTCCAAGGCCCGGGAACAGGCCCAGCAGGCCGCGTGCCTGTCGAACCTCCGGCAGCTCGGCGCCTCCATGCAGCTCTACGCCAACGACTTCAAGGACCAAATCCCGATCGGGTACCACGGGGCGCAGCCGTGGACGGGGTACTTCGTCGTCAATCAGAGCGGCGTGACCACGCTCATGGGGCTCATGTACGCCTCCAAGCACATGGAGACGCCACAAGCCTATTTCTGCCCCAGCCAGCCCGACCCGCGCTTCCAGTACGCAACACCCGAGAACCCATGGCCGCCAACCGGCGCCGCCGTCCTGACTCGGCTCGGCTTCACCAGCCGGCCGACCGTCTCGTGGGACGGGAGCAAGCCGGCCGGCAACAAGGGGATGACCAAGATGACCCACATCAAGTCCAAGGCCATGCTGTCGGACATCATCGGCATCCCGATGTCGTCCACGGACTTCACCAGCGTGCACCACAAGAAGATCAACGTCCTGTACGGCGACCGCGGCGCCCGCGCCCTGCCCAAGTCCGTCTACGAGCCGTACCAGAAAAAGGTCGAGGGCCAGGGCACCGGCAGCGGCGCGATCCTCGACTACCTCAACGAGACGGACCCCACCGTCGGCAGCATCTGGACCGACTTCGACAAGAACTGACCGGCCACCGACCCGAGGAATCCTGATGCGCCGCCGTCTGACGCTCCTCCTTTCGTACGCGATAGCCCTGTCGACGACCGCGGCCGTTGCCGCCGACAAGCCCAACGTCCTCCTCTTCTTCGTCGACGACATGGGCGCCGCCGACCTCGGCTGCTTCGGCTCCGACCTCTACCGCACGCCCCACCTCGACAAGCTCGCCGCCCAAGGCGCCAAGTTCACCCGCGCGTACGCCTCGGCCCCCGTCTGCTCGCCCACGCGCGCCGCCCTGTTGACCGGCAAGGCCCCGGCCCGACTCCACCTGACCGACTGGCTCAGGGGTGGCCTCAAGCCCTACGCCAAGCTCCGCGTCCCCGACTGGACGATGGGCCTGCCCGAAACCGAGCCCACCCTCGGCACCATGCTCAAGGCCAACGGCTACGCCACCGCGTGGCTCGGCAAGTGGCACCTCGGCGGCGACACCCAGGCCTTCGGCTTCGACGCCGGTAACCAGGACTGGGAACACAACCGCAAGGACGACCCGGCCGACGTGAAGGGCGCGTTCACGCTCAACGCCGAGGCCCAGAAGTTCATCCAGGCCGCCGGCGGCAAGCCGTTCTTCGTCGCGATCAGCCACTACTCGCCCCACGGCCCGATCCGCTTCGACCCTAAGCTCCGCGACGAGTACCAGAAGCTGATCGACCAGAAAAAGCCCCGCCAGACCAACGCCGGCTACGCCGCGATGATCGAGGCGCTCGACACCAGCGTCGGCCGGATGCTCACCTGGCTCGACGGCCGCGGCCTGGCCGAGAAGACGCTCGTCATCTTCACGTCCGACAACGGTGGCGTGTCGAGCTTCACGAACAATTACCCGCTTCGCGAACAGAAGGGCACCCTCTACGAGGGCGGCGTCCGCGTCCCGATGATCGCCCGCTGGCCCGGCCACATTCCCACCGGCAGCACCAACACGACCCGCTTTGCCAGCGCCGACCTGCTCCCCACGCTCGCCGTCCTGACCGCCGCAACCCCACCGAAGGACATCGACGGCCAAGACCTGTCGACCGCCTTCCAAACCGGCGAATCCCTCAACCGCGGCCCCCTCTACTGGCACTACCCGCACTACCACAATGGCAAGCCGGCCGGCGCGATACTCGCGGGCGACCTGAAACTCATCGAGTGGTTCGAGACCGGCGAGACCGAACTGTACGACCTCTCAACCGACCCTTCCGAGCAAACCGACCTGTCCGCCAAGCAGCCCGAAGCCGCCGCAAAGCTCCTGGCAGACCTAAAGGCTTGGCGAACCAAGGTCGGCGCGCAAATGCCAACCGCAAACCCCAACCACGACGCCGCCCGCGAGAAGGAGGGCCCCCCGAAAAAGCCGAAGCCCGCGAAGGGGAAGAAGGCGAAGGACGACGCAGACGAGTGACAGGTAGCGCCACGGGGATTGCGCCTACCACCACGCCGCCTTCCCCTTGATGTGGTTGATCAACCCGTTCGTGCTCGCGTCGTGGCTCGTCACCTCGCCCGCCTTCGTCAACTCCGGCAAAATCGCCTTCGCCAGTTGCTTGCCGAGTTCCACGCCCCACTGGTCGAAACTGTTCACGTCCCACACGACGCCCTGCACGAAGATCTTGTGCTCGTACATCGCCACCAGCCGCCCCAGCGTCCGCGGCGTGACCTTGTCGACCACGATCGAGTTCGTCGGCCGGTTCCCGTCGAACACCTTGTGCGGCACCAGCGCCTCGAGCGCCGCGCCGCTCAACCCCTCCTTCGTCAACTCGGCCCGCACCTCCGCCTCCGACTTCCCCTTCATCAGCGCCTCGGTCTGCGCCAGGAAGTTCGACAGCAGAATCGGATGGTGCTCGCCCAGCGGGTTGTGGCTCCGAACCGGCGCGATGAAGTCGCACGGGATCAGCTTCGTCCCCTGGTGAATGAGCTGGTAAAACGCGTGCTGCCCGTTCGTCCCCGGCTCGCCCCAAATGACCGGACCCGTCTGGTAGTCGACGCGCTCCCCGCCCCGCCGCACCGACTTCCCGTTGCTCTCCATGTCCCCCTGCTGAAAGTACGCCGCGAACCGGTGCAAATACTGGTCGTACGGCAAGATCGCCTGCGTCTGCGCGTCGAAGAAGTCGTTGTACCACACCCCCAGCAGCGCCAAAATCACCGGCAAGTTCCGCTCGACCGGCGTCGTGCGAAAGTGCTCGTCCATGTCGTGCGCGCCGGCGAGCAAATCCTCGAAGTTCTCGAACCCGACGTACAGCGCGATCGGCAGCCCGATCGCGCTCCACAGCGAGTACCGCCCGCCCACCCAGTCCCAGAACCCGAACATGTTCTCCGTCGCGATCCCAAACTCCTTCACCTTCGTCGCGTTCGTAGAAAGCGCCACAAAGTGCTTGGCGACCGCCGACGCGTCCCCGGCCTTGTCGACCAGCCACGCCCGCGCCGACTGCGCGTTCGTCATCGTCTCCTGCGTCGTGAACGTCTTGCTCGCCACGATCCACAACGTCGTCTCCGGGTCCACCTTCTTGAACGTCTCCGCCACGTGCGTGCCGTCCACGTTCGACACGAAGTGCACGCGCAGCTTCCGATCGTCCGCGTACCCCCGCAGCGCCTCCGTGACCATCACCGGCCCCAGGTCCGACCCCCCGATGCCCACGTTGACCACGTCCGTGATCGCCCGGCCCGTGTACCCCTTCCACGCCCCCGAGCGCACCTCCCCGACGAACCGCTTCATCCGCGCCAGCACGTCGTTCACCTCCGGCATCACGTCCTTCCCGTCGACCACGATCGGCCGGTTCGACCGGTTCCGCAGCGCCACGTGCAGCACCGCCCGCCCCTCGGTCAGGTTGATCCGCTCGCCCGCGAACATCTTGCCGATCCACTCGGTCACCTTCGCGTCGCGCGCGAGTCCGAACAGCAATTCCATCGTCCGGCCGGTCACGCGGTTCTTGGAATAGTCGAGCAGAATGTCCTCGAACTTCGCACTGAACTCGGCGAACCGCCCCGCGTCCTGCGCGAACAAATCGCGCATGTGCGTAGACGCGATTTCCGCGTGGTGCTGCTTCAAGCCCTGCCAGGACGGAGATTGGGTGATGCTCGGCATAAGGGGTCGGATGATAGGAAAAATGTGAGCGATGTCACGGGAATCGGGTGAGAGTTCTCATCGCGGTGATCGCGGTCCGCGACGAAACGCACCGTGTCTTGTTCCATGCACAAGCCGCGGAGCGGCGACAGCCAATAGCCCATGGCGTGAGCCATGGGTAACGAGCGGGTAGCGCGAATGAGCCCCGGAGGGGCGACGGCGGCGCATGCTTGGCCCCATCGCCGCCGCCCCCCCCCGGGGCTTGCTCGAAACGACAAGCGGGCCCTTGGCGTCCCGTACGGGAGACTCGGGACTTACGTCATGGGCTAGTTGGCTGTCTCCGCTCCGCCGCTGCAAGCGCCGGTCGGAATCTGCCCGACGCGACGACGCATTAATCTCGTCATCCCCCTCCGTCCACGCTAGACTATAGATCGTGCGTCGTATCCCTTGCCTATTCCTCGGTCTCGTCGTCGCGACCCTCACCGGCTGCGCCGCCGCGCGCCCCAGCCCGACCGACCAATCCGCCATCGACCAGGCCGACAAGCTCCACACCCGAATCGCCTCCGCCGTCGTCGAGGACCGAAACCCGCGCCTCAAGCGTTACTTCGAACAACTCGGCGCCCGCATCGTCTCGGCCGCCCAGGAACTCGACAAGCAGGGCAAACTCCCCGCCCACTCCGCCGGCGGCGGCTCGACCGCCTGGATGTTCTCCAAGGACATCGACTTCCACCTCGTCGCCAGCCCGCTCCCCAGCTCCTTCACCAGCGGCGGCCACCACATCTACATCTACTCCGGCCTGTTCCAGCGCTGCCAGAACGAGGACGAGCTCGCCGCCGTCTTCTGCCGCGAGTACGCCCACCTCTACCTCCGCCACGCCGTCCGCGCCATCACCCGCGACGGCATCCCCTCGCAGGACGGCGACGTCCCCCTGATCTACCCCTTCGCCACCCTGCGCTACCCGCCCGAGTTCGCCCGCGCCGCCGACGCGCTCGCGTTCCCCATCTTCGTCAAGGCCGGGTGGGACCCGACGCGCTTCGCGTCCGTCTACCAGCGGATCCTCGAGACCGCCGCCGGCGACGAGCCGATCGACCGCGGGCTGCTCAAGGAGCGCGTCGCCGACGCCCAGCGGCGCACCGACGCCCTCCCCGCCGAGGCCGCCGAGTGGGCCCAGCCGCGCGTCGCCGACGAGTCCCGCTTCGCCCAGCTCCGCGCCGAAACGCAATCGCTCGTCCAGACCCTCGCCCGCGACGGCCGGGCCGAGTTGCTCCTGTCCGCCTTTCCCAGCGCCCTCAGCGCCGCCGATACGCCAATCCAGCTGAACGCGCGGCAGCGCCTGTTCCCGCCCGCCGCCGCCCCCACCGCCGACAAGTGGGGCAAGGGGCTCGGTGGGCGGTAGGGCGGGAGCGCGGAACTACTCGATGGATGATCCACCAAGACCGACATTGGATTACCACGGTCCCGACCGGTGCGAGGACTGCGAGGAACTCGCGGTAAAGCGACAGGCCTGGACCTGGGATCTGCTGTGCTACGCGATGAGCGCCCTGTGGATCGTCGGGTGGTCGCAGGGCAGCCAGTTCATGGCCTGGGGCGTCGCGATGTTTCTCGC
>DASPKW010000171.1:0-33821 GCA_035627895.1 Tepidisphaeraceae bacterium | reverse complement strand
AATCCGGGGTACGGGACCGATGGAGAAAGTTAAACGGAAGGCGCCTGCGGGCATTAGAGAATAGCACATGAACCTCTCGTCGAAGCATCTATCCAGGCGGGCGCTGTTGCGCGGGACGGGCGTGGCGATGGCGCTGCCGCTGCTCCAGGCCATGACGCCCGCCGTCGCCAAGGCCGCCGCGGCGGGCGCGGCCGTCCCCCGCCGGATGGTCGCAATCGAGACGAACATGGGCATCCTCCCGCAGTTCTTCTTCCCCGAGAAGGCCGGCAAGGATTACGAGGCCAGCCCGTACCTCGCCCGCCTCGCCGCCCACCGCAGCAACATGACCGTGTTCAGCGGGTGCAGCCACCCCGGCGTGACCGGCGCGCACGCCGCCGAGAAGTGCTTCCTCACCGGCACGCCCCACCCCGAGCGCGGCGGGTTTCGCAACTGGGTGTCGCTCGACCAGTACGCGGCCGAGACGATCGGCAACCGGACGCGCTACCCGACGCTCGTGCTGGCCAACAGCAACGAGGGCTCGACCCTCAGCTACACCCGCAGCGGCGCCCCGATCGCGGCCGAGCGCAGCCCGAAAAAGACGTTCCAGCGCCTGTTCATCCAGGGCAAGCCCGACGAGGTGAAGGCCAACGTCGAGGCGATCAAGCAGGGCCGCAGCACCCTCGACTTCGTGGGCGAGCAGTCCAAGCGCCTCAACCGCACGCTTTCCAAGACCGACCAGGACCGGATGGACCAGTACTTCACGTCCGTGCGCGAGCTCGAGAAACGCCTCGAGAGCGCCGAGCAATGGGAATACCGGCCCAAGCCGGTCGTCAACGCGAAGCTGCCCGAGGACATCGACGACCAGAAGGAGTTCGTCGCGCGGACCAAGCTGATGTTCGACGTGATGAAGCTCGCGCTCGAGACCGACTCGACCCGCCTGATCACGCTGTTCATCGACACGACCGTGATCCACAACATCACGCACCACGGCAACCGCCCGGAGGTGCTCGCCGAACTCCGCGAAAAGGAAGAAGGCCAGTTCGACGCGCTCAACGGTTTCCTGTCCGCGCTGGCAGAGACGAAGGAGGAAGGCCAGCCCCTGCTTGACCGGACCATGGTGCTGTACGGCACGCCGATGGGCAGCGCCAACTCGCACTCGAACGTGAACCTCCCGGTGCTGCTCGCCGGCGGCGGGTTCAAGCACGGCCAGCACCTCGCGTTCGACAACAAGAACAACTACCCGCTGACCAACCTGTTCGTGTCGATGCTCCAGCGCCTGGGGATCGAGACCGACAAATTTTCGACCGGGAAGGGCTCCTTCCGAGGGTTAGAGATGGTCGGCTGAGCTTCCACGTTTAGCCGCGACCCGAAGGGCAAGCGCAGCGCCGCCCGAAGGCGAGCGCGTCGAGCGCGGTCAGTAGTGATGCCCCGAATCGGGGGTGAAGTCGTGATCGGGAGTCCGTCGATGCGCATGAAGCGGCTCGCATTCGCAGGGGTCATGGGGATACTGTTCTCGACACCCGCCGCGCGCGCCGCCGAGACTTCTCCGCAAGCCTGGCGCACCTTCATGTCCAAGCACTGCGCCGGGTGCCACGACGCCGACGTGAAGAAGGGCGACCTCGACCTCACTACCCTCTCAACGGACCTCGCCAGGCCCGACGTCTTCGCCCGCTGGGTGAAGGTGCACGACAAGATCGAGCACGGCGAGATGCCGCCGAAGAAGAAGGCCCGCCCTGCCGCGGGCGAGGTGGCGGGCGTCTCGAACTGGCTCACGCAATCGCTCGCCTCCGCCGAGCGAGCACGCCTCGACGCCGAGGGGCGCACCAAGGTCCGCCGGCTCACGAAAGCCGAGTACGAGAACACCGTCCGCGACCTCTTCAACATGCCGGGCGTTGCGCTCCAGAACGACCTGCCCGCCGACGGCAGCGCCCACGGGTTCGACAAGAACGCCGACGCGCTCGACGTGTCGCACGTCAACCTCGCCAAGTACATGGAGGCCGCCGACAAGGCGCTAGACCTCGCCATCGCCACGCGGCCGACCGCCCCGCCCGTCCAGGCTCGGCGGATGTCCCTCGTCGGCCGCGGCGGGGGCGCCGCCCACATCTCGATGAACGGCGACGCCGTCCTCCTCCGCGACAAGCAGCCCGACCCCGAATATCCCCCCGCCGGCGAGGTCGGCCACATCGATCAGGGCGCGCACGAGCGCATGGGCAGCTTCCAGACCGGGAGCAGCGTCGGTGTGTTCCGCCACGAAGACGAGTCGTTCAACCCCTACTTCGGCGAGTTCTGCGCGATCTACCCGTCGCTTTACAAGGTGCGCCTGTCGACGTTCGCGTTCGGGTGGGACAAGGGCAAGGTCCTCCCCGCCCGCGGCACCGAGGCCGCCCGACTGAGCGTCGTGCAACTCACCGGTGACGGCCGCGGCGGGCAGCACCCGAGCTACGTGCTGGGTTATTACTCGGCCCCGTCCCTCGAGTCGCGCGTGCACGACGTCACCGTCTGGCTGAACCAGAACGAGATCATGGCGTTCAACACCGCGTCGCTCGCGCCGACGGCGAACTACAGCCGCAAGGGGCGGGCGATGGCGTTCACCGGCCCTGGCATCGCGGTCGACTACTGCGAGGTCGAGGGCCCGCTGTTCGCGTCCTGGCCGCCGCCGTCCCACAAGCGGCTGTTCGGGGATTTGCCGATCGAGGAGTTCGTCGCGGCACAGCGCCCGGGCGTCAGGCCGCCCGTACGAAAGGTGATCCGGAAACTCGGCGGCCAGAACCAGCCCGACATCATCAAAGGCCTCTGGAGCGTCCGCAGCCAAAGCCCGCTCGCGGATGCCGACCGCCTGCTCGCCGACTTCCTCCCCCGCGCCTTCCGCCGGCCCGTCGAAGCCGACGTCCGCAAGGGCTACGTCGGCCTGGTCGAAGAGCGCATCAAGGCCGGCGACAGCTTCGAAACCGCGATGCGCTTCGCGTACCGCGCGGCCCTTTGCTCGCCGGACTTCCTGTACCTCATCGAGCCTAAAGATAAGCTCGACGACTTCGCGGTCGCCACGCGCCTCTCCTACTTCCTCTGGGCGTCGATGCCCGACGACCGGCTCACGAAGCTCGCCGCCGACGGCAAGCTGCGCGACGCCGCCATGCTTTACGGCGAGGTCGAGCGCATGCTCAAGGACCCGCGCAGCCAGCGGTTTGTCGAAGACTTCCTCGGCCAGTGGCTCAAGCTCCGGTCGATCGCCGCCAACGACCCGGACAAGAAGCTCTACCCCGAGTTCAGCCCGTACCTGCAGGACTCGATGGTCGCCGAGACGCGGGCGTACTTCCGCGAGTTGCTCGAGAAGGACCTGGGCGCGGCGCACCTCGTGAAGAGCTCGTTCGCCATGCTCAACGAGAAGCTCGCGACCCACTACGGCATCCCGGGCGTTTCGGGCCCCGAGATCCGGCGGGTCGAGCTGCCCGCCGGCACCCCGCGTGGCGGGTTCCTCACGCAGGCCGCGATCCTGAAGGTCACCGCCAACGGCACCACGACGTCGCCCGTCCCGCGCGGCGCGTTCGTGATGGCCCGCCTGCTCGGCCGGGAGCCCGAGCCGCCCCCGCCGAACGTCGCCGCGATCGAGCCCGACGTCCGCGGCGCGACGACGATCCGCCAACTGCTCGACAAGCACCGCGCCGACCCGAGCTGCGCCGGCTGCCACCAGAACATCGACCCGCCCGGCTTCGCGCTCGAAAGCTTCGACGTCATCGGCGGCTACCGCGACCGCTACCGGTCGATCGGCGAAGGCCTGCCCGCCCCGCGCGGGTCGATCGACAAGTTCATCGGCATCTCGTTCAAGCTCGGGCCGGTGGTGGACCCGTCGGGCATGCTGCCCGACGGCCGACCGTTCAAGGGGATCAAGGAGTACCAGGACCTGCTCGCGAGCGACCCTCGCCCCCTGCTGTCGAACGTCGCCCGGCAATACGCGGTCTACGCGACGGGCCGGCCCGTCGGGTTCGCCGACCGCGCCGAGGTTGACGGCATCGTCAAGCGCACGGAGGCGAAGGGCGGCGGCCTGCGCACGCTCCTTCACGAGGTCGTCGCGAGCGAGTTGTTCCGGGCGCGGTGATCACGCGGTACGGGAACGCGAGGCTCCGTCCGAGCCGTCCGCGCCGCAGTAAGCCCGGCGACGTGTCGCGGGGACGGAGCAGTTCGGTGACTCGTGGGCCGGAAGCCCACGCCACGGAGAGAAGGCAATGATGCGAAGCGCGGTCGTGATCCTGATGCTGGTAGTCGTGTCGGACGTCGCGCGCGCGGAAGAGGTCGCCTACCGCGTGACCGGCCTCTTCTCCCCGGCTCGCGTCGACGACCTGAAGGAGGCAATGAAGAAGGTCGAAGGCGTGACGCTCAAATCCGTTGACTTTGCCACCGCCTCCGCCGTGTTCGACATCGCCGACCGCCGGAAGATGACGCTCGAAAAGCTCGACCAGGAGCTTCGCAAACAGACGTTCGGCGTAAAGGCGCCCCTCATGACGCCCCCGGACAAACTCAAGGAAATCGAGGTCGACGTCGTCGGCCTCGACTGCAAGGGCTGCGCCTACGGCGCCTACCTCGGCGTCTACCAGATCGACGGCGTCGAGCGCGCGACCGTCAGCTTCAAGGACGGCAAGGTGCGCGCCCTGATCGACACGTCCAAGACCAACCGGGACGCGCTCGTCGAAGGCCTCAAGAAGAAGCGGGTCACGATCGCGGGTGAGCCGCAGAAGCAGTAGGCGCTCGATCTCACCGCGCACCCCCCGCGCGGTATGATGCGAAGCGCCCATGCGCCGCGCGATCCGCATCTTCTTCCACCTCGTCGCCGGACTGATGTTCCTCCTCGGCGCCTGCGTCCTCGTCCTGTGGGTGCGCAGCTACTGGGGCCAGGACACCGGGATCGCCACGCGTCGCCTGGCCCCCGGGTCCCTCCCGTCGGAGCGCCGTCCGGACGCCCAGGTCTTCGGACTGATCTCCGTCGCAGGCGGGCTCGGCTTCATCTACGGCTCACACGACCCGGCGATCTCCCTGATGCAAACCGACTGGCAGTACGAGCAGTAGATCGCGCCGACCTACCCCACCGGGTTCAGTGAGGCCAACCGGTTCCACTACAAATACTGGCGGTTCGAGCTGGCCGGGATTGAAATGCCCGGGCTGGGCGATCGGCCGTTACGCGGGACCTGGCTGATCATGCCCCACTGGACCTGGGCACTGCTCCTGCTCACCTGGCCGGTCGCCCGCGGCGTCCGGGGATACCGACGGTGGAAGCGGCGCGGCCGGGCATCGCCGACGGCCTGCCCCGGCTGCGGGTACGACCTTCGCGCGACGCCCGACGGCCAAGGGGCGCTACTGGACCGCTGCCCGGAATGCGGGCGAAGCAACGCGATTGTTTCATAACATCGAGCCGCGCGCCGAACCCCCTCATGCTCAACACTCCGACCTTCGGCCCGTATCATGTTGGTGCGGGCCGGGCAGTGTCCCGGCGGGTGGGGCCGCGCGATTCCGTTTGACCGACCACCGATCCCATACATGACGCACACGCCCCGCACCTGGGCCGCGCTCGCCGCGGCTTCGACGCTCGCCCTGTCGGCCCTCCTGCCCGTCTCCGGAGCCGACAAGCCGGCCCCCACGGCCAAGCCGGCGGCCGCCAAGAAGGCCAACGACAAGAAGAACACCGACAAGCCCCCGGTCACGGAGGAGTCGGTCCTCAAGTCCGTCAAAGCCCCGGCCGACAAGGACGTGACGGTCATGGGCCTGCCCCCGCAGGTGATGTACACCACGTGCGTCGCCGCGACCGCCGGCGGACAGGTCTTCGTCGGCATCGACGAGCAGGGCTCGCTCGGCAAGGAAAAGGGCCGCGGGCGCGTCGTCCGCGTCGTCGACACCGACGGCGACGGCAAGGGCGACCAGTTCGCCGTCGTCGCCAAGATGGACCACCCGCGCGGCCTCTGGTTCGACTCGGCCACGAATGAGCTCTACGTCCTCCACCCGCCGAGCATCACCAAGTACGCCGTCGGCGCCGACGGCGTCGCGACCAAGTCCGAGACGCTCGTCACCGGCATCTCCACCGAACACCTCGTCCGCGAGCGCGGGGCCGACCACACGACCAACGGGTTCCGCGTCGGCGTCGACGGGTGGATGTACATCGCGATGGGCGACTTCGGCGTCATGAAGGCCGTCGGCACGGACGGCACGGAGCTCAAATATCACGGCGGGGGCGTCGCCCGCGTCCGCCTCGACGGCTCCGGCCTCGAGATGTACTCCCACCACCAGCGCAACATCTGCGACGTCGCCGTCAGCCCGACCCTCGAGGTCTTCACGCGCGACAACACCAACGACGGCGGCGGGTGGAACGTCCGCCTGTCCTACGTCATCCCCAACGGCGAGTACGGCTACCCGTCCCTCTACAAGAACTTCAACGACGAGATCGTCCAGCCGCTGGCCGACTACGGCGGCGGGTCGCCCGTCGGCGCGTATTGGCTCGACGAGCCCGCCAGCGGCGCCAAGCCCGGCCTGTACACCGTTGAGTGGGGCGCGAACAAGATCTGGTACCACCCCCTCGAGCGAGACGGCGCGGGGTACAGGAAGCCGCCGCAGGTCGAGTGGATTGGCGTCCCCCGCGCCACCGACCTCGACGCCGACGCCGCCGGCCGCATCTACGTCACCTCCTGGGCGAACGGCCAGTTCGCCTACTCCGGCGACAACGTCGGCTACCTGCTCCGCGTCACACCCAAGAACTTCAAGCCGGCGGCCGTCCCGAAGTTCGCCGAGGCCTCGAACAACGACTTGGTCCGACTGCTCGCCTCGCCCAGCCAGGTCACGCGCCAAGCGGCCCAGCGCGAGATCCTGTTCCGCAGCAAGCACGTCGCGAACTTCGAGGCGCCGCTGTTCGACATCGCGCGGAACGAAAAGGAGTCCCTCGCCACGCGCACGATCGCCCTGTTCACGCTCAAGCAGATCGCCGGCCCCAGGAGCTACCCCAAGATCGCCGACCTCGCGAAGGACGAATCGCTCCGCGAACTCGCCATCCGCGCGCTGGGCGACACAAAGAACGACAAGGCCGCCCCCGTCGAGCCCATCGTCGCCGGCTGTGCCGACAAGGACCCGCGCGTGCGGATGATCAGCGCCTGGGCGCTCGGTCACCTCGGGCGGAGAGACCAGGCCGAGGCGCTGATCCCGCTCGTCGCCGACGCCGACCCGCTCGTCTCCCACACCGCGATTAACTCACTCGGCGACCTGAAGGCGCACGAGGCCCTACTGAAAGCCCTCGACTCGTCGAATCCCGCGCTCGCCCCCGGCGTGCTCCGGGCCCTGGCGATGATCCACGACGTCAAGGTCGTCGACGGCCTCGAGTCGAAGCTCAAGTCGATCCAGGAGCCGGCCGTCCGCCCGCTCATCTTCCGCGCCCTCGCCCGTCTCACCTCGACGGAGGCCGACTGGGACGGCAAGTGGTGGGGCACCCGCCCTGACACTTCCGGCCCCTACTACAAGGGCATCGAGTGGGCGGGCACCCCCAAGGCCAGGCAGATCCTGCAAGCCGCGATTGCCGGCGAAAAGCCGGAGGTCGTCAAGCGCCTCGTCGTCGACCTCCAGAAGAACAAGGTCGACCTCCCCGAGCTCACCCCCCTGCTGGTCAAGATGGCCGGTCAGGACGCCTCGTTCAAGCCGGTGCTCCTCGAAGTGCTGGCCGCCAGGCAGACCCTGCCCGACGACCAGGTCGCGCTCGTCGTGCAGATCGCCACGGCCAGCGACGCCGAACCCGCGACCCGCGCCACCGCACTGAGGATCCTGCAGAAGAACGCCAAGAGCCCCGCCGCCGTCGACGGCCTGATCGCCGGCCTCGGCCAGCTGATGTCGCTCCCCAAGCTCGACGGCGAACTCCGCGACACCTTCAACGACATCACGCGCGACACGCGCCTCGCCCCGGCCATCCCCGCCCTGGTCAAGGCGAGCGAAGGTCCCGACGCCCCCAAGCGCCAAGCCGCGTTCGCCGTCCTCGTGAACCTCGCCAACCACAAGCTCCTTGCCAAGGACAAGCGCGTCGCCGACGTGGCCAAGTCGGTCGACGCCGCGTGGGCCAACGACGACCGCGCCGCCAGCCTCCTGAGTGCGATCGCCGTCACCAAAATCGACGCGTACAACGACAAGGTGAGCGAGATCGCCGGCTCGGCGAAGAACCCGCAGGTCGCCCAAGCCGCCGCCGCGGCCGCCAAGGCCCTGAACCTCAAGGCCGGCGCGACCGCATCGACCGTCGCCGTGGTACCCGCCGGTGGCCTGATCGAGAAGATCCAGTACGAGCAGCTCCTGCCCGCCGTCTCGGCCGACAAGGCGCCCGACGTCAAGGCCGGCGCCGCCCTGTACGTCAAGCTCGGGTGCGCCGCCTGCCACACCGTCAGCGCCGACGAGCAGCCCAAGGGTCCGTTCCTCGGCGGCATCGCCGCCCGGTACACGAAGGCCGAGTTGATCGAGTCGATCGTCAAGCCGTCCGCCAAGATCGCCCAGGGCTTCGACACCCAGTGGTTCAAGCTTGAGGACGACGACGTCGTCGACGGGTTCGTCGTCCGCGAAGCCGGCGACGAGGTCGAGCTCCGCAACATTGTCGGC
The DNA here is from genome assembly GCA_035627895.1 of Tepidisphaeraceae bacterium. GTDB lineage: Bacteria > Planctomycetota > Phycisphaerae > Tepidisphaerales > Tepidisphaeraceae > DASPKW01. Next base: position 25,241 of record DASPKW010000171.1, on the reverse strand, counting down.
GAAACGATCCTTCTCAAGAAGAAGGAGATCAAGGAGCGCGGCAAGCGCGAGACGTCGATCATGCCCAACGGCCTGATGGACAAGCTCACTCCCCACGACCTGGCGAGCCTGATCGCGTATTTGGAAACGACGAAGGCAGGCAAATAGCGGATGGCATCGCCACAGAGAGAACAAGGAGTTGACTGCCAGGCCTAGGCTCGACTGTCCACTTCTGTTCTGGATCCTCTCTGTGACTCTGTGAACGCTGTGGCTATTCGATTCTGATCCGCACGCCCCCCGCCCGGCAGAACGCGATCAACCCCCGCCAGTGGCTCGCGTTCCGCGGCGTGAACACGTACGGCAGCAGCCCCTCGGCCTCCAGTTCGTCCGACTCGTCCTCCGTCAACCTCGGAGGACGGGGCTGCGCGAGCACCTCCGATAGCCCGCGCTCCAGCGCGTCCGCCAGCGCCGCCGCCTCGCCGCGCGACAGCCCCAGCGACAGGTCCGCCGGCTCTTCCCACCCGAACGTGCGCGCGAGCACCAGCACGTTCTCCCAGTGGAACCCCGTGACGTCGAAGGAATCGCCGTTCGGATGGGTGAGTTCGACGAGCATCAGCGTTATCGTAGGCGCGCGACCGTTCACCGTGCCCGTCCGCGGCCGGCCTGCTCCGTCATTGCCCCGGCATGATCCGGCTCACCACGCTCTTCACCGCCTGTGTGACCACGCTCCCCGCCTCCGGATCCCGCTTCAAAATCGCGCTCGCGAAGTTCTTCGCCTGCTTCAGCGTGATGTGCGGCGGCATCGGTGGCACCGCCGGGTCCGTCACCACGTCCAAGATCACCGGCCGATCCGCCGCCAGCGCCTGCGCCCACGCCGGCCCGACCTGATCCGGATTGTCCACCCGAATGCCCGTTAATCCCAACTGGTCCGCGTACCGCGCGTACGAAAACTCCGGCAGGTCCTGGCTCGCGTTGAACTTCACGTCCCCCGTCATGATCCGCTGTTCCCACGTGACCATGTTCAAATCGCGGTTGTTCAGCACGAGGCAGATCAGCCGCGGGTCCGCCCACTCCTTGTAATATTTGGCCGCCGTGATCATCACGTTCAGCCCGTTCATCTGCATCGCCCCGTCGCCCACCAGCGCGATCGCCACGCGCCCCGGGTGGCAGAACTTCGCCGCCAGCGCGTACGGCAGCGCGTTCCCCATCGACGCCAAGTTCCCGCTCCCCGTCGCCATCATCCCGCGGCGGACCTTCACGTGCCGGGCGTACCAGAACGCCGCCGTCCCCGAATCCGCCGCCAGAATCGCGTCGTCCGGCAACCGGCTTGAAAGCTCGGAGAACACCTTCGCCGGGTGAATCGGGTCCGCGGTCGTGCCCGCCTCAGCGTCGCACGTCCCCCACCACTCGGTCACCTGCTCGATCAGCTTGTTCTGCCACGCCTGGTCGCGCTTGCGGTCGATCAGCGGGATCAGCGCCTGCAGCGTCTCCTTCGCGTCGCCCTTGAGGTTCACCGTCATCGGGTACCGCAGCGACAGCATCCGCCCGTCCAAATCGATCTGCACCGCCTTCGCCTGTCCCTCCGGCGGAAGAAACTCAGAGTACGGGAATGACGACCCGACCATCAGCAGCGCGTCCGCGTTCTGCATCATTTCCCACGACGGCTTGGTGCCCAACAGCCCGATCGTCCCAGTGCAGTACGGCACGTCGTCCGGCAACGCCGCCTTCCCCAGCCACGCCTTCGCCACCCCCGCCCCCAGCAACTCCGCGATCCGCATCACCTCGTCCGTCGCGTTCAGCGCCCCCGCCCCCACGAGCATCGCGACCCGCTCCCCCTCGTTCAGCACCCGCGCCGCCGCCTCCAGATCTGCCCGCTTCGGGATCACGTGCGGCACCGAATACCCCACCCCCGAGTGAATCGTGTCGTGCGCCCGTGGCGGCACCGGCACCGCCGGCTCTTCCTGCACGTCCTTGGGCATAATCACGCACGTGACCGCCCGCTGGTCCAGCGCGATCCGCACCGCCCGGTCGATCGCGTGCCGCGCGGCCGCCGGGTGGCTGACCGTCGTGATGAACTCGGTCGCCACGTCCTTGAACAGCGCGTGCAGGTCCACCTCCTGCTGGTACGCCCCGCCGATCGCCGTCGTCGCCGACTGCCCGACGATCGCGACGACCGGCTGGTGGTCCAGTTTCGCGTCGTACAGCCCGTTGAGCAGATGAATCGCCCCCGGCCCGCTCGTCGCCAGGCAGACGCCCACCTCGCCCGTGAACTTCGCGTGAGCGCACGCCATGAACGCCGCCAGCTCCTCGTGCCGCGCCTGCACGAACCGCGGCCCCTCGCCATCCCCTTGCTCGTCGGGCGCCACCCTCCGCAATGCCGCCATCAGCCCGTTGATCCCGTCGCCCGGGTAGCCGTAAATCCGGCGAACGCCCCACTCCCGCAAGCGCGCGATGACGAAGTCAGCCGTGGTCTGGGCCATGTCTTTGGCGGAGCAAAGCGGATGCCGCTCGGGCACGATTGAGTGCCGCGGTGTGACTCCGCCCGTTGAGCCCGCGCGTCGGGAAAATCATCCGTTCGCACACGGGCAGGCCGACGGTAGTTTCACGACCAAATTCGTCCCTCGTGGACGCGCCGTCGTACGTCCCCACAACACGAAGGAGCACATCATGGCCAAGACCGGAACCAAGACCCGCCAAGGGCGCACCGCGAAGGACCTCACCGGCAGCAAGGGCGGCGCATCCCAGAGCAAGCGCAACGGGGGCGGCGGCCCGGCCAAGGGCACCGGCATGACCCGCGCCGACCGGGCCGCCGAAGCCCGCGGCGACAACCCCAACCCGGGCAAGTCGACCAGCAACCCCAACGGACGGTAAGACCTCGAACGATCGGAATCATCCCCAATAGCCGCCGGCGCAAACGCGCGCCCGAAAGCCCACGGAACTTGTTCCGTGGGTGCGCGGTTCCCATCGCCCGGTAGGTCCCCGTCCCCGCCCGCTGCATCCTCGGCGCCCCCGCGTACACTCACCCGCAATGCGCAACCTGCTCGAGTACGAGTTCGACGTCCCGCCCGAATCGATCGACGCCAACGGCCACGTCAACAACGTCGAGTACGTCCGCTGGATGCAGGACGCCGGCGTCCGACACCACGAGGTCGTCGGAGGCCCCCCCCTGCTCGCCGCGCTCGCCGCCACCTGGGTCGCCCGCGAGACGACCGTCCGGTACCTCCGCCCCGCCATGCCCGGCGACCGCGTCCGGGTCCGCACGTGGGTCGCCCAATCCCGCCGCGTGCTCTCAACCCGCCACTACGAGATCCGCCGCGCCGTGGACGGCGTCCCCCTCGCCACCGGCCACACCGACTGGGTGCTGATCGACGTCGCGACCGGCCGGCCCAAGTCGATTCCGCCGGAGATCGTCGCGCTGTTCGCCGACGGCGACGCAGAACCAGGTCAGTCATAGCCGCCGGCGGAAGCCGCCGATCGCGTGGCTCGTCCCGACCACGCGGGACGACGAACGACCGACCGGTTACAATCCTCCCACGATGCCCGACCCCTCGAGCCAGCGCATCCTCCGCCTCGGCGCCCGCGGCAGCCTCCTCTCGCGCATGCAGTCACAACTCGTCGCCGACGCCCTCGAAAAACTCCACCCCGGCCTCGCCGTCGAGCTCGTCCTGATCAAGACCACCGGCGACCAGGTCGCCGACCGCCCGCTCCACGCGATCGGCGGCAAGGGCCTGTTCACTAAGGAACTTGAGCTCGCGTTGCTCGCCGGTCAGGTCGACTTCGCCGTCCACTCGTTTAAGGACGTCCCGGTCACCATGCCGCTCGTTCCCCAGAACAACCTCGTCTTCGCCGCCGTCCCCAAGCGCGAAGACCCGCGCGATTTGCTCGTCTCGGCCGTCGCCCGCCGGATTGCGGATCTTCCCCGCAACGCCCGCGTCGGCACCGGCAGCCTCCGCCGCCGCGCCCAGCTCCTCTCGCTCCGCCCCGACCTCGACGTCCAACTCATCCGCGGCAACGTCGACACGCGCCTCAAGAAGCTCCGCGCCGGCGAGTTCGACGCGATCGTCCTGGCGATGGCCGGCGTCCGCAGGGCCGGCCTGTACGACGAGCAGGACATGGCCCCGATCGGCCCGGACGAGATGCTCCCCTGCGCCGGCCAGGGCGCGCTTGCCGTCCAGTGCCGCGCAGACGACCCCGCCACGCGCGACCTCCTCGCCGGCCTCGACTACCCCTCCGACCACGCCGCCGTCGACCTCGAACGCCGCGTCGTCGCCGCCCTCGAAGGCGACTGCCATTCCCCCATCGCCGCCCACGCCCGCCACGCCGACGGCCAATGGAGCCTCAGCACCGCCGTCGGCCGCCGCGACGGCGAACCGCCCGTGATCCGCGCCGACGCCACCGGCGCAGACGCGGAATCCGTCCTCGCTCGCGTCACCGCGGATCTCGAAGCCGCCGGCGCCCGCGCCGCCCTCGCCGGGTAATGGCCGTCCATCGCGGCGCTCGGAGTTCACCCTTTAGGGTGTAAGGGGGGAACGTTCACCGGTGACAAGTGCTCTCACACGATCGACACTCCCCCCCCTTGCACGCTAAAGCGTGAACTCCGAGCGCCCCAGCTCACGCCTCGATGAACGAATAGTCGTACGGCTTCCGCATCTCCCGCACGGCCGTCGCCTGCGCCTCCGCGTCGCCGACGTACTCCTCCTTCACCGGGTCCCAGTTCAGCTTCCGTCCCAGCCGCACCGCCGCCACGCCCAGGTGGCACATCGTCGCACTCCGGTGCCCGATCTCCACGTCGCAGATCGGCGCCTTCCGCGTCTTGACGCACTCGAAGAAATTCCCCTTGTGGTCGTTGCTCACGTAAACGCGCGGGGCCGACTCGGGCAGCTTCTCCTTCAGCATTTCCGGCTTGCTCGCGTCGATCTTCCCGCGGGTCACCCACAGCCACCCCTCGGTCCCGATGTACGCGATCCCGTGCTGCCGCCCCTTCGGGTCCACCACTGCCCCGAACGGCGAGTTCGCCGTCGTGCTCCGGCTCGTGTGCGTCACCCCGTCCGGGTACGTGAAGTGGATCTCGTGCTCGCTGTTGGCCGTGAACCCGCCCGGGATCATCTCGTTAAGCGCCTTCCCCTCCACGCTGACCGGCCCCGACCGGTCGAACCCGGTCGTCCACAGCGCGATGTCGTTGTGGTGCGCCCCCCAGTCCGTGATCGTCCCGCCCGAGTACTCCCACCAGTACCGGAACGTCTGGTGCGCCCGCTCCTTCACGTAATCCACCGCCGGCGTCGGCCCCTGCCACAGGTCCCAGTCGAACCCGGCCGGCACCGGCGCCTTGGCGAACGGCCCCTTCCGCTGCCCCGCCGGGATCCACACGTCGATGTGCTTGAGCTTCCCGATCCGCCCGTTCCGCACGAGGTCGACCGCCAAGCGGAAGCGAATGTCGCTCCGCTGCTGCGTCCCCGTCTGCAGCACCCGTCCGGTCTCCTTCTGCACCTTCACCAGCCGCTTGCCCTCGTCGATGCACAGCGTGAGCGGCTTCTCGGTATACACGTCCTTCCCCGCCTTCATCGCCGCGATCGACACCAGCGTGTGCCAGTGGTCGACGGTCGCGCAGATGACCACGTCCAGGTCCTTCTGCTGCACGAGCTCGCGGAAGTCCTTGTACCCCTTGGCGTCCGGGAAGTTCTTCTTCGCCCTGCCGAGCTGGTTCTCGTCCACGTCACACACGGCCACGACCTTGCCGAACCGCTGCGCGTCCTTGGCGTCGCCGGTCCCCATCCCGCCGCACCCGACCAGGCCGATCCGGAAATCGTCCTTCGCCTTCGGCTTGTCGGCCGTGGGCTTGGCCTCCTCCGCCGCCCGGAGGTCTGCCAAGTACCACGACGGCAACCCCGACAGAAACGCCGCCGCCGCCGAATACCGAAGCAACCCGCGCCGCGAAAAAGGACCGTTTGACTTCATGTGCGATCGCATCCCGAAATGGTTGTGGTGATCACGCCCGCGCACCCCGAACGTCCGGGCGCACAACGATTCAACCCGCCCTTCCTATCTGCTTCGCGCCTTTGCGACCCCCTGTGAGCCGTTCCTCAGATCTTCTTCGCGAACTTCTTCGGCTCCGCCTCGAACTTTCCCTTGCAGTTGTCGCAGCAGAAGCCGACCGTCTTGCCTTCGAATGCCACGGTCACGCTCGCGTCGACCGGCTGACCGCTCACCGGGCACTTCTCGTTCGCCGCCGCGGCCGGAGCCGCCGCCGGCTTCTTCTTGTCGTCGGGCTTCTTCTCACCCGGCTTGGCGGGCGTCGCGGGCACAGCCGCCGGCGCCGCGTCGGCCTTGATCTTCGACGCGAACTTCTTCGGGTCCTTCTGGAACGTCTTCGGGCAGTTGTCGCAGCAGAACCCGATCGTCTTGCCCTCGAACGCCAGCGTCTTGGTCGCGTCCACCGGTTTCCCGCTCACCGGGCACACCGTGTTGATCGCCTTCCCCGCCGCCGCCGCCGCCGTCCCGCCCGCAGCAGGAGTCGCCGGCGTCGGGTCCGGCGTCTTGACGACGATTGCCAGCTCCTCGCCCCGATTCACCACCACGCCCGCCACGTCCTTCTTCAGCTTCGCCACCCCCGCGTCCGTCACCTTCGTCTGCCAGAGGTACACCCGCTTGAGCCCCTTGAGCCCCGACAAGTTCGCCAACCCCGCGTCCGTCACGGCCGTGCCGTACAAGTTCAGGTACTCGAGCTTCGCCAGCCCCTTCACGTGTGCCAGACCCGCATCGGTCACGCCCGTCTTCTCCAGGTGCAGCATCGTCAGGTCGGCGAGTCCCGCCAGCGGCGCCAAGCCCGAGTCCGTCACTGCCGTGTTCGCCAGGTTGAGCTGCGCGACCTTCGGCAGCTCCTTCACCAGCGCCACCTCGGCGTCGGTGATCTGCTTCCCCGCCAGCGACAGATTCACGACCAGCGCGTCCGAGTCGGCCGCGAGTTGCATGACCAGCCCGCCCTTTGCCTGCAGCTTGTTCGCCGCCTCCTGCTGCGCCGGCGTAAACGTCACCGCCGCCCGCGCGGCCTGACCCGCGCACAGCACCAGCGCCAATGCGACCAACCCGATCTTGGATGACAACTTCAACATGGGACGTGCTCCGTTACCGCTCCGCGATGCGTCTCGAACAGATAGGACCCCCATCATCCCATACTAGCGACCAGGGGCCAAGGGCGTTGACTCCCACTTGTAGCCGCCCCGCTTTGCGGGGCGCGTCGAACGGGGTCGCTTTTGCCTTCGCGCAGAACACCAAATGCGCACCCGGACGCGCCCCGCAAGCGGGGCGGCTACAAGAGGTCAACGCGCACCTTGTTGCTCGGCACCCCACCCCGCTTAACCGCGGACCCGTTTTCCGGTACCCTCACCCGCCATCGGGACGACCGCGCGCACGCGACGAGCGCCGCACCCGACGGCGACCGGTCTTGGGACATACGATGCAATCCTACTTAACCGACGTCCTGGCCATCGTGGGGGCCCTCGTCATGCGCGCCGGATTCGCCGTCCAGTCCGCCGGGCAGGTGCGGTCCAAGAATTCCGCGGCCGCCATCGCCCGCCACCTTGCAGACTTCTGCGTCGCCGTCCTCGCCTTCTGGGCGGTCGGCATGGCCATCCAGTTCGCCGGCAACCGCTTCCTCGGACTCAAGCCGTCCCTCCTGGTCGGCTGGGACGGCGCTGCCTCCACCCTCGCCTTCCCCGGCGTCGTTGGCGTCCTGATCGCCACCGCCATCGTCCCCGGCGTGCTCGCCGAACGCGCCCGCTTCTGGCCCTCGCTCTGGACCGGCGTCGCGCTCGCCGCCGTCGTCGTCCCCGTCTCCCGCGCCTGGACGACCGCCACTGGCTTCCTCGGCGACATGGGCATCCCCGACGCCTTGGGCGCGATCAGCTTCCACTGGGCCGGCGCGGTCGCCGCCGCCGTCGGCGCGATCTTCGTCGGCGCGCGCACCGGCAAGTTCAACCGCGACGGCTCGTCCACCGCCATCCCCGGCCACAGTGTTCCCCTTGCCGGCGCGGGCCTGTTCCTCCTCGTCGTCGGGTTCGTCCTCTTCGGCGTCCGCGCCGGCGGCCACACTCAGCTCAGCCTCCACACGCCGAATGACGCCTTTCGGCCGGCCGCCGCCATCGTCGACCTCGGCGGGCTCGCCGCCGCCAAGTCCCTCCTCCTCGCCGCCGCTGCCGGCGGGCTCGCCGCCGTTATCTTCTCCCAGCTCCGCTACTACAAGCCCGACCTCCAACTGACCGCCGCCGGCGTCCTGGGCGCGCTCGTCGCCGCATCCGCCGGGGGCGGCGCCCTCTCCAGCGTCGGCGCCGTCGTCACCGGCGCGCTCGCCGGCGTCCTGGTCCCTCTCGCCATCCTCGTCCTCGACGTCCGCTTCCGCATCGACGACCCGTCCGGCGGCATCGCCGTCCACGGCATCGGCGCCGCGCTCGGCGCGCTCACCGCCCCCCTGCTCGCCCAGTCCGGCACGGTCGCCGACCGCGCCAAATCGCTCGGCGCCGCCGCCCTCGGCCTCGTCCTGATTGGCGCCCTCGCCGCCGGCGTCTCGGTCCTCCTCTGGACCCTCCTCAGACGTACCACCCCCGTCCGCGTCAAGGAACACGACGAGTTCGACGGCCTCGATCTCGCCGAGCACGACGTCGGCGCTTACCCCGACTTCCAGCAGAACACGATCAAGTCGTACCACCTGCGCGAGGTGTGAGCGAGACCGTTCGCGCGGTCATGCGTAACCCACGGAGCAAGCTCCATGGGCTTTCGACGGGTCGTTACTTCTGCCCGCCCGCGCACGCGATGCCCGCCCACACCGCCGCGAGCCCCAGCACCAAACTGCCGACCAAGTTCAGCGCCGCCCACCCCCATTCCCCGCGCGCGATCTGCTGCCACGAGTCGTAAGCCCACGTCGAGAACGTCGTGTACGCGCCGAGGAACCCCACCGCTACCGCCAGCCGGGTCGCGTCGGACACGCCCTCCCACCGCCACGCCGCCATCGTCATGAACCACCCGAGCACGAAGCTGCCCGACACGTTGATGAACAGCGTCGCCCACGGAAACCCCGTGCCGACGACCCGCACGCCCAGCGCCTGCACGTAGTACCGCGCCATCGCTCCCGCGAACCCGGCGATCCCGACCGCGAGCGCGTTCGTCAAGTGTGGGGTCATCCGTCCGCGCAGTCCCGCCGCTTGCGGCTTAGCGACAGCAACACAGACCTACTTCCGCTCCCCTACCTCCGCCGCGAACTTCTGCTTGAACTCCTCCAGCGACCCCACCCCCGCCGGGAGCTGCGCCTCCTCCACCAGCATCACCGGGATGCCTTCCCGCACCGGGTACCGCAGCCCGCCCACCTCGGCCACCAGAAACTCCCCCTCCGCCCGCAGTTTGCTGTGCGTCAGCGGACACCGGAGCATCGCGAGCAACTCCGGGTCGACGGGCTTGTTCGCGGCGGAAGAATGATCGGTGGAGGACGGCGGGGTGCTGCTCATTGGAGCAGGCAGTATAGCGCGTCCGCCAGCAGGATGGAAGTAACGGCGGACCTCGCCTCGCCCCCGGTCGCCCCCGCCAGCGCGCTCGCCGCGTGCAGCATCCCGTCCGCGATCGGCCGGGTTGCCGGATCCCCCACGAACGCGATCAGCCCCCACGGCTGATTCGTCGCATGGTCCGGCTGCGTCTCGTTCAAATGAAACGCCGCGTTCCGCCGCACCGCCGCCCACACCGCCTCATCGTGCCCCTGCGCCGCATAACTCGCCAGCGCGTGCAGAATCACCAGCTCGTGATACCAGTGCGCCTCCGGATTGTCCGAGGCGGTCGCAAGCAGGAATGGCCCCGCCCCCGTCTGCCGCTTCGCTAGCCCCCGCAACGCCGCCCCCGCGCGGTGCGCCATCGACTCGCGCCCCAGCGCCCGCCCGATCGCAAAGCGCGCCAGCGCGTCCCACGCCCGCCCCGCCGCCGCCGCCCCGTCCCGCGCCGCGATCGACCCGACGCCACCCCCCTGGGGCTCCGACAAGACTTCCGCCCACGCCGCCAACCCGCGCTCCCACTGCGACCAGTCGCGCGCGGTCAGGTACCCGCGCACCAGCCCCGCGACCTGCCCGATCGCGTACGCCACGAGACCCCGATATTCCGTCCGCCGATGGCCCAGAACGTCTGCCAGCCCCGCGGCAGGCCCGGTCTCGGCACCCGGCGCGCCGATCCGCCCGGCGATCTTCTCCGGCCCGTCGACCAGCACCACCCCGAACGCGAGGGCCGCCTCCATCGGCGTCCGCGCGCCAACGACCCGCCCGCCCGTCACCCGCCGCGCGACCGTCTCGCGCAGCAACGCCGTGTACCGATCGAGTACGTGCACCTCGTTCACACCCCGATGATACGCGCCCTAACGTGGGGTTGGCATTGCCCACGGCTCGCCCATATCCCTCGATCGCGCCCGCGCCATTCGCGCGAGCCGCTCGGCCGCCAGGGGAGTCCACGGGATTCGAGCGGGCGTCGCGGAAACTGCTACTGCTTCGGGCGCAACTCGAGCTGCTCGGGCGCCCACTTCAGCGCCTTGGCGACGTCCTTCGCGTACGCCGCGACGTTCGGATCACCGTAGAGGACGACGCGCGAGCGCTCGGCGGCCATCGCGAGTGCCGCCGGCACGTCCGTCACGCGCAGGACGTTGAGCAACTGGGGCGCGTCCGACGCCCCGTGCGTGGCCGGCAAATCATGGAGGTCCAAGCGGGTGATGCCGGGCTCATAAAGACTGGCGTAAAGCGCGTTGCCGGCCATGCGACCCTGCGCCTGGAGCCAGACCGGGGACTTGGCGAGGTCGGGAAGCGCGCGGACGGCCTGGATCGCCCGGCGGACGTCGTAGGCCTGCATGCCGTCGAGCGTCTGGCCGATCAGGCCGAAGCTGCGGAGGACGTGGATGCGCTTGCGGGGGTCGCGGGTGAACTCGGTCGGGCCGACGCCGCGCGGGGCGACGTAGGCCATCGCCCAGTCGTTGGCGGCGAGCATCTTGGCGAGGCCGGCCAAGTCATCCACGATGGCCGACGGGGCGCGCTTGGTGCCTTCGAGCGGCGGGAGCCCGCCTTCGACAGCCTTCGGGAACGCGGGGCCGAAGTTGCGGACGAACGCGTCCCAGGCGCGATCGTCCATGACGTTCATAACCATGAGCTTGGGCGGCGCACCGGCCTTGGCATGTTCGGCGCCACGGACGATCGTCATACGGAGTTTGACGTCGTGCTGACTCGTGAAGTCGTACGCCGAGACCGTCAGCCCCCCTGCCGTCTCGGTGAACGCGGGCTTGGGATCGGGCGATGGGGCGTCCTTGTCGGCGGGCCAGCCGCGGAGCGACTTGTCCGCCAACTGCTTGAGCCAGCCGTCCCGCATCGTCGCCCAATCGGAATCGGACGCGGGGACCTTCGGGGCCGGCGCGGCGGCGACGAACGTGTCGTGGATCTTCGTGTTGATCTGATCCTTCGGCTCTTCGCCCGGGTTGAACACGCGCAGTTGCTCGGGCTCGAACAGGGATTCCGCGTAGTTCTTCACGGGCGAGTCGTCGCCCTTGAAGAAGCGGTTGAGCCAGCGGAGCGTCGGGACCTGCAAATCCTGCGTGTCCTTGTGCGGGCCCTCGGTGATGAGCAGGCCGAGGTTCTTTTCCGCGGCCGTCGCCGTGGCGCTGACCTTGGCGGGCGCACCGCCCGCACCGGGGACGACGCTCGGCATCGGCTTGAGCATCTCGAAGACGGCGCGGCCCTTGACGTAGGTGCGGTAGACGCCGTCGAGCGGGAAAATCGTGTCCTTGTCGGTGTTCTCGAAAAGCAAGGCGCGCGGGGCGACCAGGGCCATGATGGCCCCGAAGTCCCACCGGTAGGTGTTGACCATGAACATGCAGTCGCAGTGCCCGTCGATCACGTGGTCGACGACGTGGTTCTGGAGGTCGGTGATGCCGGCGACGGGGGCGGCGACCTTGACGCGCTCGTCGAGCGCGGCGACCCACCAGGACGTGGCGCCACCGCCCGAGCGGCCTGTGACGGCCAGGCGGTTCTTGTCGACCTCGGGGCGGGTGCTGAGGTAGTCGAGGGCGCGGATGCCGTTCCAGGCCTCGACGCCGGCGGGCGTGTAGCCGCGGCTTTGCCACCACCACATGTTCTCGCGGTACAGGCCGTGGTGGATGCCCTCGATCTCGCCCAGTTGGAGCGTGTCGAGGACGAGGCAGACGTAGCCGTTGCGGGCGAGCCAGATGCCCCACCGCTGATACGGCACCTTCGACCCGAACGAGACGTTTCCCTTCTTGGTGTTGCCGTGCCCGCAGACGTACAGGACGGCCGGCGCAGGTCCCTTGAGGTTCTTGGGGACGTACAGGTTGCCCGTCACGTACAGGCCGGGGCGGGACTGGTAGTGGAGCTTCTCGACGGTGAACTCGGGGTGGTCGACGGTGCCGGTGATTGTCGCCTTGAGGTCGGTGCGCTCGGGCCAGGGGTTCAGACCGAGCATGTCCTGGAGCTCGCGGCGGAGCTTCGGCGCCGCCGGCGCCCACTCGTCTTCGCAGCAGAGGTCGGCGAGCGTAGCCTTGGCGAGCGCGTCGACCTCGGCGGCGAAGTAGGCGGCCAGGGCCTTGTCGCCGGGGCCGGGCTGGGGGTTCTTCTTTTTCGGGTCGTCGGCGAAGGACGAGGTGGCCGCAAAGACGCAAAGGGCGCAAAGGAAGGTGCGCATGGGTTCTCCGGAGGAAGTGTGAAGGCTGACGGAGTGTTGTATCAGCGCGACCGGTTCACGTTTAGCCGCGACCCGGAGGGCGAGCCTGAGGCGAGCGCGCAGGCGAGCGCGACGGACACCCGAGTCAGTCCGAACACGCTCTCGCGCAAATCGCGTTCACACCCGACTCGCTTGTCGGACGATATGCCGCGCCGGATGATGTCCTGGTGCGAATCCTCATCCCTCTGCTGCTCCTCCTCGCGTGCTCGATGTCCGTCGGAAGCGCGGAGCCCGCGGACTGGCCGCAGTTTCTCGGGCCCGGGCGGGACGGGCGATACGCGGGAGACGCCAAGGCGCTGGCCGCGACGTGGCCGGCGGGTGGTCCCAAGGTGGTGTGGGAGAAGAAGGTCGGGCGGGGATGGAGTTCGCCGGTCGTCGCGGGCGGGCGGGTGTTCGTGTTCCATCGCGAGGGGGACGTCGAGGTGCTCGAGTGCCTGGAGGCGGGGACGGGCCAGGCGGTCTGGCGGGCGGAGGACGCGACGGCGTATCGGGACAAGTTCGATTTCGACGACGGCCCACGGTCGACACCGACGGTGAGCGGCGAGCGCGTGTTCACGCTCGGGGCGGCTGGCCTGTTGGCGTCCCGTGATGTCGCGACCGGAAAACAGGTGTGGGCGGTCGACACGCGGAAGGCGTATGGGTCGGACGAGGGGTATTTCGGGATGGCGTGTTCGCCGCTGGTCGAGGGGAAGGCGGTGATCGTCAATGTCGGCGGGAAGGCGGGTGGGAAGGGTGCGGGCGTGGTGGGGTTTGATGCGGCGACGGGGAAGTTGCTTTGGCAGGCGACGGATCACGAGGCGGGGTACTCGTCGCCGATCGCGGCGACGGTGGCGGGGAAGCGGCGGGTGCTGTCGCTGACGCGGGACGGGCTGGTGAGTTTGGCGCCGGAGTCGGGGGAGGTGGATTGGGTGTACAAATTTCGCGCGCGGACGAACGCGAGCGTGAACGCGGCGACGCCGGTCGTGGCGCGGGATCAGGTCTTCCTGACGGCGAGTTACGGCGTGGGGGCGGCGCTGCTGACGTGGGGCGAGGCTCGGCCGACGGTGGTCTGGGAAGGGGACGAGGCGCTGTCGGCGCACTACGCGACGCCGGTACTGTTCGAGGGGCACTTGTACGGCGTGCACGGGCGGCAGGAGACGGGGTGCGAAATGCGGTGCGTCGAGTGGGCGACCGGGAAGGTGAAATGGACGAAGGAGGGTTTCGGCGCGGCGACGGTGATGCTGGCGGGGGATGCGGTGCTCGCCCTCACGGAGGATGGGGAACTGGTGCGGGTGGCGACAACCCCGGCGGAGTACAACGAGACGGCGCGGGCGAAAGTGCTGGGCGGAGGCGTTCGCTCGGGCGGGGCGCTGGCTGACGGACTGTACTTCGCGCGGGACGGGAAGCGGATCGTGTGCCGCGACCTGCGCAGGTAACGCGTATGCTTACTGCGGACGCGCAGCGCAACCGAAAGCCCACGAAACGCGTTCCGTGGGTTCGCTCGCACGCTCGAAGCGTGACGTTTCCCGCCGGGGCACCACTCGCGTATCCTCCGCGACATGCAGGTGCCCACCCCATCGATCGTGATCGACGCGGACGTCGTGCGGCGGAACGTGCGGAAGCTGGCGGCGTACGCGAAACAGCACGCCATGGCGCTGCGGCCGCATACGAAGACGCACAAGTCGACGCTACTGGCGGGGATCCAGCGCGAGGCGGGGGCGATCGGGTTGACGGTGGCGAAGGTGGGCGAGGCGCAGGTGATGGCCGAGGCGGCCGACGACTTGCTCATGGCGTATCCTGCGGTCGATCCGTTCCGGTGCGGGGAACTCGCCAAGCTGGCGCTGCGCAAGACGGTGCGGGTCGCGATGGACTCGGTGGAGGCGGCCGATCATCTCGCGGCGGCGGCACAGGAGGCGGGGTCGACGATCAGTTTGCTCGTGGACCTGGACGTGGGCTTTCATCGCACGGGCGTCCAGTCCCCAGTCGCAGCGCTGGCACTGGCGGAGCACGCGTCGCGGCTTGACGGCGTCCGGGTGGACGGGCTGTTCTTCTATCCGGGGCACGTGAAGGACGATCAGGCAGAGTCGATCGCGCAGTTGAAAGGAATTGATTCGCTGGTCGGCGAGGCAGTCGGGCTGTTCAAGAAGGCGGGGATCTCGACGGAGATCTTGTCGGGCGGGACAACGCCGACCGCGTACGCGTCGCATCACATCCGCAATCAGACGGAGATCCGGCCGGGGACCTATGTGTTCTACGACATGAACGGCGTGCGGGGTGGGTACGCGTCCGTCGACGACTGCGCCGCGCGGGTGCACGCGACGGTCGTTTCGACGGCGGTGCCGAACCAGTTCGTGATCGACGCGGGAACGAAAACGCTCACGAGCGACAAGTGCGGGCCAGCCCCGGACTCGGGCCACGGGCTCATCCTGGAGTACCCGGACGCGCGGATAGTGAAGTTGACGGAAGAACACGGGCAGGTGGACGTGACGGGCTCGGCCAAACGGCCCAAGGTGGGCGAGCGGGTGACGATCATCCCGAACCACATCTGCCCGTGCGTGAACCTGCAGAATCAGGTATGGTGGAACGAGGCCGGGGAGGTCCGGCCGATCAATGTGGACGCGCGGGGGCGAGTGGTTTGAATCGAAGGTCCGTGAACGGAGAATCGGTATGCGGCAGGCGTTGACTGTGGTCGTGGTGGCGGCGGTGCTCGCGGGGATCGGGTACGGGGTGGGGGCGTGGCTGGCGGGCGTCACCAACGACACGATCGCCAACGGGACGTCGACGCTGTCGGGGTACGGCGGGCAGGCGGACCGGCAAAAGGCGTGGGAGTACCACACGGGACTGTACAAGCTGATGGGGACGCTCTTCGGGCTCGGGCTGGGGCTGGTCATCACGATCGTGTCGGTCGCGCTGCCCAAGGGCCCGAAGGCGCGCCAGGATAAGACGATCGTGGTCAAGGGCGGGCACGCGACGGCATAGCGCACCTTGCCCCGCGAGCAACGTGTGACACAATCTGGCGCATGGAGCAATCCGCCGCGCCCCGGTTGATCTTCGATTCGCATTTGGATCTCGCGTGGGCGGCGGTCTTCTTTGACCGCGACCTGACGCTGCCGGTCGAAGAGATCCGGCGGCGCGAGGCGGGGATGACGGACCATCCGGCGCGAGGGACGAACGTGCTGTCGCTGCCGGAACTCCGGCGGGCGGGGGTGGCCGTATGCGTGGCGACGCTGCTAGCGCGGTCGGGGCCGGAGGCGAAGCACCGGGCGACCATCCTGCGGACGGATTTGGACTACGCGACACCGGCCCACGCGCACGGGGCGGCACACGCGCAACTCGCGTATTACCGGTGTCTCGAAGAGCAGGGCCACGTCCGGATGATCCGCACGCGCGCGGAGCTGGGCGCGCATTGGGCGGCGTACGCGGCCGACCCGGCCAAGATGCCGCTGGGCATCATCCTGAGCATGGAGGGGACTGACCCGATCACGCACCCGGACCAGGCGCGCCAGTGGTGGGATCTAGGCCTGCGGGCGGCGGGGCCGGCGCACTACGGACGCGGGCAGTACGCCTGCGGGACGGCGACGGAGGGGCCGCTGTCGTCCGCGGGGATAGAACTGCTGCGCGTCATGGACGAACTCGGGATGATCCTGGACGTGACGCATTTGTCAGACACGTCGATGGGGCAAGCGTTCGACTACTTCGAAGGGCCCCTGCTCGCCAGCCACCACAATTGCCGGGCCCTGGTGCCAGGGGATCGACAATTGACGGACGAGCAGATCCGGAAGATCGTTTCGCGCGCCGGCGTGATCGGCATGGCTCTGGACGCGTGGATGCTCTACCCGAACTGGGTGCGGCAGCAGACCAAACCCGAAGTCGTGGGGCTCGCGGCGCTGGCGGACCATATCGATCACGTCTGCCAGATCGCGGGAAACGCGCGACACGCGGCGCTGGGGACGGATCTGGACGGGGGGTTTGGGAACGAGCAGACGCCGGGCGATTTGAAGGTGTACTCGGACGTCCAGAAGCTGGCGGGGATCCTGGCGGGGCGTGGGTATTCGGACGAGCAGGTCGCGGGGATCTTCCACGGGAACTGGGTGGAATTCTTCGGGCGCAACTTGCCATGACTGAGGGAGCCCATCGACTCGTCGCGGGACGTAGACCAAGAGGGCACCGATCGGGTTGATGCGCCGCGCATACATCGGGAGCGACACGACTCGAACTCCGTCCCGCGACGAGTCGCTGGGCTCCCTTTCTGATCTTTTCGCATACCTTCCGCGCGGCGGCGTGTCCTCGTACGCGGGAGGCAGGCTATCCTATGCGCATGACCCGGCTGATCGCGCTCGTCGCCGTCGCATTGTGTGCCTTACGGGGGATTGCCCAACCCGCGCCGCGGCCGCAGCAGTTGCCGGACGAATTGCTGCCCCGACCGGCGCTCGAGAAGCTCTACGCGGCGGAAGTCCCCGGGTACGACCCGGCGAAGTACGAGGCGCTGTATCAGGCGCACGTGTGGGTCGAGAAGTACTTCCTGACCGACTCGGCCGAGGATCGGGGGGCGATCATCAAGGCACTGGAGAAGGCGGAGGTGTCGCCGGCGGCGGTGGCGGGGTTGTGCCGGATCCGGCTGGGGTGGGCGCCGGTGCCGGCGGGGGTGGCGTACGTGTGGGAGGGGACGGGGGCGCACGAGGTGCAGTACTTCCTCGGGCTGCCGAAGGACTATGACCGGACGAAGCGCTGGCCGCTGACGATCCGCCTGCCGGCGCTGAGCGCGCTGGTGGCCGACTCGGAGAAGATGCCGACGCAGGACGACGTGGTGCGGATGTACTCGGAGTGGGTGCAAGATGAGTTGGCGCGGCACCCGGACGCGGTCGTAATCATGCCACGGCTGAACCTCGGCGAGTTCTACGGCCCATCGCTCAAGGGAATGAACACGGTCGTCCAGGCGATGCACCACGTGGCGGGGAAGGTCAATATCGACCCGGCGCGCGTCTACCTGTTCGGCCACGGGATGGGCGCGCACGCCGTGTGGAATTTGGCGCTGCACTACCCGACGTACTTCGCGGCGATCAATCCGATGGCCGGGGCGGCGAGCGGGGACTGGCAGCGCGTCCGGCTGATGAACTTGCGGAACACCCTGCCGGTGGTGTGGCACGACACGACGGACAAGGTGATCAACTCCGGGCACTCGGGCGCGCTCGTGTCAGTGCTGAAGAACTTTAAGTACGAGGTGGTGTTCGAGCAAACGCGGAACGTCGGGCACGTGCCGACGGCGGAGGTCGTCGAGAAGCTGTACGCCGCGGCCCGGGGGCGCGTGCGCGAGCTGTACCCGAAGCAGGTCAACCTGCGCTCGACCCGGCCCGATCCGACATTCAACCGGGTGGACTGGGTACAGGTGTATCAGCCGCTCCTGCCGGGGAAGGAGAAGCGGATGAATCTGCGGCGAGGGACTGGGCCGATCATCGTCAACGAGAACGCGCACACGGTGCAGGCGCAGGTCACGGGGCCGAACAAGATCGAGGCGAAGACGGACAACGTGCTGACGATGCGGTTCTACCTCAGCCAGCAGATGGTGGACCTGGCCAAACCGGTGACGGTGATCGTGAACGGGAAGACGCGGTACGAGGGAATGATCAAGCCGAGCGTGGCGGACACATTGCGGGACCAGGTGTTCCTCGGGCGCGGTTGGCGGGACTACACGGCCGTGCTGGACATCGACCTGGCGCCCAAGTCGGGCGTCCCGGCGACCACCCGCGCGACGACGGGGCCTGCTTCACGGCCCGCGCCCGCCGTGAGCACCACGTCGCCCTCCGGGAAGCTCTTCTTCACGCACGACGACGGCAAGACGTGGTTCGCCGCGCCGGCGGACGCGCGCGTCCCCTTCACGCACGAGGGGAAACTCGCGTACCGGGCGCACGTGTTCAGCGTAGACGGGGGGAAGACGCCGTTCGTGGCGTACCTGAGCAAGTACAGCCCGATCGCGGGGGAAACGCTGGTGCGCCGGCCCGGGGTCACGATCTGGGCGCCGGTGAGCTCGGCGACGGGGGCGGACGTGCTCGCGGTGAAAGGGCTGGGGCCGAAGGACGTGGGGAAGTCGGCGGTGGAGGTGTTTCCTTAGGATCTCGCGCGTTTTGCGCCTCCCCTCATCCTGAGGTACTCCGAAGGATCTTGCCTCGCGGGTCAAGAACTATCCGCCAACGTCGAGGCGTTCCCGACAGTCCGGCTAGATCCTTCGGAGTACCTGGATGACGGCGTCCTACCGTCCGAGCGCACCTTTGAGCGCGGCGACAACCCGATCCACATGCTCCGGACGGGCCGTGTGGCCCATCAACCCGACCCGCCAGATCTTGCCGGCGAGCGGGCCGAGGCCCGCGCCGATCTCGATCGCGTCCTGGGTCAACAGCCGCGAACGGACGGCCGCCTCGTCGACACCGTCAGGCACCTTCACGGCGTTGAGCTGCGGAAGCCGCACGTCCGGGGCGACGAGCAATTCCAAGCCAATTTGCGCCAGTCCGACGACGAGTCGTTCGTGGGCCGCGCGGTGGCGGGCGAAGGCGACGTTGAGTCCCTCTTCGAGCACGCACCGGAGCGCCTGGTACAGCCCGTAGATCATGTTGATCGGGGCGGTGTGATGGTAGGCCCGCTTCGCGCCTTCCCAGTAGCTGATGATCATCGACAAATCGAGGTACCAATTGGGCACCTTGGTCGGGCGAGACTTCAGGCGGTCGACGGCGCGGGCCGAGAAGCTCAGGGGCGCCAGGCCCGGCGGACAGGACAGGCACTTCTGCGTCCCGGAGTAGAACGCGTCGACTTGCCAGTCGTCCAGGCGGACGGGGATGCCGCCCAGGCTCGTGACGCCGTCGACAAGGTAGAGAGAGTCGGGGTGCGTCTCGCGGACGAGTTTGCCGATTTGCTCGACGGGGTTGAGCACGCCGGTGGACGTCTCGGCGTGCACGACGGCGACGATCGCGTACGGCTCGGACTTCCGGAGGTGATCGGCCACCCGGTCGACGATGACGGGCGTGCCCCACGGGAAGTCGATCGACTCGACCTGCGCGCCGAGGCGGCCGGCGACGTCCTTCATCCGCGTGCCGAACACGCCGTTGATCAGGATCAGCACGCGGTCGGCGGGCCGGACGAGGTTGACGAACGCGGCCTCCATCCCGGCGGACCCGGTCCCGCTGATCGGGAGCGTCAGCGCGTTGCCGGTCGTCATGACCTGCTGGAGGAGCGACTTGGTCTCGTCCATGATCGCGATGAACGCCGGGTCGAGGTGGCCGAGCGTCGGGCGGGCGAGGGCGCGGAGGACCTCGGGGTAGACGGCGGACGGGCCCGGGCCCATGAGGAGGACTTCGCGGATGGCGTCGAGGCGGTTGGGGGACATAGGGGGTGGAGTGTAACGCGGACGGGGGAAGGGTAGATAGCTGCGACGCCACGCGTCGCTGACGCCTCCGACGGAGAAACAATCCCCGAATCGATCGCGTCGGCAGGTCGTTGACCTGCAGCTATCCAAGCACGTCACGCGTTACAATGAACGCATGCGCCAGTTCGACGAACCCCGATCGCAAATCCGGAGCATCCTGCTCAACGACTGGGACCCGCACAACGCGATCAGGGCGGAGGCGGCGCACGGCACGTACGACCAATACGTCGATCCGCTCTACGACCTCCTCAAGACCGGCGCGGGCGAGGACGCGGTCATGGAGTGGCTCCACGAGCGTGAGAAGGAAACGATGTGTTTTCCGTCGCTGGGGGTGGAACGGTTGCGGCGGGTGGCGCGGTTGTTGATCGGAACGGTAAGTTAGTCGAGAGGATCCGGTACGGGTTCTTCATCAACGCCCGCACTCTGTGCTCCGGCTAATTCTGCATGAGGAAGACATCTGTGCGAAACCGGCGTGCGCGCGGGGTGCCCCCGGGGCTCGGACGGAGCCTCGCCGTCCCGGAACCAACGGCGCGGACGTCCCGGGGTAAGAGTCGACATCCCCGTAGGGTGGTTCAATCGAAGGACATCATGAAGTTCGCATTGATCGCATGTTTTGTGGCGGCAGTGGGCGGGTCAATCGGCGCGGCCGAGTCATCGAAGCCGACCGGGGTGCCCGTCACCTACGCACTGCCCAATACGCCGGGCGAGACCTACCGCGTCACGCTGGCGATCGTCGACCCGGCCAACCCGGACTGGATCATCAGCCAGTTCGCCGCGGGCGTCGCGCGGACCGTCACGGCGGAGAACGCCGGGCGGTTCACCGAGACGTGGAACGGGCTAGACGACAACTTCATGCCGGTCCCGCCCGGGAAATATGCGGTGAAGGGCATTTACATGCCCGCGCGGAAGTGGGCGGTAGACGGCGACTGGCACACGGTGACGCCGCGGTTCGCGGGCGGGGCGTCGCCGTGGCTGCCGACGCCGGAGCAGGTTGACGTGCCGGCGCCGTTCGGGGGCGACCCGGTGAACGCGCCGATGATGGACGTGGCCGTCGGGCCGAGCGGGATCGCCACGTTTTACTACCAATACCTTGAAAACGGCACGAACCTCCCCCAGTTCGACCTGAACAAGCCGCTCGGGCCCGGGCAATTTCTGAGGGCATACAAGTCGGGCGGCGCGGGCGGTGGGCCGTGCGTCGCGACGGACGGGGAGAACGTCTGGGCGTTCAGCACCGACGGCGGCCCGAAGTTCGTCTACCGGGCGGACGGGAAATCGTTCGGGAGTAGCCCGACTGCGAACCGGCGAAACAGTTATCCGCCGGCCGGGTGGGTGACGGCGATGACGGCGTCACGAGATGCGGCGGCGGGCAAGTCGTACGTATTCGTCGCCCAGCGGGGCAAGATCGTCTCGGAAAAGCAGACCGGCTCGTCGTTCTCTCACCGCTACGCCGAGAGCGCCACCGACCTCGTCGACGAGATCACGGTCCACGACGGCGACAACGGCAAGGTGCTCCAGACGCTCAAGCTCGCGCGGCCGCGCGGGCTGGTGGTCCGCGCGGACAAGCTCTTCGCGCTACACGCGGACGGGAACGGCTTCGCGATCAGCACGGTCTCGCTGGAGAAGGGATTGCCCAAGGGCGAGTGGGCGACGCTGTTCAAGGTGCCCGAGAAACTCGACCCAGCGGACCTAGAGGTCGATTCGCGCCGGCGCATCTACCTGAGCGACCGGGCCGCGAACCACGTCTACCAGTTCGACGCCACCGGCAAGTCCCTGCTTACCTTCGGCAAGCTCGACGTGCAAAGGCCGGGCACGTACGACCGCGACACGCTGATGGCCCCGGCCAAACTCGCGACGTGGACGGACGCGGACGGCAAGGATCGCCTGATCGTCGTCGAAATGGCCGGCCCCAACCGCGTGAGCGAGTGGTCGGCCGACGACGGCAAACTGCTCCGCGAGTTCATGTCGTACCAGACCAAGTGCAACAGCGGATACACGATCGACCCGGCGGACGCATCGCTGATCTACCTGCCCGGCCACGACGACTGGCTGACGCGGTTCAAGGTCGATTACGACAAGCACACGTGGACGGTCGACGCGGTCTGGCCGAACGTGGAAAGCGGGCAGCGCGGGGCGCTCGAGAAGCCGATCGCGGTGCGTGTGAACGGCAACCTGTACCTCGCGAGCGAGCGGTCGCTGTCCGTCTATCGCCTGGCGGGCGACCGGTGGCTCAAGTCCGCGGGCCTGATCTTCAAGGACAAGGCCGCGTTCCTCTGGAACGACACCAACGGCAACGGCCAGGCGGACGAGGACGAACTCCGACCCACCGAGATGCCCAAGGGCGTGATGACGTATCACGGGCAGAAGTGGCTCGCGGACCTCTCGTACATCGCGCCGGGGCAGGGCAGTCGCGACGTCTGGCGCCTCGCGCCCGAAGGCTTCGACGCGCACGGCAATCCGGTCTTCAAAGGCTGGCAGAAAGTGCTGACCGACCCGGTTTTCATGGCCCGCGTCGAAGGCAAGACCAATGCGCTTTATGGTGGGAACGAGCTCGCCGACACGTTCTCCAGCGACTGGATGCAGGTCGACGGGAGCGCCGCCGACGGGTTCTACGTCCAGGCGCGCGGCGGGAAGAACTTCACCGCCAACTTCGGCGCCCAGCACAAGATTTCCCGCTACCTGCCCGACGGCAAGGGCGGCTACCGGATCAAATGGCGCGTCGGCCGGAGCGTGATCGACGGGTCGGGCGCGCCGGACGAATTGCACGGCGGGATGCGCTGTTTCAAGCCGATCAACGGCCTGCTCACGATCGTCGACCAGTCGCGCAGCGGGCTCCTCCTCTTCACCGAAGACGGCCTGTTCGTCGACTCGGTCTTCCCCAAGTCCGACAAGGAGAAGTCCGGCATCTACCAGCAGCCCGGCGAATTCTTCGCCGGCACGATCTACCCGAACGCCGCCAACGGCAAGGTCTACTACGCGGCCGGCAAGTACACCCCCCTGCTCTACGAGATGGAAGGGTGGTCGCTCGCGCAGAACCCGGTCAAGCCGCTCACGACGGTGCAGAACGAGGTGACGATCAACGCTGCCCAGATCGCCAGCCCGCCCGAGCAGGCCCTCGCATTGCGTGGCGGCGCGGGCACTGCGCCGATCGCCCGGTTCGCGCCGGCGCTGGGCGGGGCGGAGCTGGACGGGACGATTGACGGCTGGGAGTCGGCCGAGCCGGTGAAGTTCGCTTCGGGCAAGCAGTCGGTCGAAGTCCGCTCCCTCTACGACCCGGACACGCTCTACCTGCGCTGGCACGTGCGGCTGGATCGGAAGTTCGAGGCCAAATCGCACCCGCCACTCGAGCGCCTCTTCACCCACGACGTCGGCGCGGACACGGTCAGCTTCTTCGTCCAGGGCGACGTGAACGCCGAGCCCAAGGGCCAGGCGGTCGGCCGGCCCGGCGACGCGCGGTTCGTCTTCGGCCTGTTCAAGGACGGCGGGACGGTGCGCCCGGCGTACGTCGGCATGTACCCACACTACCCTGGCGCGAGCGCTCGCCCGCAGACCTACCGCACGCCCGTCGGCACGGCAGCCTTCGCGCACGTCGGCCCGGTCGAGGGCGTGACCGTCGGCCACGCGATCGACGCGGACGGCGAGGGCTTCGTGATCGCCGCCTCGATCCCGCGCGCGGCGCTGCCGGCGCTCAAAACGCCGTTCGGCCCCGACCTCCGCACGATGGTCAACTTCGACGCGAACCTCGGCGGCCACGACCGCTTCTGGTGGGCCAACCGCGACGGCTCCGCCAGCCGCGAAACGTACGACGAGCCGAGCGAGGCGCGCCTCTATCCCGGATCGTGGGCGCCGGCGCAATTCGTCTCCCTCGCGGGCGGGGCGGTCGTCCGCAACTGGCTCGTCTGCGGACCGTTCGGCGGCCCCGGCGCGGAGAAGTTCAAGAACGACCCCAACGGCCCCGTCCCCGGCACCAACATCGAGATGAAGAAGGCCGTCCGCGAGTTCTGCGACGCCGCCGTCTACCCGCCCGACGCCGCCGGCGTCGACCTCGCCGCCCGGTACAAGGGCGACCAAATCAAGGGCTACTGGCCCGACCCGAAGGAAGTCCGCTGGAAGCCCGCCGCCGTCGCCGAACTCGACACCCGCGTCGTTTTGGGCGGCGGCGCCCAGACGTACTACGGCGCCACATGGGTCTACGCCCCCGCCGACACGCGGGTCGAGTTCGACCTCCAAGGCCACGCCCAAACCACGATCCGCTGGGCCGTGAACAACCAGCCGGTCGAGCCGAAGACCTACGCCCCCGACCCCGCCAAGACGCACCGCCTGACGGCCACCCAAAAGGTCGACCTCAAACGCGGCTGGAACGCCGTGACCTTCCGCGCCTACTGCACCGGCTACGCGCCGTTCCGAGTCGGCCTAATCGTCGACGGCACGCCCGAACAGTTGTGGAAGCTCAAATTCGCCGCCACGCCCCCGACCGCGCGCTGACGGGTCAGCCTCAAACAAGCCCAAACGAAAACGGCCCGCCATCCGCGAAGGATGGCGAGCCGTTTGTCAGAGCGGGCGATGGGGATCGAACCCACGACGTTCAGCTTGGGAAGCTGACATTCTACCACTGAATTACGCCCGCGAACCACGCCCGGCGGGGGCCGCCGAACACGCCCCATATTACACCGGCCTAACCGAAAGGCAAGCGGGTAGTGTGCCCGACCGGCCGCGCCCGAATCATCCCCCGGTGGCTCGGTCGCCGAACTTCTTGCGGTAGATCGGCCGGCGGTCGCGGGCGAGATGCGCATCGCGCGCGCGCGACGTCGCGTACGCCTCCCGACCAGCTACCGGTAGAAATCGATCCAGTGGAGCGTGACCGACTTCGGATTCCCTTCGAACAACGCCTTGGGCAGCGGCACCTCGAAGTAGCCGTCGTCCGCCAGCTTGCCGTCGCCGCCTGCGACGCGCCGGACGTCCGTCCATAGTGGGCTCTTTGCGTCCAGTGGGGCCGCGTCGTTGCCGCCCGCCCACACGCGCACCCGGTGCTCGTCCCCGCGGCCGGAGACGGCCACGTTCAGCACGACCTTGCCGGCGTCTGCCCGGAAGCTCTCCAAGCCTTTGAGGTGCAGCCGAACGACCATGCCCT
>DASPKW010000170.1:0-11569 GCA_035627895.1 Tepidisphaeraceae bacterium | reverse complement strand
ATCCGGCCGAACCCCTCGGCGAACGGGAGGACGATGAGGAAGCCGGTCAGGACCTGCGAGCCCTGGAGGAGGATGCGGAGTTCCTGGAGCATGTCGCCCAAGTCGCCGTCGGATTGGGGATCGGTCGAGGGGTCGGCTTGGGGCGGGGTGGGATCGGGGGTCACGTTCATCGGTGCGGCGACCTTACCGCGGCGGCAGGATGGCGCGAACGTTCGATGTTCGAACCCGCTCACTCCGCGACGATCTCTGGGCGCTTGGGCATGCGCGACAGCACCTCGTGCTGGATCTTCTTGAAGTCGTCGCCGAGCGTCGTCGGGGCCTGGTCGATGACGCGGTCGATCGTGCGGGAGTCGACGCGCTCGTAGTAATCCATCAGGCGGGAGATGGCGGTGAGCTGGGGGTCGTCCTTGGCGGTGATCGTGTCCTTCCAGGCGCGGATGGGCTTGAGCGACTGGCGGACGGCTATGGCCTCCTTGCGGGCGTCGGCCGCACCGGTGTCGAGCATGGCTCTCTGGAAGGCACTGGCCTTGATCGCGGCGGTCATGTCCTGGGTCTTCTTGAGCCAGACGTCGCGGCCGTTGTGGTAGTCGTTGAGGAAGTGGGCGAGGCGGACGGCGTTCGCGGGGGCGAGCTTGGCCGAGGCGGTGCGGAAGACGATGAAGCTCGAAGGGTAGTTGGCCATCGCGGCAGTGAGGCGCTTGCGCGCGTCGGCGACCTTGGCGGCATCGGGCATCGAAAGGTCGACCAACGCCTGGCGAACGTTGCGCTCGTGGGCGGTGCACCAGGCGTCCCACGAGACGCGGAAGGTCTCGTGCTGGTCGGCGAGGTGTGCGCGCTCGGCGGGCGTGAGCTGGGCCGCATACGTCTCGGCAAACTGGCGGACGTCGCGCGGGAGGATGCCTTGGACGCGGAAGTCTTTGAGCGCGATGCGCTGGGGGGCCACGGGCGGCGCGGGTTCGGCGGCGTAAGACGAAAGGGCGATCGTCAGGACGATCAGGCAGGTGATGCGCGACATGCGACTCCTGTGAGACGGGCGGGCGGGCGGGGGCGCGCGCACCCGCTGGGGAGAATCCCTGCCCCCGTTATCGACCGACAGTTGCGACGGGATCAGTCCGAGGCGCGGGAGCCACGGGGCGGTCAGGCGAGTTGGTCGGCGAGGACCTTGGTCGTTTGCTCGTCGCGGAAGGCTTGCAGTCGGGCGGCCAGGGCCGGGTCGGTATTGGCGAGGATCGACACGGCCAGGATGGCGGCGTTGGTGGCCCCCGCCTTCCCGATCGCGAGCGACGCGACGGCGCCAGGCCTGGTGGCGGCGCGGAGGGCCTCGAGCGGGGGGAGCGCGGACGAGTCGAGGGGCACGGCGAGGACGGGTTGATCGGTCAGCTTCGCGACGGCGTGGGCGAGGGAGTCGGTGGAAGTAACGGCGACGACGTAGAGGCGCGAGCCCCCCTGCTCGGCCTGTCGGAGGGAGGCGGCGAGGGATGCCCGGTCGGGAACGTGCAGGTCGATGAACGAGACGGCGAACTTGGCGAGCGTATCCCGCGCGTGCGCGAGGGTCGGGTCGGGCGATTCGAAAACGATGGCGACCATGCGGGCTTCTATATCCGAAGGGATGCGACGCGACTATCGCCTCGTATTGAGCCGCGGAGCGGCGGCAGCCAGTAGCCCACGACGTGAGTCGTGGGTCGTAGGTGGCAAGGTGCGGGTATCCGTCGGGTTTAACCTAGCCCCGGAGGGGCGGCAGCGCGATGGGGCGCGTTGATGAACGACAGGCGTCGCGATCGCCCCTGCCGGGGCGCTACGCTTCGTTGCATTTGCTACCCACGGCTTACGCCGTGGGCTGTAAGCTGTCGCCGCTCCGCGGCTGGTTATTCGATCCAACTCTCCGCTACCCGGATATCTCCCGGCGTGGTGATCTTGATGTTGCGCTCCTCGCCTTCGACGAGGTAGACGTCCTTTCCGGCGAGCTCGATGAGCTGGACGTCGTCGGTGACTTGCGCGAGGGGGATCGGGCAGGACTCGAACGCGGCCAGGAGGTCGGCGCGGCGCATGACCTGCGGCGTCTGCATGGCCCAGAGTCCGGCGCGGGGGATCGTGCGTTCGACGCGCGCGGGCAAGGGGCCGGCCGCCTGCTTGATCGTGAGCGCGACGGGCATGGCGGGGACGGCGGCGCCGTATCGCACAGCGGCCGCGAGCGTGCGGTCGATCAGCGCCTGGCTGACCAGCGGGCGAGCGCCGTCGTGGACCGCGACCCACTCGACGGGGTCCGGAACTTGGCGGAGAGCGCTGAACACGCTTTCGGCGCGGCTCGCCCCCCCTGCCGCCCATTTGAAGCGGGCGTCGGATTGGATGAGGTCGGCATAGGTGGGCCGATCGTCGCCAAAACCTTGCGTCCGCGACGGAATGACGAGGCTGACGACGTCTGTACGGGAGAGGAACGCTTCGATCGCCCAATGCAGGACGTCTTTACCGGCCAGCCTTATACGCAGTTTGTCTGCGCCGAAGCGCGTCGAACTGCCGGCGGCGGGAATGATCACGGCGAAGTCGGGCATCCGGGGGAGGATACGCGCATCCGAACCGCGGGGAAAACCAACCGCGCCCGACGGGCGTAGCATTCATCCCGAAGGCATCGCCTTTCAATCCTCAGTCAACGGATGCGATTGTCCTTTATAGGGTCAACGCGAGCCGGTGCGTTCGATACGATCAAACAACCATGCTGTACCGCGCGATTGGGATTGCTTGTCTGGGGTGTGCCGCCGCGTCGGCCGGGGCGTACGACGCGGTGTACGAGCGCGCGCCGATTAACTACCCGACGACCCGCCCGGTGGACCCGGTGGCGCGGCTGGGCGAGCGGATTCAGGCTAAGGAAGTGAAGCTCGAGTTCGATCCGAAGTTCGGATACCTGCCGTCGCTGCTCAAGGCGCTGGGCGTGCCGGAATCGTCGCAGACGCTGGTCTTTTCGAAGACGAGTTTCCAGCGCGACCTGATCTCGCCCAAGAGCCCGCGGGCGCTCTACTTCAATGGCGACGTCTACGTCGGGTACGTGCAGGGCGGGGACGTGATCGAGATCACGGCGACCGATCCGAAGAACGGGCCGATGTTTTACTCGGTGCGGAACGCCGAGGTGCTGCGGCCCAAGTTCGTCCGGCAGACGGACGCGTGCCTGCAGTGCCACGCGACGTCGATGACGGGTGATTTGCCCGGGCACATCATCCGCAGCGTCTACCCGGCCGCCGATGGTCAGCCGATCTTGTCGAACGGGTCGTTCCGCACCAACTACACGTCGCCGCTGAACCAGCGGTGGGGCGGCTGGTACGTGACGGGCACCACGGGTGACCAGAAGCACATGGGCAACGTCGTCTCGGCGGACAAGGACGCGCCGGAGAAGACGGACTTCACGGCGGGGACGAACCTGACGGACCTGTCGACGAAGATCGAGACCGGCCCGTACCTGACGCCGCACAGCGACATCGTGGCGCTAATGGTGATGGAGCACCAGGCGTTCACGCACAACCTGATCACGCGGGCGAACTACCTGACGCGGAGCGCGTTGCACGACGCGGCGGAGCTGAACAAGGCGCTGGGCCGGCCGGCGGGGTTCAAGTCGGACAGCACGGTCAGCCGGATCAAGAACGCGGTGGAGCCGCTCGTCAAGGCGCTGCTGTTTTCCGAGGAAGCGCCGCTGACGGGGGAGGTGAAGGGGACGTCGACTTTCGCCGCGGACTTCGTGAAGGGCGGGCCGCGCGATTCGGCCGGGCGGTCGCTGCGCGAGTTCGACCTGAAGGTCCGGATGTTCAAGTACCCGATGAGCTATCTGATCTACTCAGATGCGATCGACGAACTACCGGCCGAGGCGAGGGACCAGTTGTACCGGCGGTTGCACGACGTGCTGACGGGGAAGGATGAGGCGAAGGAATTCGCGCACCTGTCGCCGGCCGACCGGAAGGCAGTATTAGAGATTCTGGTGGGGACGAAGCAGGGGTTGCCTGGGTGGTTTAACGCGGACTGAGTGGTTCGGCCTCGCGGGATCGGCGTCACTCGCGCCACGCTTCGACCTCGGTGACGCCACTGCGGGCCTTGCCGTTGTGCGTGAAGACCATCCGGAGGCGGGAGGTCTTGGTGGCCTTGAATGTCACGGTATTGGCGGCGCTACCGGTCGGGACGGCGGGTATGCAAGCGGGGCCCGCGGCGTCGCGCCAGTCGGCGCCCGTCCAAGTTTGGATGACGTATTTCGACGGGGGTTGGACGCCGCCGCGGTCGTCGTACACGTGCAGGACGACTCGGCCGACTTCCGTCTCGGCCCCAAAGTCGATCTCGAGCCAGTCGGTCGGGTCGGGCGAGCCGTAGCTCGTCCAGCGGTTCATGGGGGTGGGGAGGTAGACGATCTTGCCGTCGATGGCCTTGTCGGGGGTGCCGCCGAAGCGGTCGGAGAAGGAGGCGGTGGCCTTGGGGAATCCGTCCTTCTTCGGGTTGAAGGCGAGGTTGCCGGCGGGGGGCGGGGCGGGGGCGTAGGGCTGGACGGCGTCACCCCAGAGCTCGATCTCGGTCAGGCCGGCCTGTCCGGCCGGAGCGTGGGTGAGCAGGACGCGGAGCTTCTGAATCTCGGTGGGCGGGAAGGTGACGGTGTTGGGCCGGTGACCCAGCGGCTGCTCGGGGGAGCGCTTCGCGCCCGCCAGCGGGCGCCAGGCGACGCCGTCCCAGCGCTCGATCTCGTACCGCGCGGGGGCGACGACCTTGTCGCCGTCGTCGAGGAAGTAGAGCTTGGCGGTGTCGATCTTCCGGGGCGTGCCGAGGTCGATCTCGACCCAGTCGGTCGCGTTGGTCGAGCCGGCGGCGGCCCAGCGGTTAGGCGGGTCTTTGTGATACCAGTAGTTGCCGTCGATCAGCTTCGACAGGGAGGTTTTCGGGGCGACGAACGAGGCGGCGAGGCGGGGGAAGTAGTCGCCGTCGTTGTTGACGGCGAAGTTCATGCGGGCGGGTTTGGCAGGCGCGGCCGCTGCGGGCGGGAGCTTGGCGGTCAGTTTGCCGAGCGCGGGCGACGCGGCAATCTCGCGGCCGCCCGCGAGGACGCGCAGGCCGACGCCGCGGTTGTACTTGGCGCCCGTCTTGTCCCAGACGATCGACAGGCGGTGACCGCGGTAGGGCAAATCGTCCAGGGCGAAGTAGTCCCAGTCGGCGGGGGCGAGGGGGTCGAGCTCGAGCGTGTCGTCGTCGCGGGTCTTCAGGCCGACCAGGCCGGTGATGACGAGGTCGCAGAAGCCGGAGTGGAAGTAGTGCTCGGAGTGGTTGTAGCCGTCGTGTCCCTCGAAGGAACCGGTGTCGGGGTGGAGGGCTTCCGCCAGGTAGGGCTTGCCGTTCTTGCGGTGGGAGAGGCTGTAGATTTGGAGGAGCTTGGCGTAGTCGGCGCGGTTGACGTGGAGCTGCTCGTAGTTCTGGAGTAGGTTGGCCATCGCCTTGAGCGTCTGGGTGGTGGCGAAGGGCCAGGACTGGCCGGACCACCAGCAGCAGGATTTCTTGAGGACGAACTGGGGGTCGTTTCGCTCGAGGGTGGTGGGGCCGCGGTCGGCGTAGAAGAAGTCGGGCTTCATCAGAAAGCGCCAGGCGGACTCGAATCCCTTGTCCGGCAAGTTGAACTGCCAGGGGACGTACCCGTGGAGCTCGCGGCCGTGGGGGCTGCCGGCGTACTTGCCGGACTGGTAGGTGAGCGTGCTGGCCTTGACGACGTTGCCCTCCTTGTCGGTCTCGTCGCGCGCGGCCATGGGGAAGAAGAACTCGCGCTTGGGGTCCCAGAGCTTGGCCTGGAGCTCGCGCTTGATCGCGGCGGCCTTGGCGCGGAACGCGTCGGCGGTGGCCGGGTCGCCCGCGAGGTCGGCGACGCGCGCGATGGCGGTGGCGTCGGCCCACATGTAGCTGTTGAAGCTCGGGCGCAGGCCACGTTCGCCGCGGAGGATGTCCTTGGTCTGGCGGGAGTTGATGTTGAACTCCATGCCGTCGTCGTGCCCGTTCTGCCAGAACAGGCCGGCGGCTTCGACCCACTGTCGTTTGGCCCAGCCGTCGAAGTTCTTGACGAGATCGGGGAGCAGGTCGGTCGTGTAGGGCTTGTCGGGGTGGACGTGGTGGAGGGCCCAGAGCGAGTCGGCGAGCCAGGTGGAGTAGTTGCGCGGCTGGGCGCCGGGCGTGCGGAACCAGTAGCGGGTGTAGTCGCGCGCATAGGTCGGGTCGGCGAGCCAGCGGACCTCGTAGATCTGGTGGCCGGCCGGGCAGCTGATCGCGCCGTACGCGCCGGACCAGAACGGGCGGTCGATGAACTCGGTGAACGAGTAGCCGGAGGTCGGCGAGCCGTAGGTCAGGTGCTTGGTGATCAGCTCCCACCGGTAGTAGTAGGTCGTGACCAGCTCTGGTTCGGGGCAGTCGAAGAACGGGACGTTGGCCTTGTACCAGTCGAAGTCGCGGTTGTCCCAGAAGGTCTGGGCGTCGAGCGCCTTCTGCTTATCGAGCACCTGGGCGCGGGCGGCGGGCGCCGCGGCCAGGGTGGAGAACAGGGCGACGATGAGGGAGAGGCGTGGGGCGGTCAAAGGGGGCTCCGGGTCGTTGGCGGGCGGGGATGGCGCTACTTGGCGGGCGGCCAGTCGTCGGTGCGGAACGGGGCGGCGGGCAGGCCGTCGCGGTTATACAGGTTCGCGCCGGCCGGGTTGGCGGAAAACGCGTAGCGGACGGCGACGGGGGCGGCGACGCCGGGGGCGCTGACGATCACGGCGTCGCCGTCGATCGTGGCGGTGGCCCACACCCATTTGCGGTCGGCGCCGGCGACGGCGAAGCGCTTGAGCGATCCGCCGGCGTCGTCGACGGCGGGGCCGACGCCGTCCTTCTTTGCGACCATCAGGCCGCGGCCGACGTGGTCGAACGTGATGCGAATTTGGTCGCCGTCAACGGTCATGCCGCGGTAGAGCGGGCCGGTGGGGGTCACGTCGGATTTGCCGTACAGGTCGTGCAGGGCGAGGCGCGCCAGGCGGTCGCCGACGTCGGCCTTGTTGCGCGGGTGGATGTCGCCGGCCTCGCCGACGTCGATCGTGACCGCCATGCCGGTGTGGGGGACGGCGAGGGTTTGGCGCTGCGACTCGCGGAGGAGGGCGAGGCCGCCCCCGCCGGCCGGCGCGTCGTCGGGCTCGCGGTAGGCGGGGAGCTGCACGAAGTAGAACGGCAGGTCGGGGTCGGCGAAGTGCGTCCGCCAGGCGGAGATGAGCGTGCCGAGTTGGCCGCGGTAGGCGAGGCCGTTGGCTTCGTCGCCGGCGTTGCCCTCGCCCTGGTACCAGACGACGCCGCGGAACCGCAGGCCGGCGAACGGGGCGATCATTCCGTTGTAAAGCGTCGCGCAGCGCGGGCGTCGGGTTTTCTCACCGAAGGGAAAGGGCGGGAACTCGGCGGCGTCCGGGGGCGTTCCGGCGGCGAGGGCGGCGGCCTTCTCGCGCTCCCACTGCGCGAGCGACTCCTTCATCTTCGCCGCGAGCGGCGCGAACGGCGGGGCCGTCAGCAGCGTGGCCTGCGACAGCCACATCTCGACCCGCGTGCTGCCCTTGGCAGAGCGGACGATGCCGATCGGCACGCCGGTGTCCGCGTGGACGCGGCGGGCGAAGTAGAAGGCGACCGCGGAGAACCGGGGGGCCGTCTTGGGGGAGCAGGCGAGCCACTCGCCGGCGGCGACGTCGTCCTGCGGCGCGGCGGCGAAGTGCTCGACGACGCCGAACTGGCGGACGAGCGGAAAATCGGCGGTCGCCGCGGCCTTCTTGTTCGGTTCGTCAGTGAAGTGCCCGAGGCCGATCGACATGTTTGACTGGCCCGAGCACAGGAAGACGTCGCCGACGAGGAGGTTCCGGACGCGGACGACGGCCGTCGCACCCGTGACGGTCAGCTCGATCGGCTTGGCGGACGCGGGGCGGGCGGCCAGTTCGACGGCCCAGCGGCCGTCGGGGCCGGCTGTCGTGCGGGCCGTCGACCCGCCGAGCAGGACCGTGACCGCTTCGCCCGCGGCGGCCCAGCCCCGGACCGGGATCGGGCGGTCGCGCTGGACGACGGCGCTATCCGAGAAATAGCGGTTGAGGCGCAGGGGCGATCCCGGGTGGGCCGCCGGCGGCACGTCGGCGCCCCGCGCGGCTGATGCCGCGACCAGCCAGATCATGGCGGCGGCGAAAATGAAGATGTGGGCGGAACGGGCCGGCATCGGGGTGATCACGTCCTGTTGCGAACGACGGGCGCGCGACGCGCCCCGACTGCTTTCGTCGGCGGCAGGCGAATTGTCACCCGGAAAATCGTCGCCGCATCGCCTGGAATGATTTTTCGAGTGACAATCCGGGCCCCGGATACGAATCACCGGTACACCGCCATGCCCGACGACGCCGCCAACCGATCGCAAGCCTCCACCGACCCGGCCGAGTTCGCCCGGCTGCTGCGCGCCGACCAGGCGCGCCTGTTCGGGTACATCCACTCGCTCGTCCGCGATTCGAACGACGCCGACGACCTCTTTCAGCAAACGGCGATGGTGCTGTGGCGGAAGTTCGCCGAGTACGACCCGGCCCGCCCGTTTTTCGGGTGGGCGTGCGGCGTCGCGCGGTTCGAGGTGACCAACTTCCTGCGGACGCGCGGGCGGAGCAAACTGTATTTCAGCGACGACCTGAATTTGCTCCTCATCGAGGCGCACGAGCGCCTGGCGTCCGACGACGTCGAGGCCCGGCGGGAGGCGCTGTCCGGGTGCGTCGGCAAGCTGCGCGAGCGCGACCGCGAGTTGGTCATGACGTGCTATGGCGACGACGGCGCAGCCCGGCGCGTGTCGGACGTCGCCGGCGGGCAGGGGCGCTCGTCCCAGAGCGTGCACAACTCGCTCCGGCGGATCCGCCGGGCGCTGTTCGAGTGCATCCAGCGGACGCTGCGCCAGGAGGGTCATCCGCCGGCCGAGGGGGTGCCGTCATGACCGACGTACCGACCGATGATGAACTGGCCGACCTGATCGACGGCTACCTGGACGACGCTCTGGACGCGGCGCAGTTCGCGCGACTGGAAGCGGCGTTGCGCGCGGATACGGCGGCGCGCGAGCGGTTCGTGCGGTACGCGCAGGTCCACACGGACCTCCACGCGGAGGCGAAGGCGCACCGCGCGGCCGGGCGGGCACTGGCCGCGCTGGGCGCGGCCGGGGCGGGGGCCGTCGTCGCGCCCGTGGCGTCCACCCCGGCGCG
Organism: Tepidisphaeraceae bacterium; assembly: GCA_035627895.1. Classification (GTDB taxonomy): domain Bacteria; phylum Planctomycetota; class Phycisphaerae; order Tepidisphaerales; family Tepidisphaeraceae; genus DASPKW01. Next base: position 2,345 of record DASPKW010000170.1, on the reverse strand, counting down.
GCGCGGCCGCCCGCCTCGGTGGTGGCGACCGGTGATCGCGACGGCCGCGTCGGTCATCGTCGCCGTCGCGCTGACGTGGGCGGTGGCACGTCGTCAGGTGTCTGACCCGGTTGGGGTTCCCGTTGGTGGGCCGGCGACGGAAGTGGCGTGGTTGACCAATGCGCAGGACAGCCGGTGGGCGGCCGGCGCCGCACCGGGCGCAAACATGGCGGCCGGGTGCGTGCTCCGCCTCGACGCGGGGCTGGCCGAGTTTCGACTGCAATCGGGGCCGACGGTCGTCCTCCAGGCGCCCGCGACGGTCGAGCTCCGCGGCCCGAACGCGGTGCGGCTGGTCGCGGGCCGGTTGACCGCGGCCGTCCCCGAGGCGGCCCGTGGGTTCGAGGTGTTGACCCCGCACGCGCGCGTGGTCGACCTGGGCACCGAGTTCGGCGTCGCCGTGGCCGCGGACGGGTCGGCCGACGTCGTCGTCTTTCAGGGCAAAGTGGAGGTCGTCCCCGCGCCGGGTGGCGGGCCCGCGGTCGCCCTGTCCGCCAACGACACCGCGCGGGTCGCCGTCGGCGGCGTGCGGGTAAATCCGGCGGAGCGCCGGGCGGATGCGGCGTCGTTCGTCCGCAGGATCCCTGCCGCGCAGGCGGGCGTGCCGCGGACGCTCGCGATCGACTTCGGCCTGCCCGCGCCCGGGACGCTCATGGACGCCTCGGGTGTCGGAGTCGGCCTGACCGACCGCCTTCCCGGCACGGGCGCCGCGCTCCCGCCGCACGACCCGAACCTCCGCCTCGACGGTGTGAAGGGACTGCTCGAGGTCACCACGACGCGGTCGGACATCAACACGCAATTTCAACTCGATCGAGGCGAGTACCCGGGCGTTCGACTGTCGGCACTCGGGTTCACGGGGCGCGAGGACTTCGAGGTGGCGGCGGTGCTGCCCCACATCCCGTCGCTCGCCGCCGTCGGGCAGTTCGGGCTGTACGCCGGCGCGCGGAGCGACCGCGTCATCCGCGGCGGCTTGATCAGCCGTCGCACGGTCACCGAATATCGGCAGTTCCTGGCCAACAACGACGGCGGGCGCGACAGCGATTCGAACTACGTCGGCGTCGTGCCGACCGGGACCGACGTCCGCCTGACGCTCCGCCGGGTCGCCGGGAAGTACTCGATGACGGTCGAAAGCTTGTCGACCGGCGCGGCCAGCACGCTGTCGATCCGCCACCCCGCGTTCCTCGACGCCGAGCCCGACCTGTACGTCGGCCTGTTCGCTGCCAACGCCGGGAGCGACGAGCGCGGGACCGTCGGCGTGAAGGAGTTCCGCGTCACGGTGTGGGCGGCGGGCGCGGGCGAGTGAGTCGTCGGACATCCATCTTTCCGAACCAGGGGCGAGCGGAGCGTGTCGTGGCAGGGTCTGATTTGATCTCGAAACTTGTGCGCGCGGCGTTGCTCGCCGGGCTGTTCGCGGGCCACGCGGCCGCGGCGTCGGCGCAGACGATTCTGGCCAAGCCGTACGTCCAGCCGGCGGCTGCCGCGCCCGCGGGCGGCGACGCGGAGGTCATCGTGTGGGTAACCGACCAGACGCCCGGCGAGTTCTCGGTCGACTACGCGTGGCCCGGTCAGTCGCCGCGGACGGCGCGGGTCGCGCGGGCGGCGATCGATTTGCCGGAATATCGGCCCGAACCCAAGAAGCCCGCGGCCGCCACCGACGGGGCCAAGAAGGACGACGCCGCGGACGACCACGACGAGCCGGCGCCGCCGCCGGTCGTCACGCCCGCCCAGCACTATTACAAGTACGCCGCCGCCCTCGACGGCCTGCCGGCCGACGCGGCCGTCACGTACCGCGTCCGGCTCGGGCCGGCGCTGGTTCGCGAAGCGAGCTTTCGCACCAAGGCGTCGGCCGAAAAGCCCGTGAGGTTCGTGGCCGTCGGCGACCTGGCCAACGGCAAGGCCGGGCAGAACGCGGTCGCGTATCAGATTGCTCAGGCCCGGCCCGACTTCCTGCTTGCGCTGGGCGACATCGTCTACCCGACCGGGCGCGTCAGCCAGTACATGGACCACTTCTGGTCGACCTACGCGAACGGCGACCACCCGGACGTCACGACGGGCGCGCCGCTGATGGCGAGCGTCCCGTTCCACGCGATGCTCGGCAACCACGACGTCGACACGAGCCTGAACGTCTACCCGGATGCACTGGGCATCTACTACTTCTTCAACGCACCCGCGAACGGGCCGGGGGTCGGCAAGTGGAACACGCCGATCGGGCGCGACAAGGCGGCCGCGGCGGCGTTTCGCGCGGCCGCGGGCGACAGCTACCCGTCGCTCGCTTTCTACTCGTTCGACAACGGCCCGGCCCACTTCAT
>DASPKW010000169.1:0-10275 GCA_035627895.1 Tepidisphaeraceae bacterium | reverse complement strand
AGACGGGGGCCTTGCGCTGGTCCTCGGTGATCGGGACGGCCTCGGGGTCGCCGTAGACGGCGCAGGTGGAGGAGAAGACGAACTTGTTGACGCCGGCCGCGCCCATGGCGTCGAGGACGTTGACGGTGGTGGCGACGTTGTTGCGGTAGTAGTCGAGGGGCTTGTCGACGGACTCGCCGACGTAGGCGTAGGCGGCGAAGTGGATGACGACGTCGATCTTGTGCTCGCGGAGGGCGCGGATGAGGGTGAGCGAGTCGTTGAGGTCGGCCCAGACGGCGGGGACGTCGAGGATGGAGGCGACGATCTTATGGCCGCGGCTGGCGTTGTCGTAGATGACCGGGGAGTGACCCGAGGCTTTGAGCAGCTTGGTCGTGTGGGAGCCGATGTAACCGGCGCCGCCGGCGACGAGGACGTTCATGGTGGGAGATCTCCGGGTGGGGCGGGCGAAATTCGAATGTCGAAATTCGAATGACGAATCAATGACGAATGACGAATGACGAAGCGAGGCGCGTTCGCGGACGGGAGTATAGAGACGCAAGCGGGTGGGGGGTAGGGCGATAAATCCTGAGGGGGCGATTGTGACGCAGGCTTAAACCGTTCGCGTCGCGAGCCCCGTCCGGAGTTGTCATCCCGAGGTACTCCGAGGGATCTGGCCGGAACGTCGGGGCCTGTTCGGCGTTGGCAATTCGTGTTCGGACGACCGCAAAGAATGTCGAACGGGCCCTCACGTTCGGGGCCAGATCCCTCGTACCTCGGGATGACAGGTCACACGCTGTATTCGGTCAATACACATCTCGTCGTCCGGTGCTGTTCGCAACCGCGCGGGAGGGCCGGCTGTCGGATCCGGTCTAAACCCAACTCGGACGCGATCCGATGACAGGTTTACAGCGCGTGCGTGTGCGCGTCGCGCCGTCCTCTTCCCCGGGAACTTTAATGATGCTTCGTCGATTCGCCGCCGTTGCCGCTTTCGCGATCGGATCGCTTTCCTCGGGGGCCCAGACTTGGAAGATCGACCGCCAACTCGCGGCGGACTTCCCGGGGCAGCGGAAGACGGTGTTGCGGCAGTTCGACGCGGGCGGGACGCGCGTGTTCGACGTGAAGCTGACGGGGGCGCGGGGTGATTCGACCGTGTCGATCACGGAGGCGGGGGATTACCTGCTCAAGAGTGTGCCGACGCGGCTGCAGTTTTTGCCGGACCCGGTGACGCACACGCTGAACAGCATTTTCCGGGACCCGGCGCAGTCGTCGCACCTGGTGGAGCGGACGACGTACCAGGTGGACGTGCAGCAGGACGGCAAGCCGCCGGTGCGGCTGGACATCGACGCGACGGGGCGGGTGCGGGACATCATCGGGGCGGCGCAGATCCACGGCGAGAGCCGGGCGATTAATTACGAGAAGGTGACGTGGCGCGAGGGGGACGAGGTTGCGCAGAAGATCGCGCAGTACTTCGACGGGGCGCGGATCACGGCGATGTACCGGCACCCGGCCGCCCCGGGCTTCTACTACGCCGACCTGACCGCGGACCGGGGTACGCGGGCGATCCAGATCGTGATGGACACGCGGAAGGAGATCCCGTTCTGGCGGTTCGAGCTGCGGGGCGAGGAGCTGCCCAAGGCGGTCATGGAGACGGTGAAGGAGCTGGTCGTCCGCGGGCGGATCACGCGGATCATGCGGGCCAAGGACACGCTGTACCACATCGAGCAGCCGGTGCGGGACGATCTGCTGGTGATCGACATCCGGCCGACGGGCGACGTGGTGTCGGTGAAGGGGAACTTGTCGAGCGACGCGGACGACCGGTACCTGCCGGGGCGGAAGAAGCCGGGGGATCGGTACGGGGATATTCGGCGATAGTTTGTGGTGGGGTAAAGTACGAGGACCCGCGGGAGCGATCCCGCGGGTTCTTGTTTTGGTGGGCGGCGTCGAAGGCGCAATTGGGGACGGCGCACCGGCAATGTCGAGCGGTTCGTGTATGCCCTCACCCCCGCCCTCTCCCAGACGCGGCTGCGGGCGCAAGCGAATGTGCGGCGAGGCGCGTCCGGGAGAGGGAGGGCGGGCGTCCGGGAGAGGAGGGGGCGCTAGCGGGTCGGGAGGGGATCGGCCGCGCGTTTTTCTTCTTTACACCAGTCTTCGCCGAGGGTGGCGGCGAGGGTGGCGGCGATCTGGGATTGCCAGGCTTCGCCTTCGGCGCGGACGCCTTTGGCGGGGATGCCGGGGCCCATGATGGCGGCCCACCAGCCGTCGGCGCCGGGGACTTTGGCGCCGTGGCTGGTCCAGTCGGCGGGGGTGTGGCCGCGGCCGTGGTCGGTGGTGATGATCAGGGTGGTTTGGTTGGCGTACTCGGGCATTTGCTGGGCGGTTTCCCAGAGGCGGCGGACGGCGTGGTCGCAACGACGGGTGGTCTGGAGGTAGAGGTCGTAGCGGCGGGCGTGGGCCCATTCGTCCGGCTCGCCGAGGGATAGCCAGAGGACGCGGGGCTTGTGGCGGACGAGGTGCTCGAGGGCGGCCTCGGCGACGAGCGCATCGGGCGCCTCTTCGGCCCACTGGCGGGTGGTGGTGGCGAGGAGGTGGTTGATCCAGCGCTGCTTTTCGGAGAGGTCGTGGCCGGGGGGCGGCGTGATGGGGTTCCAGCCGGTGGTGGTGTGGACGCCGCTGCGCTGGGGGTTGACGACGGGGCCGATCACGTCCCACGCGCCGTAGACGGCGATTTTGCCCTCGAAGCCGGGGCGGCGGTTGAGCCATTCGAGGACGGTGACGTTGGGGTTGGGCGTGGGTTTGTTGGAGTCGATGCGCGGGTCGACGAAGCCGCAGACGAGTTCGGCGTAGCCGGGGTAACTGAAGCGGAGGGGGTTGCGGACCTTGGCGACGTTTTTGAGGCCGCGGTCGCCGAAGAGTTGGCCGCGCTTGGCGACGATTTCCCAAAGGAAGGGCATGAGGGTGCTGCGGGCTTCTTCGGCGGAGGGGCGCTTGTAGAGTTTGTCGAGGGTAGCGGGGGAGGGGACGCCGCCGGCTTCTTTGGTGTTGAGGAGGGGGTCGTATCCGCCGAAGACTTCCTGCCAGCGGACGCCGTCGAGGGTGACGAGGATGACGTTACGTGCGGGGGGGGCGGCGAGCGTTGGGAGAGAGAGGAGGAAGGCGAGCGCGAGGAGCGGGGTTCGCATGAGGAGCGGTTATACCGCGAGTTGGGTCCGCGTCCGCGCGCGCCGCAGAACCCGCGGAGCAAGCTCCGTGGGCTTTCGATCACGCGTTGAGAGAATCGATCGTCAGGATTGCTTCGTCAGGCTGACCATCCAGAGGGGTTTGTCGACGGCGCCGAGCTTGTACTTGTAGGGTTCCTGGCCGCGGAGCATATCGTAGAGGGGGGCGCCGGACTCGATGGCGAGGCGGATGGTTTCGGCGGTGAGGACGACGCCGGGGGACCACTCGCGCTTGGCGTTGTCGTAGCCGCAGTTGTAGAGCATGGGGCCGGCGGGGTGGGGGAACTGGAGGGTGACGGCGGCGGGTTGGTCGTTGACGAAGAGGGTGGTGAGCCAGAGCTTGCCGGCGGTGATCAGCGGGGGGAGCGCGGTCTCGAGCAGGGGACGCAGGGTGGATTTGACGAACTCGCCCTTGTAGCCGGCGGCCTGTTCCATGAGGAAGAAGGTGTGGGCGAGGGCGGAGGCGATCTCGGCGGGGTCGGCGGGGCAGCGGACGACCCGGCCGGCGGCCTTGGTCATCACCTTGTTGATCTTCCGCTTGGTTTCCTTGCGCTCGTGGCTGTCGAGCGTGGCGAGGAATTCGTCCCAGGTCCTGGGGAGGGTGAGCTGCGGCGTGTGGTCGGCGATCTGCTCGGCGTAGGCGAAGCCTTCGGCCTTGGCGAGGTCGGGGAGGAGCGTGCGAAGCGCGGTGGCGTCGCGGACGGCGTGGAAGGTGACGGTGGGCCGGCGCGCGCTGCGGAGGGCCGAGAGGGTCTTGAGGAGGATGCGCCAGACGGCGGGTTCGTGGGCGGGGTCGACGAGGGGGTCGAGGTAGTCGGTGACGGACATGCCGGCGGTCTCGAGGAGGCCGTCGTCGCGCATGTGGAGGGCGATGACACCGACGAGCGCACTGACCTCTTGTAGCCGCCCCGCTTGCGGGGCGCGTCCGGAGGTGTTCGCAGCATCCCAGATCATGATCAACCGGAGGCGGCCCGGCTTGACCATGTGCTTGACGACGGGTCCGATCCAGAGCGGGGTGTGGAAGGCGGTGGCGGTGGGGACGCGGGCGGCGAGGGCGTCCCAGGCGGCGAGCGTGGCGGGATCGGTGGGGAAGGATTCGAGGACCTGGGCGCGCAGGCCCGCGGCTTCGATGGGCGCGGTCACCTTCTCGAAGTTCGGCGGGAAGACGGTCCGCCAGGCGCGGCGGACGGAGCCGGGCACGGCGCGAAGGCGGCGGTTGGCGCCGCGAAGTTTGCTGGCGACGCGTTTGACGATTTGGGCCACGAAGGATTCCCGCAAAGGGTTCACTGGACGGATGATACGGGCTATTGAGTTATCGGCGCGTCGGCGCGAGGGCTTGCGGCGAGGTTGTGGGGAATCGACGGGGGATCTATATACCGAACAGGACGGTAACGGCGGGCGCGTGTACGATCGCACAAACGCAGGAAGCGTAAACGCGGTGTGGACCGGCGGGCGCGATGGCGCGGTCGGTTGGCACGGGGTTCGCGCCCGGGTTATCGAACGTCGCTGGCCGCGCCCCGCAACCGGGGCGGCTACAAGAGGTCAGGACGTCGTCGGCATTCTTCTCGATTCTGGATTCTCGCTTCTCGCTTCTTCCCATGCCCTTCACTCACCTCCACGTTCATACGCACTACAGCCTTCTCGACGGCGCCTGCAAGGTGCCGGATCTCGTGAAGCGGGCGAAGGCGCTCGGGATGGACTCGCTGGCGATCACGGACCACGGGTGCATGTTCGGGGTGATCGAGTTTTTCAACGAATGCAAGAAGGAGGGGATTAAGCCCATCCTCGGCATGGAGGCGTACATGGCCCCCACGTCGCGGTTCGAGCGCAAGGACGTCAACGGCGAGGCGGCGTATCACCTGCTGCTGCTGGCGAAGAACCTCGAGGGCTACAAGAACCTGCTGAAGCTGTCGTCGACGGCGTACGTCGACGGGTTTTATCGCAAGCCGCGGATCGACAAGGACGTGCTGAAGGAGCACAGCCAGGGGCTGATCGCGACGAGCGCGTGTTTGGGCGGGGAATTGCCGTCGTGGCTGATGAAGCGGGACAAGAAGAGCGCGACGGAGATCGCCGAGACGTATTTGAAGATCTTCGAGCCGGACCACTTTTTCATCGAGATCCAGAAGCAGGGGATCCGCGAGCAGGATGATGTGAACCCGGAGCTGGTCGAGATCGCGCGGGCGAAGGGGTGCGGGATCGTGGGGACGAACGACGTGCACTTTTTGGGGAAGGACGACCACCACGCCCACGACGTGCTCTGCTGCATCAGCATGGGCCGGCTGCTCAGCGAAGAAGGGCGGATGAAGTACCCGAAGGAGCTTTACCTCAAGAGCCCGGAGGAAATGCAGGAGGCGCTGGGGGCGTGGCCGGAGGCGATCAGCAACACGACGCGGATCGCGGCGATGTGCGATTTGTCCTTGGACTTCGGGAAGAAGTACGCGCCGGTCTACAAGGTGCCGCCGGAGAAGATCGTGGCGGAGATGCCGCTGCCGAGCTCGCCCAAGCCGGCGACTGAGATGCAGCCGGACGAGCTGTACTTGCGGCAGTTGTGCGAGGTGGGGCTGGTCTGGCGGTACGGCACGACGGAGGTCGGGCAGGACGTGCGCGACCGGCTGGAGCACGAGCTGAAGATCATCTGCATGAAGAACTTCTGCTCGTACTTTTTGATCGTGTGGGACTTCTGCAATTACGCGAGGGACAACGGCATTCCGGTCGGGGCGAGAGGGTCGGGCGTGGGGACGATGGTGGGGTATTTGCTCGGGCTCTGCAACGTGGACCCGGTCAAGTACAATTTGCTGTTCGAGCGGTTCATGGACCCGAGCCGTAACGAGATGCCGGATATCGATATCGACATCTGCCAGGACGGGCGGCAGGGGGTCATCGAGTACGTGCGCAAGAAGTACGGGCACGTGGCGCAGATCATCACGTTCGGGACGCTGGCGGCGAAGGCGGCGTGCAAGGATGTGGGGCGCGTGCTGGGCGTGCCGCTGGCGGAGATCGACAAGCTGACGAAGCTCATTCCGGGTTTGCCGGGGACGAAGCTGGCGGGGGCGCTCAAGCAGGTGCCCGAGCTGGCGGCGATGTACGAGAACAACCCGCAGATCAAGCAGGTGATCGATTTGGCGCTGAAGCTGGAGGGCATGTGCCGCAACGCCGGGTGCCACGCGGCCGGGGTGATCATCGCGGACCAGCCGATCGACAACATCGCGCCGCTCTATAAGGACTCCGACGGCAACGTCCTGACGCAGTTCGAAGGCCCGATCGCCGAGAAGGTCGGGCTGCTGAAGATGGACTTCCTCGGCCTGCGGACGCTGACGACGCTCACGCGGTCGGTCGATCTCGAGAAGGCGACGCGAGAGGTGCGGGGCGAGACCACATTCAAGACGAAGCACCCGGGGCTCAAGCACGACCGGCCGGCGGTGCCGCTGGACGAGAAGGGGCGGATCGACGTCGAGAAGATCGATCTGTGCGACCCGAACGTGTTCGCGCTGTTCTGCCGGGGGGAGACCAAGGGCGTGTTCCAGTTCGAATCGGGCGGGATGCAGGACCTGCTGATGAAGATGCAGCCGGACCGCATCGAAGATTTGATCGCCGCCAACGCGCTCTATCGGCCGGGGCCGATGGAGCTGATCCCGCTTTATTGCAACCGCAAGCACAAGCGCGAGGCGGTGCCGAGCGTGCACCCGATCATGGACTCGATCCTGGCCGAGACGTACGGGATCATGGTGTACCAGGAACAGGTCATGCAGATCTTCAACCAGCTCGGGGGGATCGAGCTGGCGAACGCCTATAAGCTGATCAAGGCGATCAGTAAGAAGACGATCGACGTGATCGCCAAGTTCCAGCCGGAGTTCATCAAGGGGACGATGGACAAGGGGGTGTCGAAGGACAAGGCGCAGGAGATCTTCGACCTGATCCTGAAGTTCGGCGGGTACGGGTTCAACAAGAGCCACAGCACGCGCTACGCGATCGTCGCGTACCAGACGGCGTACATGAAGACGTACCACCCGGTCGAGTACATGAGCGCGGTGCTGACGTTCGAAATGGGGTCGACGGAGAAGGTGGTCGAGTACATCGAGGAGTGTAAGCGGATGAAGCTCCCGGACGGGAGCGCGGGGATCAAGGTGCTCCCGCCGGACGTGAACATCTCGGACAAGGACTTCACGCCCGTGTACGTGCAGCGGGAGGTCAAGTCGAAGAAGAAGAAGCCGGAGGACCCGGGGAAGGACGGGGTGATTAGGTTCGGGATGATGGCGGTGCGCGGGGTGGGCGAGAAGGCGGTGGAGGCGATCATCGCGGAGCGGTCGGCGAGGGGCGAGTTCGGGCATTTGTACGACTTCTGCGAGCGGGTGGACCTGCGCACGGTGACGAAGTCGACGATCGACGCGCTGGTGCGGTGTGGGGGGTTCGCGTCGACGGGCGCGCGCCGGTCGCAGCTCGCCAACCTGCTCGAGCGCGCCGTCGAGATGGGCCAGCAGGTGCAGAACGACAAGCGATCGGGGCAGCTCAGCATGTTCGGCGGCGGGGACGCGGCCGCTACGGCCACCACCCCCAAGGTCGCGCCGGCGCTGCCGGACGTGGAGGAATACCAGCCGGCCGAGCTGCTGAAGTTCGAGAAGGAGTTGCTGGGGTTCTACATCACGAGTCACCCGCTGGCCGAGCACCAGGCCGCGATCGACCGGTACACGACGGCGTCGACGAAGGAGGCGCTGAACATGTCGGAGGGGACGGAGGTGACGATCGGGTGCATGCTGAGCGTCGTGCGCGCCAAGATCGCCAAGAGCGGCCGGAGCGCGGGGCAGAAGTGGGCGATTCTGGGCATGGAGGATTTGGACGGGCAGATCGAGGGGATGTGTTTTTCGGAGACGTACGCGACCGTGATCGAGCGGTACCCGGACGCGATTCAGGCGGAGCGGATCGTGTTCGTGAAGGGGAAGGTCGACAAGAAGCGCGAGACGCCGACGATCATGGTGACGGAGGTAATCCCGATCGAGGCTGCGGTGGAGCGGCTGTCGACGGCGCTGATCCTGAAGCTCGACAAGACGCGGCACACGCCGGAATCGGTGGATTTGGCGAAGGAACTGCTGGCGGCAAACAAGGGGAAGTTCCCGACGTTCGTGCAGACGAAGTTCGCCAGCGGCGGGGCGGAGCAGCTGGTGACGCTCAAACTGGGGACGGAATACACCGTGAAGCTGACGCAGCGGCTGGTGGAGGATTTGCGGACGCGGCTCGGGAACGAGCACGTCGACCTGGCCGGGGCGGGGTCGAAGCGGAAGAGGCGGTTGGAGCAGCAGCGGTTGTTCAGGGAGGAGGCGGAGGCGGCGCCGGTGGAGTCTTCTGCGCCGGTGTTGTCGAGCGATGACGCGGCGGCGATGGCGATGGATCTGGAGATGGCGGCGGCGGAGTAGCGTTCCGTAGGGTCGGCTCCGCCCACCGCTCGCGCGATTGGCGCTGGGTGCCACGGCCACGCGCCGGACGGTTTTCGAAGGCGAGAACCGGTTGGCGCGTGGCCGTGCCGTTCGCGGGACCGGCACGGCCACGCGACGGCCGCGCCTGGTCCGCGAAAGTCGTTTGGCGCGTGGCCGTGGCACCCGCCAGAGGTGTGCGTCACGATTGACGTCATCGCTCTACGGCGGCGATAACGCGTCCCATGCCCCGCCTCCTCCCCGCGCTGATTCTCCTTCCCGCTCTCGCCCTCGCCGCCGAGAACAAGGCCCCGCCCCTCGATCGGCCGGAGAAGATCTCGTACCTCGATAACGGCGTGATCCGGCTGGGGGTGAACCTGGACCTGGGCGGGGCGATCACGCACTTGTCGCGGTCGGACAAGCCGGATCAGAACGTGATCAACTCGTTCGACTGGGGGCGGCAGGTGCAGATGTCGCATTACGCGGGGCCGATCCCGTTCGAGCCGGGCGGGAAGAAGCCGGCCGAGCACTGGAATACGCTGGGGTGGAACCCGATCCAGTCGGGGGACTGTTTCGGACACCGGTCGAAGGTGGTCGAGCACGTGAATGACGGGAAGCGATTGCGGGTGAAGTGCGTGCCGATGCAGTGGCCGCTGGATAACGAGCCGGGCGAGTGCACGTTCGAGTGGGAGATTTCGCTGGACGGGAACGCGTCGAACGTACGGGCGACGCTGGTTAATGCGCGAACGGACAAGACGCCCTATCCCGGGCGGCACCAGGAATTGCCGGCGGTTTACACCAATGCGCCGTGGCACCGGCTGATGACCTATTCGGGGGATAAGCCGTTTACGAATGGAGAGCTGACGCACCAACCGCCGAAGTTTCCGTGGGGGACGTGGCGGGCGACCGAGCGGTGGACGGCGCTGGTGGACGACGGCGGCTTTGGCGTCGGGCTGATCTCGCCGGAGACTTTTCGGTTCGACGGGGGGTTTGCGGGGAAGACGGGGAAGGGGGGGGCGAAGGATAACCCGACGGGGTACGTGACGGCGGTGTCGCATTTGGTGCTGGATCACGACATCACGCATTCATTCCGGTTCACGCTCGTGCTGGGGACGATCGAGGAGATCCGCAAGCGGGCGTACGAACTGGCGCCGCGGCCGGCGCCGCCGGACTGGCGGTTCGAGGACTCTCGGCACTATTGGTATTACGTGAACGCGACGGACGCGGGGTGGCCGATCAAGGGCGAGTTGCGGATCGATCTGTCGAAGAAGCGGGGGCCGATGCTGGCGAGCCCGACGACGTTCTTCGCGGCGGCGGAGGCGCCGAAGTTGTACATCGAGTGTGCGGCGGCCGTGGCGAACCCGAACGCGCGGGTGTTCTGGGCGCGGCACGACCGGCCGCGGATGGCGGACGACATGTCGATGGCGTTCAAGCTGCCGGCGAACGACGGGAAGTTTCACACGGTGGCGGTGGAGGTGGGGAAATCGGAGCAGTGGACGGGGCACGTGACGGATTTGCGGGTGGATCCGGGGCCGGGGGGGGTGAAGGGGGATGAGGTGAGGATCAAGAGGATTTGGTTGGGGAAGTAGGGGGCTCGTCGGTGTTCGAATCCGGGGCGTGGCCGTTAGGCTCCGCCTCCGGCGTGAGAGTAGTCGTCGGATGACGTGGCACCCGGC
>DASPKW010000168.1:0-8621 GCA_035627895.1 Tepidisphaeraceae bacterium | reverse complement strand
GGGCCCGCCCGGCCGGGCGGTCTTAGGGGGAATTCCCGGTTGCTATCGATCCCGGTCGGCCTACGCTTGGGGGTCATGCAGGACTGGTGGAACCGTCCCCACGCCGACCGACTGTGCCCGACGTCTGCCGAGTGGCTGCGGGTCATGCGGCAGCTGCGCCCGGCCGTCCCCGGCGGCCCGCAGGTCGGCGAGCACGCGGAGCAGGCCGGCGTCGGTGTCACGGGCGACGGCGGCGGAGTGGACGAGGTTGGCCGACCGCCCCCCCCCGTCCCATGCGAGCGGCGAGAGGAGCGCTAAGGGCGGCACCATGGACGGAATGCGGGGTGTTTGAGCATTCATAGCGACCTCCACAGCATTGCAAAGGTTGTGCCGCGGACGGGACCGCTCACCCGCCCGAGCCGGTCCGTTCAGGCGAAGGCCGCGATCGCGTCGTCCAACTCGTGCAAATCGCTCGGCTTGACCAGCACCCGGTGCGCCCCCGCCGCCGTCGCCCGGTCGATCTCCGCTTCCATCCCGAACCCACTCAGCACGATCGCCCCGCCCGCCGGGCACGCAGCCCGAAACGCGCGGACCACGTCGCACCCGTCCCCGTCCGGGAGGCCGACATCGCACACGAGCAGATCGAACGGCGGGGGCCCGAGCGACAGGGCCATGGCCGCGCTCAGGCACGCGAGCGCCGTCCCGCACGTGGCCGCCGACGTCACGTCGTGCCCGCGGCGCAGCAGCACGCGCTCCATCATGCGCAGCGTGTCCGCGTGGTCCTCGACCAGCAGGATGCGGCGGCCCCGTTTGCCAGATTGTGCGGTCACGCGGGTCATTGTAGCGGACGCCGCCATTGGCGTGTCAATTGTTCGCCCGATGCGGACACATTTCGCGCCACGGATTTGAGGCGGCCGGCGCGGAAGGTGGGGTCAGCACGCCTCGGGCGGGATCGGCCCGGGGATCGTGCCGAGGAAGCACTCCAGCCGCTGGCGCAGCACCGGGAACCGCGTCCCCTTGACGATCCACTCGACGCCGTTCGGCGGCAAGGGGGGGGCGGGCTTGGCTTTGGACACGGGCGGGCGGCGCTCCCTTGGCGTGACGACGCCGCCATCCTACCGGCCGCGGCAATGCCCGACGAATTCGCCCGGCCACCCGCCGCGCCCGTCCGGTCACCGCGGGAACCGCCCCGGCGTCGGCGCGGCGACCGGCGGCCCGCCCGCCGCCGCGCCGGCGAACTTCGGGGCCTAGTAGAAGCGCCTGACGTCCGCCGCGGCGGGCACGTCGATCCGCCGGCCGGCGAGCCGGTCCTCTCCGCTCCGCCGCCGCCGCTGTCGCCGCCGCCCCAACGCCAGCGCGAGCCCCACCCACCCCACCATCCCCGGCTCCGGCACCGCCCGCGCCGCGGCGGCCATGGCCTGCGCCGTCGCCCAGTCCGCGGCGAAGTCCGCCGCCGCGGCCGGTGCCGGCAGGCCGTTCAGCGACGTGCCGTAGTTGTTCGCCAGGACGACCAGGTCGTTGAGCGCGACCTGGCCGTTGTAATCGAAGTCGCCCGCGAACCACCCGTGCCCGCCGCCGACGGCGCTGCCGTAGTGGTTGGCCAGGCGCACCAGGTCGTTCAGGCTGACCGTGCCGTCGAGGTCCGCGTCGCCGGCGACCGTGACCCGCACGAGCACGCTCGTCGCGTCCACGATCACCCCGCCCGCCCCCCCTGCCCCCCCTGCCCCGCCGAACGTCGCCGTCTGCGCGCCGGACAACCCGAGCAGGTCGGCGGCCTCGGCCATCCCGACCGCCAGCGCCGGGCCGCCCACCGCCGCCGCCGGAGAGGCGGTCAGGCCGTCGCCCTGCCAGACCGTGCCCAGCGGGCCGCCGTTGCGCCCGCGGACGATCAGCCCGCGCACCGCGCCCGCCGCCGCCCCGGCCGGTTCGCCCGCCCCGTAGTCGACGACCAGCCGGCCCGCGCCAAGGTCCACCACGCCCCCCGTCGACACGGCCAGCGCCGCCGTCACGAGCGTCCGGTCGCCCCAGCCCGTACCGGACGGCTCGACCCGCGCCGCGCCCCCCGCCGCCACGTCCAGCGCGGCGATTCGCGCGACCGGCGCCGCGAACTCGACCGCCGCGCCGTCCCGCACCGTGACCGCGAGCGTGCCCGCCGGTGTCGGCGGGGCCGCGACCGAGCCGTCCGCCGCGCGCGCGTAGTTCCCCGCGTACCACCCGGCCCCGGGGTCCGTCGCGAACCGCACCGCGCCCGCCGACACGACCAGCCCGGCGCCGGGCGCGTAACCCTGCTCGCCGGCCAGCGTCAGCCGGCCCGCGCCCGTCTTGCCCAGCGTCACGCCGCCGGCGACCTGGAACTGCCCGTCCCACCTCGCGTGCACCGTGCCGGTGTGCGCCAGGTCCGCATCGGCCCGGACCGTCGCCGGCGCGTCGACGCGCACGCCCCCGTCGTACGCCTGCGCCGCCGTCGCGACGTGCCACGCCGCCGCGCCCGTGCCCGTCAGCGCGAGCAGCCCCGCGCGGTGCGTGCCCGCACCGGGGCCGCTGGCGTCCTTCTTCGTCACTACCGGGAGCCCGGCGGCCGCGTGCGTCGTCAGCGTCGCGTCCTTCACCTCGACCGCGCCCAGGCCCGCCGCCACGGTCCCGCCTTGCGTGCGGTCGGCCACGAACCCCGGCGCGATCGTCAGCCCGCTCGCCACGCCGTTGCCCCACACGCGGAGCGTGCGCAGCCCGGCGACGTCGGCGGTCACCAGGTCCACCGCCGCCCCCGCGCCCAGCGTCAACTGGCCGCCGTCGCGCACGACCGCATAGCTCTCCTGCTGCGCCCCGCCCCCGCTCCAGGCCCCGGTCAGCGTGACGGCGGTCCCAGCGCCCGCCGCCGCAACCACAATCGTGCCGGCGGTCGCGTCCTGGGCCGACAAACCGACGGCGGTCGTCCGCGGCGGCCCGCCGCCCGTGAAGATCAGCCCGGCGCGCAGGCTGTCGGCCGATTCGAACATCCCGTCGAACCGGACGGTCCCCGCCCCCGCGAGCGCGCCGCCGCGAACCTCCAGGCCGACGTCGGTCAGCCGCACCGTCCCGTCCACCCGCGCGCCCGACGCGCCGAGCCAGCGCCGGGCCAGTCCCGTCACGACCAGCGTCGTCCCCGCCGGCACCGTCAGCGCGCCGACCCGGTGCGCGCCGACCGTGTCCCCGACCCCCGTCAGCGTGTTGACGGTGACCGACGCGCCGGCCGCCCCCGGCGCGACCGTCACGTCCGAGCCCGTGTCCAGCGGGTCGTGCGCCACGAGCTCGACCCACCCGCCGGCGAGCGTCACCGGCCGCCCGCCCAGCGCCGCGGCCGAGCGGAGCGAGAGCCGCCCCTCGGCGACGGTGACGGACCCGGCGAAATTCGCGTTGTCGGCCTGGACCTCCAGCGCCCTCGCCCCGTACTTGGTCAGCACGCCCGCGCCGACCAGCTGGCCCGTCGCGTTCAGCCGCACGTCGTTCCCCGCCGCCTCGATCGCCCCGCCCGTGGCCGCGACCGTCACCGTCCGGCCCGACGGCACGGCGTACGCGGCCGACCCGGTGTACGCCAACCGCCCCCCGTTCGACAACTCCACGTCGACCGACGTCGCGCCCAGCGCGACGTCGGCGGCGATCGACAGCGTCCCGCCCGCCACGTTCACGCCCCCGCCGCTCACCGTGTTCATCCCCCCGGCCGGCGGCGCGAGGACGAGCGTGCCGCCGCCCGTCTTGGTCAGCCCGGCGAGGAACTCCGTCTTGGCGGTGATCGCCGCCGTCGCGCCGGCCGCGACCGCCACCTGGCCCGTGCCCACGCGCAGGACGTTGATCGAGTTGTTCGTGCCCACCGTGTAGCCCGTCGCCTGGAAATCCAGGGAGTCCGCCGCCGTGGGCGACGAGCTGGAGACGTTCACCGCACCCCCCGGCGGCCCGGCGAACGTCGCGACGTTACCGGCCGAGCTGTTCCACCCGCCCCGCGTCCCGTTGATGTTCCAGTTGGCCGACGACCACGACCCGGCCCCGCCCTGGAAGCCGCCGTCGTCGCTGGTGTCCCACGTCGCCACCGGCCCCGCCCCGGCCCCCCGCGCGGCCCAGACCGACGCCGACCAAACGGCGGCGGCGACCCACCGTCCCCCCGCCCCCCCTGCCGTGCGTCGTCTGCCGCCCAATCGCCTCCCGGTCAGGCGGACGAATCTAGCGGTGACGACGAACCCGAGTCAACGAAAATCCGGTCGGGGATCGCCCGCACCGTCGCCGCGGCCCCCGCGCGGACGCGGCCGCGCCGGCTCATTCCCCCTCGCCGGCCGCGGTCGACGCGGGCGTCCCGTCCCCGGCCCCCTCCCGGAACCTGATCCACTGCAAGTATAACCCGCGCGGCGGGGCCGTCCCGCCGGCGGACCTGCGGTCCTTCGCCCGTAGCATCGCCGGCACGTCCTCGGGTTTGAACCGGCCGGTGCCGACCTCCACCAGCGTGCCGACCATGATCCGCACCATGTGCCAGAGGAAGCCCGTGCCGTGCACGCCCACGACCAGGCGCGGGCCGCGCTTGCCCACGTCGCACGCGAGCACGGTCCGCACCGTGTTCTCGCGCCCGTGGCCCGGCTTGGCAAAGCTGGCGAAGTCGTGCGTGCCGACGAAGTGCGCGGCCGCCGCGGACATCGCGCCGACGTCGAGCGTCTGCCAGCGGTGCCACCCCAGGTCCCACGCGAAGATCGGGCGATCCTCGGCGTTCCAGATCAGGTACTGGTACCGCTTGCTCGCCGTCGACGAGATCGCGTCGAACGTCGGCGGGACGACCTCGATGGACTTGATGAGGATGTCCTCGGGCAGGCGCGAGTTCACGGCCCGCCGCAATCCCTCGATCGGGATCTGCGTCCGCTCGCAGTCGAAGTGGGCCACCTGCCCCTTGGCGTGCACGCCCGAGTCCGTCCGGCTCGACCCCACCAGCTTCACCTCGTGCCGCACGACCTCGCGCAGCGCGCCGATCACCATCCCCTGGATCGTCGGGATCCCCTGCCCGTCGTCCGGCTCCTCGCCCTTCCACGTCAGGTAGTTGACGGCCTGCTTCTGCCACCCGTGGTAGGCGGTGCCGCGGTAGGAGATCGTCAGTTTGTAGCGGCGGACGTCGGGCATGACCCCCTTCCTATACCCGATCCGCCGGCGTGCGCCGCGGTGTCCGCGCCGTGTTACCGGCGGCGGCGCCGGAGGAGTGCCCCCAAGCTCGCGACGGCCGCGAGCCCGACCGCGCCCGGCTCGGGGACCGCCTCGATCGTGATGTTGTCGTAGACCGCCGTCGACTGCCCGGCCTGCCCGGAGTTGAAGCGGAACTGGTCGGCGTTGGCCGCGGCGGTCGTGTTGTCGTAAACGCGGGCGGCGATCGTGGCGAGCGTGAAGTCGGCGAATTGCGACTCGTCGGCAAGGCGGGTGATCCGGCCGCCGGCGACGCCTGTGGACGGCGTATAGTCGAGAACGATCCGGTAGAATTCGGGGCCGGTCGCGCCGACGCCGACCGGGGTCGTGTCGTTGTTCTCGGGCGTAACCGTGTCGTACACGCCGAAGTCGAACCCCGGGATGAACGCGCCGCCGCTCAGGCCGATCGCCGTGGCGGCGGTCGGGTCGGCGCTGTCGGCGCCGGCGAACGCGTAGAAGAACAATTCGTCCCCCGCCTGGCCCGTGTTGGCGTTTGCGCGCCCGAAGCCGACGTTGACGGCCGACACCCCGGCGGCGTTGTCCGCGAGGAACCGGAACCGCGGGACGGATGCCAGCGTGCCCGTCGTGTGCCGGTCGACCCGCATGTCGAACGTCGCGCGGAGCGTCCGATGGTTCCCGTTGGCGGTGCTGAACGTCGCCCACTGGCTGGCCGGCACCGACGCGGTCCCCTCGGGCGTGCTGGTCAACGTGTCGACGAGCGTCAGCGCGGGCTGGGCGTTGCCTGCGGCCGTGGTGACGCGCACGTCGACGGTCGTCCCGTTCTCCCCGAGCACCCAGTCTTGCGTGGTGTTGGCGGTAAAGTCGGTCGACGGATTCGCGCCGTTCGCCTGACCGGTGAAGGCTTCCTGCCAGATGATGTCGGCCTGCGCGGCCCCCGCCGCCCCGACGACCGCCGACAACAACGCCACCCGGGCCCCCGCCCGCATCAACGACATCGACCGCATTTTCAATCTCCCAGTCCGACACCCTTCGATACAACCGCCGCTCCGGGAGGAAAATGTACTGCCAGTCCCTTCCAGAGGCAACAGAAATCGTGCGATTTCGCCTGCCAGAACGGCAGCGGCGGCCCGTCACTGCAATTTACGCAAGCCCAGAATTCAATTGATGTTACCACACTAATCCAGCCGGGCACGCTGTTTGTATTTCCCTCCGCGACACCCCCGCCGGTTGCCAGTGGGGGATTCATCCCGATCACCCGTTACGGAATGCCAGACATGCCGACCACCTCGCCCGCCCCCGAGCGCCTCCAGTTCAAAACCGAGCTCAAACAACTGCTCGATTTGATCATCCACTCGCTTTACACGAAAAAGGAGATCTTCCTCCGCGAGTTGATCTCCAACGCCGCCGACGCGATCGACAAGCTGCGGTTCAAGGCACTGACCGAGCCGTCGCTGGCGGAGGGCGATTCGAATTACCGCATCCGGCTGGTCGCCGACAAGGCCGCGGGCACGCTGACGATCTCCGACAACGGCCTGGGCATGTCGCGCGAGGCCATCGTGGAGGACCTGGGCACGATCGCGCGCAGCGGCACCAAGGCGTTCCTCGAGAACCTCAAGAAGGCCAACGCCGAGCAGCGGCCCGAGCTGATCGGGCAGTTCGGCGTCGGGTTCTACTCGGCGTACATGGTCGCGGACCGCGTGACGGTCGTCAGCCGCGCGGCGGGCAGTTCGGAAGCCGTGAAGTGGGAGTCCGACGGCCAGGGCGAGTACACGGTGGAGCCGGCCGCCAAGGCCACGCGCGGGACCGACATCACCCTGCACCTGCGCGACGACTCGAAGGAATTCCTGGACTCCTGGCGCTTGCGGAACGTCGTCAAGCAATACTCCGACTTCATCGAGCACCCGGTCGTGATGGACGTCGAGCAGCCGCCCGCGAAGGAAGGCGAAGAGGCGACCACGAAGGAGGAGACGTTCAACTCGCGCAAGGCGATCTGGCTGCGGCCCAAGCACGAGGTGAAGAAGGAGGAGTACGAGGAGTTTTACAAGCAGGTCAGCCGGGACTTCGAGCCGCCGCTGCGGACGATCCACGTCTCGGCCGAGGGCGGGGCGACGGACTTCAAGGCGCTGATGTACATCCCGGCGGGCCGGCCGATGGACTTCTTCTACAAGGAGCCCAAGGCGGGGCTGGACCTGTACGTCCGCCGCGTCCTGATCCAGCACGAGTGCGAGCTGCTGCTGCCGACGTGGCTGCGGTTCGTCAAGGGCGTGGTGGACTCGGCGGACCTGCCGCTGAACGTCTCCCGCGAGACGCTGCAGCACAACGCGATCATCGAGAAGATCAAGTCGAACGTCGTCAACCGCGTGCTCAAGGAGCTCGAGGGCATGCGGGACGACTGGGCCGGCAAGCCCGCGCCGGCGGAGGATGAGCCGTACCTGAAGTTCTACGCGGAGTTCGGGCAGGTGCTGAAGGAGGGCGTGGCGCAGGACTGGTCGCACAAGGACCGGCTGGCGGACCTGCTGCTGTTCGAGTCGACCAAGACCGAGCCGGGGAAGTACACGACGCTGGCGAAATACGTCGAGCGGATGGCCGAGGGGCAGACGGAGATCTACTACCTGATTGGCGACAGCCGGGCGCATTTGGAGAACTCGCCGTACTTGGAAAACTTGAAGGCCAAGGGGCATGAGGTGCTGCTGTGCACGGAGCCGGTGGACGAGTTCGTGCTGTCGTCCCTGCGCGACTACAAGGAGAAGCCCCTCAAGGCCGCGGACCGCGCCGGTGGCGACGACAAGCGCGAGGACGAATCGTTCAAGCCGCTGCTGGACGCGGTGAAGGAGAAGCTGGCGGCGCAGGTCAAGGACGTTAAGCTCTCCGCGCGGTTGAAGGATAGCGCCGCGGTGCTGGTCGCCGACGAGTTCGGCGTGTCGGCCCACTTCGAGCGCATGATGAAGCGCGCGGGCCGGGACAAGGAGATCGGCGGCGACGGACGCAAGCGCATCCTGGAGATTAACCCGGACCACCCGGTGGTGGCGGCCCTTAAGGGGATCGTGGAGAAGGACGCCGCCGACCCGCGCGTCGACTCGTTCACGCGGCTGCTGTACGAGCAGGCGGTGATCGCCGAGGGGAGCAAGATCGAAGACCCGAGCGGGTTCGCGCGGCGGATCAACGAATTGCTGGTGAGGGCGGCGGGGGCGTGAGTTTTGCGTTGGAAGGGGCACCCCCACGCAGCCCCGAAGGGGCGACCGGTTTGTAGCCACGGGTGGAGCCGGACGCGGCCCGGTACGGGCCGGCGCAACCCGTGGATGTCGGATGCAAATCGCCGGTTTGCCCTTTGACGTGACGATCTGCCCCGGTGGGACAGAGGAAGCGTTGGCTTGTCGCGTACCCGTCGTCCCACCACGCTCCCTCCGCCCCTCCGGGGCGGCATCGATCAGCGAGGGGAGCGAATTGGTCGAGCGTCGCACCCACCGGTTGCGCCGGCCCTCGCGGGCCGG
>DASPKW010000167.1:0-9777 GCA_035627895.1 Tepidisphaeraceae bacterium | reverse complement strand
GGGGCAGATTCAAGGCGGCCAGCGGCTGGCCGTCGTGGGTGCATACGCCCGGGGGCAGGGCTATCTGACGACCGGCTCTCGGGCCAGCTCCGTCAGCGGGCGATCCGACTCGCTCGCTGCCACTCCAGCAAGGCGGCGGCGGCCTTGCGCGGGAGCATGAGCTGCACGAGCGCGACCCACACCGTCCACGAGATCGTGGCGGCGACGGCGACCGTGACCGCGGCGAGCAAGACCAGGGAGAGGAAGTCGGCGCCCACCGGCGCGGGCATGTCGACGTCCTTCGACCGGTCCCACATGCGGTAATACGCGCCCGCGAAGAGCGCCGCCGCCGTCAGCGCGCCAAGGGTCAGGCCGACCACGTAGCCCTGCGGCCAGCGCAGGACCTGTAGGCGCCCGATCAGGCCGAACGGGACGGCGAAGACGAACACGCCCACGAACACGTCGCGATCGATCTCGGCGGTCAGCATGGCCCGGCCGAACCCGGCGTACTCGTAGGCCTCGAAAAAGCCGATCGCCGCCCACGCGACCAGGCACCACCCGAAGAAGTTGATGCGGAAGACCATCGCGCACGCGAGCCCGAACGACCGGAGCCGGCCGAGCACGCGCTGGGCGGCGGGCCGGAGCGTGTTGATCGGCTGGTGGTGGCCGCACTCGGGGCAGGCGAAGTGGCGGATCGCGCAGTGGTCGCAGACGGACTGCGGGCAGCCGTTGAGCGAGTATCCGCACCGCTCGCAGAAGATCGGCAACTCCTCCCCGAGCGGAACGGGCCGGACGAGTGCGGCACGGTCGCGGTCGTTGCGGACGTACTCGGTCGGCGTGTCGGCGGCGGTATCCGTAGGTGGCATCGAGCTAGATGATAGCGTGCCAACACCAGAGATGGGGAGGCGAGGAGATGGGAAGCGAGCGAATGACGAAGGACGAAACTCGAATAACGAATCAATGTCGAAACTCGAACGGCGAATGACCAAACGGCCGGCGAACGCCCGAGCACCGCTTCGACATTCGACCTTGGTCATTCGTCATTGATTCGGATTTCCGGTTTCGTCCTTCGTCATTCCACCCTCACGTGCCCAGCCAGTTTTCCACGCGGAGCTTGGGCAGCGCCGAGAAGTGCTGCTCGGCCGACAGCACGACGATGTCGCGCGTGCGGGCGATCGCCGCGACCTGGGCCTCCACGTCCGGCAGCGGGCGGCGGATCTTCTGCATCGCCGTCTTGACCACGCCGAACTCGACCGCCGCCGCCGCGTCGAACTCCACCAGCGGGAACCGCGCGATGAACTCGCGGAGCGTCTTCTCGTTCTCCGCCGGATTGGGCGTGTTGAAGATCCGGTTCCACATCTGCCCGATCACCGGCAGACACAGGTGAAGCACGGCCTCGCCCGAAGCCGTGGAGGCGGCAACGCGCGCGACCAGCGCGGG
Source organism: Tepidisphaeraceae bacterium (assembly GCA_035627895.1). Classification (GTDB taxonomy): domain Bacteria; phylum Planctomycetota; class Phycisphaerae; order Tepidisphaerales; family Tepidisphaeraceae; genus DASPKW01. The sequence goes on along the minus strand of DASPKW010000167.1, from coordinate 8,358 downwards.
GTGGTTCCGCCAAAGGGCAATCGCGTGGTGGACGTCGAGCAAGTAGGCGGTCATGCGTCCGGCGGCACGGGCATGTCGCGCGCGTCACCGGACACGAGCATTAACGGACGGGGGTGCGAGTGGCAATGGGGAAAGTCGGGACGCGCGGATCCAGGAGGACGGATCAAGGCCCCGCGCCACGATGCGGCAATCCGATTCAGAGCCACCCCTCGCGCCATCTCGGCGTCGCCTCAAAAAAACGAAAACCGGCAGGCCTTTCGACCTGCCGGCGTCTCGTTTTCTCTCGTGTCCCTCGGACGATCAGGCTTCCTTCATCTGCTTACAGAACCCGAGGAAGTTCGACGCCTCGCCCTTGTACCCGGGGAAGCAGTTGCTCGCGAACGGGTCGAAGTGGAACAGCCGCGTCACCGTCTCCGCGTACACCGTGCGGTAGTCGACGTGCACCGGCTGGTACCGGCCGCCTTCCAGGTCCGTCATGTCCTTGTGCTTGCCGTAGAACCTGCCGCCGTTGAGCATGTTGCCCATCGCCAGCATGAACCCGCCGCGCCCGTGGTCGGTGCCGTTCGACCCATTCTCATGCGCCGTGCGGCCGAACTCGGACATGACCAGCACCATGACCTTGTCCATGCGCGGACCCAGGTCCTTGTAGAACGCCGCCAGGCAGTCCGACAACTGCTTGAGCATCCGCGTGTGCGTGCCGTTCTGCTCGGCCCCGCCCTGCCCGCGGTGGTGGTCCCAGCCGCCGTAATCCGCCTGGGCGACCTCGAGCCCGACGTTCGCCTTGATGACCTTGGCGATCGTCCGCAGCTGCGACCCGAGCCCGCCCCCCGGGTAGCTCGCGTCCGTCGACGCGCCCATGGCCTTCTCCAGCGCCTTGATCCGGCTCACCGCGTTCTGCCCCGACACCGTGATGATGTCGCGCGTCATGTCGGCGGTCATCAGCTTCGCTTCGGCGTTGTGGGCCGGCCGCGCGTCCAGCCGCGTCCCGCTCACCGGCCCGGCGCCCTCGCGGGCCGCCATGTTTTCCATGTTCTGCGGGGCGTACAAATCGGCGAACAGGTCCATGTGCTCGGTGCGGTTGTCGCCGGCCAGCACCGGATAATCGCCGCGCAGCGCGCGGGGCAAAAGGCTCATCGCCGACAAACCGCGGAGCGGCGCGTCGAACGGCTTCTTCGACAGCTCGAGGTACCGGTTCAGCCACCCGCTGGTGACCTTCGCGTTACCCGGCGCCCCGCGCTCCATGTAGTCCTGGGCGCTGAAGTGCGACCGCGTGTCGTGCGGCGAGCCCGCGTTGACGATCGGGACGACCTTGCCCTCTTCGAACAGCGGCATGATCGACGCGAACCCGGGGTTGAAGCCCCAGTACGCGTCCTTCTTCGGGTTGAGCACGCCCGGCGCGCCGGCCTTGCCCTTCTCCGTCAGCGCGATCGTCGGCCGGAGCTTGTAGTAGTTCGGGTCCCCGAACGGCACCAGCGCGTTCATCGCGTCCGCCCCGCCCCGGAGGAAGATCGTCACCAGCGTCGGCCGCTGCTTCTCCTCCGTCGCCCCCGCGTCGGCCGGGCTCGACTTGGCGTCGCCCGTCGCCGTCCCACCGCCCAGCGCCGGCCCGCCCGTGCCGCCCAGCTTAAACGACGGCTCGGCCCCGCGGACGAACTGCTCCGCCGTCATGAAGCCGGCGGCGCCGCCCATGATCACCAGCCCGGAATTCCTGAGAAAGTCGCGACGAGAAGACACGGTAGCCTCCGAGAGTTGGGGTCTGAACCCGGGTGTGGGAACGATCAATTCAACAGGAACGTCCGAACGACTGGGTACAACTTAAGCGATCTTACTGCTGCTGGAACGACGGGCTGCCCATCAGGATCGAGATCATGTCCTCGAGCTTCCCGTCCGCCTGCGTCTTACGAAGGACGTCGAGCGTGCGCGACCCGATGTCCGCCCCGATCAGCGTCTCGGTCAGCTTGTCGATCAGGGCCTGGTCCTTCAGCCCCGCGAATGACTTGACGAAGTCCGACGACACCGTCACGCCCTTGATCCGCCCCGTCAGCAGCTTCCACGTGTAGTCCCACCGGCTCGTCAGCACCCCCGCGTCGCGCCACGCCTCGGCCTGGTCGTAGTAGCCCGTCGGGTCCTTCGAGTTGTACACCGGCTGGCCCATCTTCGTCAGGATCTTCAGCGTCTCCGTCCCGTCGTCCACCGTCGCGCCCGTCATCCGCAGCGCCGACACCGTGAACTCGAACGGCGTCTTGAACTTCGCCCGGTAGTTCGCCCGCTGCAAAAACTCCGGCGAGTTGATGATCGCCGCGTACGTCTTCGACAAGTTCCCGCCCGACGACTTGAAGGTCGACGACACCTTCGACACCAAACTCGACGGCGGGTTGTCGTTCACCAGGTACCGGCACAGCTTGAACGCGATGAAGTCCGCCGTCCCGCGGTGCGTCGCCAGCCCGTATAGCGCGTACTCCCCGCCCTCGTACCCCGGCTTGATCTGCGTCCCCAGCACCGTCTTCGGCCCCTGCTGGTGCCAGTTCTGCCGGAACTCGAACTGGAACTTATCGTTGTACGTCCACCCGGTCAGCACCTTCGTCAGCTCGAGCACGTCGTACTCGTTGTAGAACCGGTCCGCCCCGAGCGTGTGCAGTTCCATCACCTCGCGGGCGTAGTTCTCGTTCCACTGCCCGTTTCCCCGGCTCTTGAAGTTGTCCAAATACTCGAGCATGCACGGGTGCCGCGCCGAGTCGAACAACATCATCTTGAAGTCGCCCATCACGTGCTTCCGGATCACCTTCTCCTCGTAATCCGTCGCCGTGTAGGCCCGCGCCGTCTCGTCGTTGTCCGGCGTGTCCACGCAGAAGTGGTTCCGCCAGAACTCCGCCATCACTTCCTTGAACTGCCGGTTCGACATCACCGACCGCACCAGCACCATCTCGCGCAAGTCGCGGCGGTACGTCTCCATCTTCTTCCGCCGCTCGTCGCGGTCGGTGTAGTCGTTGGACAGTTGCTCCATCGACTTGGTCAAAATCGTCGCGTACCGCTTCTGCACCAGCGCGTCGAGCTTCGAGTCGTCGATCTTCTCCGGGTCCAGCTGCGCCTTGACCCACTTCTCCCACCCCGACTTGCTCACCTCGTCGATGTCCCCCGGGCGCGGCCCGAACGACAGGCGGTTGAACACCTGCACCGTCTTCTCCCGCTCGCTCAGCGGCGGGCCCACGATCGTCACCGCGTCCGGCGTCTTCAGCATCTCCGTGATCGCCCCGCCCTCGAGCTCCGCGATCCGGATCTTCACCAGCTGCTCGGGCGTCATCTTCCCGCCCTTGGCCGCCCGCCGCACGGCCGGGTCGTTCTGGTCCACCTCGTCCGCGGCGCGCACGGTCGGAACGACCGCGACGCCGAGCGTGGCACACACCGCCACCATCAGCAGACGCTTGCAAGCGTGGGTCAGTCGCATTCTCTGGCTCCCAGATGTAAGTTCTCGAGTGTCTCGCACGGCGAATCGAGATCGGTGAATCGATTGCCCCGCAGGCGGCCAAGCTTCAGTTGCGCATCCCTGCCTTACGGGTGCGTCAATGCCAATTTTCCCGTCCGGCGCGCGAGACGGCCCGCCAAACCGTCTAACGCCAATCCTACCCCCGTCATTTCGCAAATTTCCGTGGGTCGTCCGACCAAAGCGGGATTCCCGCGTCAACCTGCGGCATCCGCCAACAAACGGCCGCAAGCGGTCGCTTCGCGGCGTCGCGGCAAACCCGCAAACCCACCACGAAACCGCTCTAGTCGCGCGTGGCGGGCGTCGCAATCACCTCGTCCTGACCGGTCAAAAGTCGACGCTCAACATCCTTATCGTACACCTTTTTCAGTTCCGCCAGAAACGTTTTCGGACCACCCTTCATGTATTTCGCCTCCCCGATCTTCTGCCCCTTGGGGTTCACCAAAATGCAGTAGGGATAACCCCGAATGCCGTACAGGTCGGCCTGACCCTTGTTCTGATCCTCCAGCCACTTCGGCCGCTCCGCCCCCTTCGAATAGTCCAGCTTCACCAGCACGAACGCGTGGAACGGCCACCCGCTGAACTCCTCCGTCTTCAGGATCTCCGTCTCCAGCTTCTGGCAGAACTCCGACCCGTCCGTGAAGTACAAAAACATCGCCCGCTTGGGCTGCTGGCTCATGATCGCCCGCGCCAGCCGAACGTCGTTCAACCAGTCGATCCCGCGGTACTCGATCAGCGGCAGGTCCTTCTGCAGCTTGGTCATCAGCGGCTTGATCTCGGTCGTGTTCCACGCCAGCGTCCGCGACCGGAAACCCGCCTCGCCCGGCACGTACAAAATCATCTGCGCGTCCGCCGGCCCCAGCTTGAACTTGGCGATCAGGTCCTTCAGCAGCGTCGCGTCCTGGCCCTTATCCGACGGGTCGGGCCACTTCGCCTTGTAAAAGCTGACGTTGATGTTCGCCCACCGGATGAACCGCTGCAAATCGACCAGCTTGTCCGCCTCCTTGTGCATCGGCGTTGCCGGCTTGGCCGGGTCCGGGCGCGTCAGCATCAGCAGCACCGGCAGCTTGTGCGCCTTGGCGTAATCCCCCGCCGCCGCCAGGCCAGGCTGCACCAGCAGCTTCTCCTGGTCCGGCTTGTTCTTGAGCGCGCCGTCCAGGAACTCGATCGCCGCCACCGGCTTGCCGACCGGCTCGCTCTCCAGCAGTTTCACCTGGTCGTAGCTGAACCGCGCGACCACTTCGCCGTCGCTGTCGAGCAGCAGGAACATCGGCACGACCGAGATCTGAAACCGCGTCTTCAGGTCCTCGTTCTGCTTCTTGAACAGGTCCTGCTTGTTGTTCCCCGGGAAGTCGCAGTTGAACGGGATGACGTTCGATTCCGCCCACTTGATGAAGTTGTCGGACGAGAGCACTTCCTTCTGCAGCTTCTGGCAGTACGGCTCCCAGTCGCTCCCCGAGAAGTACGCCAGGATCAGCCGATCCTTCTGCTTGGCGATCCGGCACGCCGCATCGAAGCTCTTGAGCCACGTCACCGACTTGGCGAGCGGCGCGGCCTGGGCGGGCACGGCCAACACCAGTGCCAACAGTCCGGCGAACACGAACGCACAGCGGTGGGTCTTCGGGTGCATCATCATGAAAAGGGCGTGAAACCGTCGCCGAAGGAATGACCGGTCAAACGATTGGCCAACCCGGCAGGCCGGGGGACAGCGCGCGCGCGAAAGTGCGCAATGGCTATCGGCTATGGACGTCCGCCGCGTCAGCAGGTTCGACGCAAAATCGTACCCGCCACCCCACTATAGCGCCAACCACCACGCCCGAGTCGCGAACCCGCCTGACCCGTGCGACGCACCCGCTCGCGGGTTAGCGGGCCCGCCCGCCCAAGAAAACCAATGCCCGCGATCGCCGCAGCGTCAACGGTCATAGTCAACTTCCGACCCCGCGCCCAATACCACTCGATATGAGGCACGTTACCAACGGTCTTCGAATCGCATTATTCTCGGCCCTCCCCCTGCTGCTCCTCCCAAGGCCCGCCCCCGCCGCCGAACCCGACTCGACGTGGGTCGACCCGATGAAGGCCGTCCACGCCAAGTTCACCGGGAAGAAGGGCACCTTCGCCCAGTTCGGCGACTCGATCACCGTCACCATGGCCTACTGGTCTAACCTCGAATGGGAAAAGCCCAAGGGCCTCGATGACGCCGGCGCCAAGGCGATCGCCACCGTCAAAGCCCACATGCTCAAGGACTGTTGGCAGAAATGGAAAGGCCCCGACTACGGCAGCGACGGCGGCCAAACCATCGTCTGGGCCGCCGACAAAATCGACGGCTGGCTCAAGAAGCTCAACCCCGAAGCCGCCCTGATCATGTTCGGCACCAACGACGTCGGCCGGGTCAAACTCGACACCTACGAAGCCAAGTACCGCGACGTCGTGCAGAGGTGCCTCGCCAACGGCACCGTCGTCATCCTCAGCACCATCCCCCCGAAGCACGGCCAACTCGACAAGTCCAAACAGTACTCCGCCGTCGTCCGCAAACTCGCCGGCGAGTTTAAGCTCCCCCTCATCGACTACGAGGCCGAGATCCTCACCCGCCGCCCCGACGACTGGGACGGCGCCGTCGTCCACAAGGGCGCCAAAAATGTCTACGACGTCGACACCCCGATCAGCGCCGACGGCGTCCACCCGTCGGCCCCGAAAAAGTACGCCGGCGACTACTCCGCCGATGGCCTAAAGCACAACGGCTACGGCCTCCGCACCTACCTAACCGCGATGACCTACGCGGCCGTCATCGACCGCGTGCTCAAGTAGCCCCCTCTCGCACCGCCCGTCCCACCGAAAACGACGTACTTAGCGGTCGCACCGAAGGTGCACGTGAGCGTTCGATTCACCCGCCGCGCCACGTCAGCAGTACGGAAGTTCCAGCGCGTCGAGAAACGCTATCAGGTCGAACAGCATGGACGCCTCGGCGTGCTCCTGAACACCCATCCTGCTGCACCAGTCGAGAATATTACGGCCGCCGATCCGTTTGACGTGACCAGCGGCGACGCCCAGGGAAGCCCGATCAACCGCAGTCACGATCGAAGTCGCCGATTCGCGAAAGTCATCGGAAAAGGCGTAGGCGGCGTAACGACTGCACGCCAGCGCGGGCTCCGCCAGCACCGCCCAGCCGTCGGGCAGTTTCGACCAGTCGGGAACGGCGGGGGTAGTCAGCGGCGGTAATTCGTGATCGGTGAAGGGTCGGCGGCCCCACGTCTCGCCGACGTATCGGAAGATTCGCAGCAGTTGACGGACCGCCGTTTCCGCGCGACTCATCGGCGACGTCCGGTCGGTGGCGGATAGCCACGCGTCGAGCTGAGGAACGTGGTCCTCCTTTACCGCCCGGACCAGGAAATCGCCCAATTCCGCAAAGACTGGATCCGACAGGTTGAGCGCGGCGTCGCGGAGCGCGGATCGCTCGATCAGACGGTCCAGCTCAAGACGCTCGGCACACGCGAGCCAATCGGCCAAGAATGGTGGTGGGGTCATGGGTGCGCCAGAGTCTTATTCAAGTCGTCGTGGTTTCGGCACCACTGGACGCGCCCCGCAAGCGGGACGGCTACAAGAGGCATCGGGCGCAGCCCGATCGAGTTCACAACCGGTACGTCGCGCAGTTCGTCGCCGTCTCCCACACGTCCACCCGTTCCAGCTTCACCCCCTCCGGCAACTGCGGCCCGACCGCCAGCGCCAGCGCGATCCCCACGTTCTCCGCCGTCGTGTTGATCACCAACACGCCCCCCGCGAAGAACGGCTCGACCTCGTTCAAATGCCGGTTGTGCCACGGGCCGATCACCGACTCGACCATGCGTTCGAGCGCGTGAAAATCCATCACGACGCCGATCGGGTCCAAGCGCGGCGCACTGACGGTCACCCGCACGCGCCAGTTGTGCCCGTGCACCGGCTCGAGCGACCCGTCATACAGGCGGATCGCATGGGCCGCGGCGAACTCGCGCGTCGTGGAGATGGAGTAGGGCATGGGGACGGGAGGGTACGGTGCGGCATCAAAAACGAAAAGACGAAAAGGCGTAAGAAGATCGAGCGTGAAGCCGTTTCGAGAGCGACCGCACACCCCTACGTCCTTCCGACTCTCTCCCACTCTAGACGCCCCCCCGCGCACCCCTACAATCCGCCGTCATATGCCCCGTTACTTCCCCGACGCCGACGCCTTTGCCAAGATCGCCGCCGACGGCGCGCAGGTGATCCCCGTCTACCGCCAGCTCCTCGCCGACCGCCTCACCCCCGTCACCGCCTTCGAACTCCTCGGCGACTCCGCCCACGCCTTCCTCCTCGAGTCCGTCGTCGGCATCGAAAAGATCGGCCGCTATTCCTTCATCGCCACCAGCCCCCGTTACGTGTACGAAGCGAAAGATGGCAAAGCGTCGGTCCGCCACTTATCCGGTTCGCAACAGGCCACCGCCCACACGACCACCGACCCCCTCGCCGACCTCGCCAAACTCCTCCCCAAGCGCCGCTACCACCACGACGACAAGCTCCCCCCGTTCACCGGCGGCCTCGTCGGCTACGCCGGCTACGACACCATCCGCTACTACGAAGCCGAAAAGCTCACCGCCCCCCCCGCCGACGACCGCAACCTCCCCGACCTCCAATTCGCCTTCTACGGCGAACTCGTCATCTTCGACCACCTCGACAAGACCATCAAAGTCGTCGCCAACGCCGAAATCGCCGACGCCGCCGACTCGCAACTCGCAACTCGCAACTCGCAACTCGCCTACGCCGACGCCTGCCGTCGCATCGACGCCCTCATCGCCCGCCTCCAGAAGCCCATCTCGGGCGAGTCCGGCGAAATCGACACCTCCGGCCCCGTCACCCTCCCCTTCCAGTCC
>DASPKW010000166.1:0-20253 GCA_035627895.1 Tepidisphaeraceae bacterium | reverse complement strand
CTTCCCGGCGCCCTTGATCACGGCGGTCACCAGCTTGGACGGGACGGCGAAGTTGAGGTTCGCCTCGCCCATGCCGCTGGTCGTCACGCCGACCACGACGCAGTCGGCGCCGAGCAGCGCGCCGCCGCTCGACCCGTGGGTGATCGGCACGTTGATCTGGACGCGCTCGACCTCGCCGAGCTTGTCCCGGCGAATCGCGCTGATCTCGCCCTTGCTCAGGGTCGAGTCGAGCCCGCGCGGGTTGCCGATCGCGTAGACGAGCGTGCCGACGACGGGCGGGTCGCCCTCCCAGACCTTGAGCGGCGTGACGCCGGTCGCGCTGGTCTTGAGTAGGGCCAGATCGTTGAGCGCGTCGGAGCCGACCATCCCGAGGACCTGGTACTTGGTGCCGCCGGGCATGATGATCTCGGCCGAGTCGCACTCGGCGATCACGTGGAAGTTGGTGATCATGAGCCCGTCGGACGTCACGAAGAACCCGGTGCCCAGGCCCTGCTTCTCGCCCTTGAGCGAGACCTCGACCCGGCCGATTGAGGGGGCGGCCTGGGCGTAGAGGTCTTCCGACGACAACGGGTTGGCGACCTTGGGCTTGGGCTCGACCTTCTTCGGGGCCGCCGCCGCCGCCGTGTCGGGCGTGTTCTTCCAGTCGTCTTCCGACGCCTTGGGCCCGACGAGCGGGATCACGCCGGCGTCCGGGTCGGTCTTGCCACCGGCCGACGTGCCACCGCCCCCGCTGCCGCCACCGCCACCCTTTGCGATCGCCGGATTCGGGTCGACCGGGCAGAACATGAAGTACCCGCCGACGCCCAACCCGATGACAACGACGGCGACGACGGCGTAGACCCAGGCCGGAGTCGGCTTGGGCTTGGGCGGGGCCTTACGGGTCTTGGGCTTGGCAGCGGGCGCGGCCGAGGCATCGTGCCCGGCGGGCGCCGCCGAAGCCGCCGCGGCGAGCGCGAGCGGGTCGGCGTCCGAATAGCCGTCCGGCGGCTGCTCGTACGTGGGCTGCTGCGGGGCGTAACCCTGCGGGGCATACGCCTGCGGTTGGGCGTACACCGGGTGCTGATGCTGTTGCGGGGCGTGGTACCCCGGTTGCGGGGCGTAGCCGGGGTGCGGCGCGTACGGCTGCTGCGGGGCGTATCCCTGCGGGGCCGGGGCGTAACCCAGGTGCGGCGCGCCGGGGATGGCCGCGGGGCGGCCGTAAATCGGCTGCGGCAGGCGCGACGGGGCCGGCGCGGCGGCAGGCGGGGGTACCGATTCGACCGCAGCCGACTCATCCCTAACCACCACCGGCTGCTGGCACTTCGGGCACTTGATGGAGCGGCCGAGTTGGCTCTCCTTGGCCCCGAGCTTCTTCCCACAATGTTCGCAATGGAAAACGACCATCGGCGCGACTCCCGCCCGTACGAAGGTAAGCGTTCCGCACGCGTACGACGTGCGCCCCGAATCATAGTCGACACAGGGGCGTTCACAATGGGAAACTGCCCCGACTGACAGCTCTTCCGTGAGCTCCCGCAGGCCGATCGCGATTACGTCGCTTGTCGCGCGTGGACCGCGTCGATATACATCGCGGGTGTCGTAGTCGGGATTACATTTGGCGGGGGCGGGAAGGAATTTACACGTCATGGAACTGTCGGAACTCAGGTCGAAGCTGGACGCCGCGGGTCAATCGGATCTGGCCCGCCACCTCGGGACGCGCGACGCCGCCGGGCAGGCGAAGCTGGCCGCCCAGTTGTCGGCCCTGAACCTGGAGGCGCTGCCCGCCCTGCTGCGCGACTACGTGCGCAGCAAGCCGCAGTTCCCGCTGCCCAAAGACATCCAGCCGGTGCAGGCGTACCCGTACCGCGCGACCACGCCCGAGCAGGAGGCGCTGTACGCCAAGGCCAAGGCGCGCGGGCACGAGCTCCTCAAGCAGGGGAAGGTCGGCGCGTTCCTCGTGGCCGGCGGGCAGGGCACGCGCCTCGGGTACGACGGCCCCAAGGGCGAGTACCCCGTCACGCCGATCAAGAACAAGCCGCTGTTCCGGGTGTTCGCCGAGCAGTTGCTGGCGCTGTCGCGGGATGCGGGGAAGCCGATCCCGTGGTACGTGATGACCAGCGAGGTGAACGACGGCCCGACCCGCGCGTTCTTCAAGCAGCACAACTACTTCGACTACAACCCGGCCAACGTCTTCTTCTTCCAGCAGGGGATGATGCCGGCGTTCGACATGGCGACGGGCGCCATCCTGCTCGACAAGCCCGACTCGCTCGCGCTTTCGCCTGACGGGCACGGAGGGTCGCTCCGCGCGCTGTACAAGAGCGGCGCGATCGCCGACATGCGCAAGCGCGGCGTCGAGCACCTCTCCTACTTCCAGGTCGACAACCCGATCGTCCACACGATCGACCCGCTGTTCATCGGGTTGCACGACCTGACCGGCTCGGAGATGTCGAGCAAGACGGTGAGCAAGGCGCACGCGCTGGAGAAGGTCGGCAACTTCGCGATCGGCGACGGGAAGCTGCAGGTGATCGAGTACTCCGATCTGCCCGAGGAGGTCGCCAAGCGCACGGGGCCGAACGGGGCGCTGCTGTTCAACGCCGGGTCGATCGCGATCCACGCGCTGCGCGTCAGTTTCATCGAGCGCCTGAACGAGGGCGGCGACCTCAAGTTGCCCTGGCATAGGGCGGAGAAGAAGGTGCCGTACGTCGACGCGGCCGGAAACCCCGTTAAGCCTGAGAAGCCCAACGCGGTCAAGCTCGAGCAGTTCGTGTTCGACGCGATCCCGCTGGCCAGCAACGCGATCGTCTACACGACCAAGCGCGACGAGGAGTTCAGCCCGGTCAAGAACGCCCAAGGCGACGACAGCCCCGCCACGTCGAAGCGCGACCAGATCCGCCGGGCCGCCGAGTGGCTCGAGATGGCGGGCGTGGACGTCGAGCGCGCCAACGGCGAGCCGGCGGCACAGATCGAGATCTCGCCGCTCTACGCGGTGGACGCGGAACAGCTCAAGACGCGGGAGATCGGGTTGAAGGTGATCAAGGCGGGGGAGACGGTGTACTTTGGGGAAAAGGGTGTGGAACGCGGGTGAATGCGCAGGCCGACCTCCCCACTTCCTACAAGCCCACGGACTCGTCCGTGGGTTTCTTTTTGACCGAGATTCAGATCGTCCACGACTGTTCGGGCTCGCGGCCGGTCACCTCGATCACGGGGCGTTGCGGGCCCGGGATCAAACGGAACGAAAGCGGGACGACGGCGGACGCGAGCGTTCCCGCATCGGGAAGTTCGGAATGACCGACTTCGACCATTTCACCGTCGGTGAGCCGGTACAGTTCCAACCGCCACGGGTCGCGGTCGATCAGGAGGACTTCGCGCGTGCCCACCGCGGCGTAGAACGCGAGCTTCTCACGGGACCGGTCGCCGGTACTGAGAATCTCGACCGCGAGGTCGGGGCCGCCGAGCCAGTGGGTGTCTCTGTCAACTGCGGCGTGCCCGTTCAAGAACACCAGTGCGTCCGGCGCTCGATAGTTCGTCTCCCAGTCCGCTCGGTCGGTCACATTCGCGCCGATGAACGCCTCTCCGAGGCCCTTCCACTTGATCGTGACCCCGAAGATCACGCCCAGCTCGCCCGCAATCAATTGGTGTTCGTTGTCCAGGATCGGCGGAATGAAGTACACGCCGTCTCACACCTCGTCGTGCGCGTCGTGACCGTTCGCTTGCCGCTCGGCAATCAGGCGCTCGGTGACGAACCGGTCCGCGATGAGCAGGGTCATGCGAGCCTCCTTCCTGGCGGCGATTCTAACGTTCGGGCTTTTGCCCCTCACCCCCCGCCCGACCCCACTACGTCCGCCTGCGGGCTCGTCATGCGCTTGGCATCGAGCGCCTTGTCGAGTTCCGCCGCGGGCATGACGCCGCGGGCGAGCGCCACCTCGCGCACCGTCTTGCCCGTCTTGAACGACTCCTTGGCGATGTCGGCCGCCGCGTCGTAACCGATGTGCGGGGCGAGGCTCGTGCACATCGCCAGCGACTGCTCGACGAGGCTCTCGCAGCGTTCCTTATTCACCTCCAGCCCCGCGACGCACCGGTCCGCGAACACGCGCGCCGCGCGGGACAGCAGCTCGATGGACTGCAGCACGTTGTACGCCATCACCGGCATCATGACGTTCAGCTCGAACGTGCTCCCGAGGGCCGAGCCTGCCGCGGCGACGGCGGCGTCGTTGCCGATCACCTGCGCGCACACCTGTAGCGCCATCTCAGACATGACCGGGTTGACCTTGCCGGGCATGATCGAGCTGCCCGGCTGCGTGGCGGGGATCGACAGCTCGCCCAGCCCGCACCGCGGGCCGCTGGCGAGCCACCTTATGTCGTTGGCGATCTTGGCGAGCGACAGGGCGATCGTGCGGAGCTGCCCCGACGTCTCGACGACCGCGTCCTTCGCGGCCTGGGCCTCGAAGTGGTTCTGGGCCTCGACGAAATCGAGGCCCGTCTTGTGGGCGATCGCGGCGATCGCCAGGGCCGCGTACGCCGGGTGCGAGTTGATCCCCGTGCCGACCGCCGTCCCGCCGAGCGGCAACTCGCGCAGCGCGTTGACCGCCTTGTTCGCCCGCAACGCGCCCAGCCGCGCCTGGGCCGCGTACCCCGACAGCTCCTGCCCGACGCGGATCGGCGTCGCATCCTGCAGATGGGTCCGCCCAATTTTGACCACGTCGTCGAACGCCGCGGCCTTCGCCTCCAGCGCCTCGGCCAGGTGAATGAATGCCGGCACGAGGTCATCGCGCAGCCCCGCCGCCGCGGCGACGTGGATCGCGGTCGGAATGACGTCGTTGCTCGACTGCTGCATGTTGACGTGGTCGTTGGGGTGCACCGGCTCCTTGCCGCCGCGCTTTCCCGTGGCGATCTCGTTCGCCCGGCTGGCGATGACCTCGTTCGCGTTCATGTTCGTGCTGGTGCCGCTGCCGGTCTGGAAGACGTCGACGACGAACGCGTCATCGAGCTTGCCGTCGACGACCTCCTGCGCCGCCCGCTGCAACAGCTCCGCGCGGCGGTGATCGAGCAGCCCCAGCGTCTTGTTGACCTCCGCCGCCGCCCACTTGATCAGCCCCACGGCCGCGACGAACCGCCGCGGCAGCCGCAGCCCGGAGATCGGAAAGTTCTCGACCGCCCGCGCCGTCGACGCCCCGTAATACGCGTCCGCCGGCACGCGCATCTCGCCCATGGAATCACGCTCGACGCGGGAGGGGGAGGGATCGCTCATGTGCGCATTGTAGGGGACGGCGGGGGAAGGCAGGGAGGCGCGAAGGCACGAAGGCACGTAGGCACGAAGTGGGGGACCAGGGGCAGAGGGAGTCAGTGCGTCCCGATCGACCTCCCCACTCGACGCCTCCATCTCTTCACCCCCCCTCCGTGCCTTCGTGCCTCCGTGCCTTTGCCTTCCCCATTTCCCCCTTCGCGCACGCCGTTTGCAGGCGTACGGTGCACCCGACGTTCGCGCACACGGAGGTCTCGCCCATGTCGCCGCTTTTCATTTTGTCCGCCTGGCTCCGCGGCCTGATCGCCGTCGGTCTGATCGCGCTCGCCGTCTACGCCGGCCGCGAGGCGTACCAGCGATCGCTCGTGATCCGCGACGAGCCGCGCACCGTGAACGGGCAGGAGGTGCGTCAGCCCGTCCAGCGGTTCGAGTTCCGCCCGGGCCTGAACGTGCCCACCGCCCTGCTCGCTACGACGGTCCTCATCGCCTTCTGGCAACTCGGCGGCGGGCTGTGGGTCTCGCGCCTGGTGCTGGCCAAGCGGCGCTCGGCCGCGGCCAGCGACGCGGGAGACAAGGCCGGTCAGCGCGGCGCCCCGTCCGACCTCACCCACCGCCGCCGCGCGTGGCGCGAGCACCGGCAGATCCACCAGCCCGACGGCACGCAGACCTGCATTCAGATCGACTCGGCCGCCGGCAACGACGCGCCCACGCTCGTCTTCGCCCACGGCTGGGGCGCCGACGCGACCGAGTGGAACCCGATCCGCGCCCGGCTTTCCGGCCAGTTCCGCCTGATCGCCTACGACGCCGCCGGCCTGGGCGACACGTCCCGCACGCCCGACCGCGCGTACACCCTGCCGCGCCTGGCCGACCATTTGCTCGGCGTGCTGCGCGAGACGCTGCCGGCGGGCCGGCGGGCCGTCCTAATCGGCCACAGCATCGGCTCGATGACGATCCTCGAGTTCGCCCGGCGCCACCCCGCGGAGTTCGCCGCGCGCGTCGCCGGCGTGTGCCTCGCCCACGGCACGTACACCAACCCGCTCCGCACGATGAAGGGGCACTCGATCCTCACCAAGATCCAGAAGCCCCTGATTGAGCCGCTGCTCTACGCGACGATCGCGCTCTCCCCCCTGCTGTGGGCCCTGAACTGGCTGAGCTACCTAAACGGCTCGGCCCACCGCAGCGCCCACCGCTCCGGGTTCTCCGGGGGCGAGACGCGCGACCAACTCGACTTCGTCGCGTGGTACTACACGCAGGCGTCGCCCGCCGTGACCGCCCGCGGCACGCTCGGCATGCTCCACTGGGACGCGGCCGACGCATTGCCGCTCGTCACGCGCCCCGCCCTGATCGTCGCCGGCGGCCGCGACACGACGACCCTCCCCGACGCCAGCCGGCACATGAATGCCGTGATCGCCGGCAGCACGCTGCACGAGCTCTCGCCGGCCAAGCACTTCGGTTTGATCGAGTTCGACGCCACGTTCACCGATCGCCTGTCCGAGTTCGCGGGCGCCGCGCTCGGCGACGCCGCCACCGCCCCCGCCCCCGTCCCGCCGCGCGACCGACCCGCGTCCGCCTACCCGCCCGGCGCCCAGGACGCCCGCGACCGCGCCGGCGACGGCAAGCTCACCCCCGAGGGCACCCCCGACCGCTTCCGCTCCGACGTCCGCGGCGACGACGCGTAACGCCCCGACCCCCCGGCCCCGCGGGCGGCAGAAAGACGAACCACGAAGCACACGAACGGACACGAAGAAGTCGTCCGCCGATTCGAGTCGTGGTGATTCCGTTGGGGGCGGCGCCCGTTCTGGAATGAACGCCAAGACGCCGAGGTCGCCGAGTTCAGGGGAGAATGAAGTTGGGAGTTGAGGATCGCGCGCAAGCCGCCGCGCGTGGCATGGGCGGCTCGCCCGTGACCCCCCTCGGGGGGCCGCCGGAGGCCCCTCGCCTTCTCTCCCTTGACGTCGGCAAACCCTACGCGCGGCGGAGGTGAGATGGGCGATGGCCCTTGCTCCCCGCCTGACCGCTTTGACCCCCTCGGCTCCCTTGGGGTGCGGCGGGCGGGAAGCCGAAGATAGCCGTTCCTTCGGAAAACCGTTGTCGTCCGGGGGGACGGCGTTATGATTAACTGCGGCGGCCAGGCGGCCCGGCGGCCCGGCACCCGCGCAGACCCATGCCCCCGTCTCAGGAGCCAACATGTTCGACCGACGCTTCACGATTGCATCGATGGCGGCGCTCGTGGCGATGTCCGTCATGATGGGGGCGCGCGGCACGGTCGCGGTTGCCGCCGAGGCCGCGGCCGCCGACTCGCCGGCCGCCGTCATGACCGCGTTCTTCACCGCCGTCGAGAAGGGCGACTACCCCGCCGCCACCGCGCTGCTCTCGGCCAAGGGGAAGGAGAAGACGACCGAGGAGCGGCTCAAGCAACTCAACCAGACCCTCAAGGGCGGGTTCACGGTCGGCGAGGCCGAACTCCAGGGCGACACCGCGAAGGTCAAGTGCAGCGTCCCGAAGAAACGGAAGGCGACGAGCTTCTACCTCGTCAAGGAAGGCGGGAAGTGGCTGTACCAGGGGAATTAGGGCACGCGCGCCGGGGTGGACGGGCGGCGGCCACGCCGACGAATTCGTAGGGTGGGCGTGCATGCGTTCGGAGGCGGGCGGCGCGTCGGATCGGCGCGGACGAGTACACCAACCTACGATCACGCCAGCGCCCCCTTGATAACGTTCCCCGCCACGTCCGTCAGCCGCTCGTTCCGGCCGTTGTGCCGGTACGTCAGCCGCGTGTGGTCCATGCCGAGCAGGTGCAAGATCGTCGCGTGCAAATCGTGGACGTGCGTTCTATCGCCCACCGCCCGCAAACCGACGGCGTCGGTCTGGCCGATGACCGTCCCGCCCTTCACGCCGCCGCCGGCCATCCACATGCAGAAGCCGTGCGGATTGTGGTCGCGGCCGTTGCCGCCCTCGCTCATGGGCATCCGCCCGAACTCGCCGCCCCAGACGACCAGCGTGCTCTCGAGCAGACCGCGGGACTTGAGGTCTTTCAGGAGACCCGCGACGGGCTTGTCGCTCGCGGCGCAGAGCTTGGCGTGGTTGCCGTCGACGTCGGAGTGGCCGTCCCAGCCGTTCGTGTCGCCGCAGTAGAGTTGCACGAAGCGCACGCCGCGCTCGACCATCCGGCGGGCCATCAGGCAGCGCATCCCGAACTCGGCCGTCACCTTGTCGTCGACGCCGTAGAGGGCGCGGGTGGCGGGCGACTCCTTCGACACGTCCACGACATCCGGCGCGTACGACTGCATCCGGAACGCCAGCTCGTACGCGGCGATGCGGGCGGCCAGTTCCGAATCCTCGTCCGCCCCGCCGTGTTTGGCGTTCAGCTTGTTGATCAGGTCGACGGTGGAACGTTGCTGCGCGTCCGACACGCCCGCGGGCGAGCGGAGGTTGAGGATCGGCGAGGCCCCGCCGCGGAGGATCGTCCCCTGGTAGGCGGCCGGCAGGAACCCGTTGCCCCACGCCGGCGCCCCGCCCTTCACCCACCCGGCCGGGTCGGGCATGACGACGAACGCGGGCATGTTCTCGTTCTCGGTGCCCAGCCCGTACGTCGCCCACGCCCCCAGGCTCGGCTTGCCCATCAGGATCGTGCCGGTGTTCATCTGGTAGACCGACTCGGGGTGCGTGACGCTGTCGCCGTAGCACCCGCGGAGCAGGCCGATGTCGTCCACGCACCCGGCGATGTGCGGCAGGTAGTCAGACACCTCCATCCCGCACTGCCCGCGCGGCGCGAACGCCCGGGCCGGCGGCAGGAGTTTGTTCTTTGCGACCGCGCGGCGCGTCTTGAAGTGCCCGAAGGATTCGGGAATCGGCTGGCCCGCCAGCTTGATCAGATCCGGTTTCGGGTCGAACAGGTCCACATGGGACGGCCCACCCGACATGAACAGGAAGATCACGCGCTTCGCCTTGGCGGCGAAGTGCGCCGGCCGCGGCGCGAGCGGGTTCACCGGCGCGGCGCCCGCGGCGAGGAGGCTGTCGCTCTGCAGCATCGACGTCAGCGCGACCATGCCGAACCCGCACCCGGCATTGCGGAGAAACGTGCGACGCGACGGATTGGGCACTTGCTTCATGACACGCATCCTCACCGGCGTGCTCACTTCAGTGAGGCACGTCTGCCGCCCCCACACTCACTCCGCGTACACAAACTCGTTCACGTTAAACAGCGCCCGGCAAAACTCGCTGAGCGGCGCACCCTTCAAAAACTCTAGCGCGATCCCCATCTCCGCGTGCGTGGGCGGTCGGCCCAGCGTCAACCGGTACGCCAACGCCACTCGTTCCTCGACGGACTTCGCTTCCGCCTCCAGCCGCGCCGCCGTCGCCTTCGCGGCCGCCATCACCTCGTCGGCGTTCAACAGCGCCAGCGACTGCGGCGCCGTCGTGCTCTTCTCCCGCGCCGGGCAACTCAGGTTGCTGTCGGGCGCGTCGAACACCTCCAGGAACGGGAACCGCAGGTTGCGCTGGGCGAAGATGTACACGCTCCGCCGCCGCTGGTCGGCCGGGTCGGCACTGACCTTCCAGCCCTGCTTGGCCCCCTTGCCGATCCCGTCCGGCAGCGGCGGGAAGACGCTCGGCCCTCCGATCTTCTCCGCGCTGAGCCGCCCGCCGACCGCGAGCAGGCTGTCCCGGATCACCTCGCCCTCGAGCCGCAGCCGGTTCATCCGCCAGTACAGCTTATTCTCGGGATCGACCTTCCGCGCGAGCTGCGCACCCTCGGGCCGCGACGTCTGCTGATACGCCAGCGACAGCAGCATGCGCTTGTGCATCCGCTTGACGCTCCACCCGTCCTTAACGAAGGCGCCCGCGAGCCAGTCGAGCAGTTCCGGGTGCGTGGGCTTGGAGCGTACGCCGAAATCGCTCGGCGTCGCGACCAGCCCGCGGCCGAAGTGGTGCCGCCAAATGCGGTTGACCATCACCCGCGCCGTCAGCGGGTTCTCCGGGCTCGCGACCCACGCCGCCAACTCCGCGCGCCGCTCCCTCGACTGCCCCGTCGACACGACGGTCGGGAAGCCCGGCCGGACTTCCTCGCCCGGTTGCGTGTGCTCGCCGCGCGTCAGCACGAACGTCTTGGTCGGCTTGCCCGCCACCAGCGCCATCGCCTTGGGCAACTCCGCCGGCCGGGCGAGCTTCCTCACCTCCGCCAGCAGCTCCGTGCGCCGCGATTTCTGCGGCTCGGCGAGTGCGGGCGCGATCTCCTTGTCCGCGACCTTCACCATGTCTTCAGTCTCGAGCACCAGATTCGCCTGCTCGGCGTTCCGCTGCTCCTCGGGCACCGCGTGCGCCGCCTGCGCCTCGGCCGGCAACTTGGCGAGCTTTTTTCGCCGCACCGCCTCGCGCGCCGGCCCCTCGATCGCCGCCAGTTCTCTGACGAGCGGGTGCGCGCTGTACTCCGCCATCGCCGCGTCGTACGCCGCCCGGTCCGCCGCCGACGGGATCGGCTGGTCCCGCACGAACTTCGCCGGCGCGAAGAACGCCTGCAATTGGTAATAGTCCTTCTGCGCCAGCGGCTCGAACTTGTGATCGTGGCACCGCGCGCATCCGATCGTCAGCCCGAGCAGCGCCAGCCCCGCCGTGTCCACCGCGTCGTTGAGCGTGTTCAGCCGCCGCTGCACCTGGTCCGAGCTGTCGACCATGTCCGGGCCCAGGAGTGCGAACCCCGTCGCCACCCGCGCGTCCGCCGAATCGGGCCAGAGCTCGTCCCCCGCGATCTGCTCCTTCACGAACACGTCGTACGGCTTGTCCGCGTTGAACGACCGAATCACGTAGTCGCGGTACCGCCACGCGTGCGGCCGCACCGCGTCGTGCTCGAACCCGTCCGTCTCCGCGAATCGCGCCAGGTCCAGCCAGTGCCGCCCCCACCGCTCGCCGTAGTGCGGGCTCGCCAGCAACCGGTCGATCAGCTTCTCGTACGCGTCCGGCGACCAATCCGCGACGAACGCCTCCACCTCCGCCGGCGTTGGCGGCAGGCCGACCAGGTCGAGCGACACCCGCCGGATCAGCGTCCGCTTGTCCGCCCTCGCCGATAGCGAAAGCCCGTTAGCCCGCAGTTCGCGCAGGACGAACCGATCGATCTCGGTGGCCCCCACCACCGCCGGCGACAACTCCGGCACCGCCGGCGCGCGCACCGGGCGGAACGCCCAATGCCTCCGGTCGGCTTCAGTGATCGCAAACCCCCCCGGCTTCGTTTCCACCGCCTTGAGCGTCCGCTCGTACGCCGCCCCCGCCTTCACCCACTCCGCCAGCAGAGCAATCTGCGCATCCGCCAGCTTGTCCGCCTTATGCGGCATCGGCGAATCCGTCTGGTGTCGTACCGACATGATCAGCAGACTCGCGTCCGGATTCCCCACCACGACCGCCCGCCCCGACTCCCCGCCTTTGATCAGTCCCTCGCGCGTCGACAGGTCCAGCCCGCCCTTGGTCTTCGCCGGGTTGTGACACGCGACGCAGTGGGCTTCCAGTACCCCCGCCGCATCCCGCGGCCCCGACGGTTCCGCGGCGCGCGCGGCGACACAGACGATCAGCACCACGAGCATCCCGGACGCGCGCACCAAGAGCATGCAATTCATTCTACCACGCCTGCTCACTGGCGTTACGTGAATGCCCGCGGGTCGACACCCCCCCTCACTTGCCCGGCTTGCTCACCAGCAGGTTCTCCAGGAAATCCGCGTGATTCCGCCCCTCGTTCGCATTGTCCTTCCGCGGCCGCCAGAGCTTGCTCGCAATGTCCAGATCGCCGTCACCATCGACATCCCCCACCACCGCCTCGTGCCCGCCGAGCTTGGCGTCCAGGATCACGCGTTCGACAAAGTTCGCCCCCTTCCCGTCCACGTTCTCCCAGATGAACCACCGCGGCGGCCGCGCCCCGGCGATCCATTCCATCTCGACGGTGAACACGTCGGGGTCGCCGTCCTTGTCGAAGTCGGCGACCGCCAGCGAGTGGTACGCCCCCCGCGCCGCCGCGTCGCCCGCCTTCAACTCGTGCACGCGCCAGTCGGTGCCCTTGCCGGTCACGTTTTCGAGCCACGCGACCTTGCCCGATCGGATCTCGTTCTCCGTCATCACCAGGTCGGGCTTGCCGTCGCGGTTGACGTCGGCGACCACCGCCCGCGTCGCCAGCGGGAACGGCCCGGTCGCCCTGCCGAACGGCAGCGCGTGCTCGACCCACCGCAGCCCCTTCCCGTCGGCGTTCTCGAACCACGCGTTCGAGCGCGCCACGTCAACGTCCCCGTCGCCGTCCAAATCGCCCAGCGCCACCCCCGCGTGGACGCCCGCCCCGATGTCGTGCCTGGCCCAAGGCTGCCGCGGGTCTTTCGGGATCGCGTACCACCGCAAATTGTTCTTGTCCGACATCGTCACCACATCGGCCCGCCCGTCGCCGTCGAGATCGCCGACGACGAGGTCGTGCACGGACTTGAGCTCCGCGTCGAACACGATTCGCTCAAACGCCTGCTCGCGCGGCTTATCGGTATTGCGATACCACACGCCCCCCGCGACGTGATCGACCCACCCGTCCCCGTCCACGTCCACCGCCGCCCCGCCCACGTCGGACGGGTGGTTCGTGCCCACGATGTGCCGCACCCAATCGTCCGCCCCGCGGTACTCGAACCAGTAGACCGTCCGCTGCGCGTCCGCCCCGCCGGTGATGAAGTCGAGGTCGCCGTCGCGGTCCACGTCGACCAGCGACGTCTGCCCGTACGAGTTCCCGGGCAGCGACCGATCAATGTAGTGGTGCCGAAACGCCGGAAACTCGGCACCTGCTGGAACGGCCAACAACGCGACGACGAGAAGTGCGCGGGTCATGCAGTGGAATACCCCGCGCCCGACGCCCCGTGCACGCCATCGCGCAAAAGCACGCGGGCGAGGCCTCGCGAGAGACCCCGCCCGCGGTCAGACTGCATTGAACGCCGCTTCGTGCCTTTGCGCCTTTGCGGCCGCTAGAACGTGAACTGCACCGCCAGGTACGCGAAGTCGATGTCCTTCGACGCCCCCGTGTTCTCGATGAAGTCGCCGGCGAAGAAGTGCGAGTACCCGCCGATGATCTGCAAATGCCGGTCGACCTGCCATGTGACGAGCAAGTCGATTTCCGACCCGATGAACATCTCGCCCGACCCGGACGCCCCGCGGAGCACGCCCGCGTTCGGGGGCGAGCTCGCCGCGCCCGCGCCCACGTTGTACACCGCGTCGTCCTGCTCCTGCCGCCAGAACATGTGGTAGTCGGCCCGGAACGAGAGCTTCTTCGCGTACTTCGCGTTCTGGATCAGCGTCAGCTCGACGCCCGGGTGCAAATCGACGATGTTCTGCCGACCGATCACGTCGATGAACCCGAAGTACGCGTGCCCGAGCGGGAACAACTGGTTGAACGTGCCGAAGTTGCCGCCCGCGTCGTCGCCGCTGGCCGCGTCGAACCCGACGAAGAACCGCGGGGCCATCGGGTTGCCGGCGACCGTGTACCCGACCTCGGCTGCGACCGACCAGGCGCAGATCGTCTGGTCGCCGATCTTCCCGAACTGGTACGCCGCCTCCACGTCGTAATCCCACGGCTTGGGGGCGCCCGACAGCCGGAACCCGAGCGTGTAACGGTCCTCGTCCCGCGTGCCGGCGGTCGCGGCGGCGTTGGCGCCGAACCGCGCGTTCGTCCGGTTCAGCGCCAGCGCGTACAGCTCGAGTTTCGTGTTCGAGCCCGGCATCACGCCTGGCAAACTAATCGTGTCGTACGCCCCCGCGAACGAGGTCTGCCCGTCCCCGTCGTTCAGCTCTTCCTTGTCCACGTCGACCGGCCGCACCCAGAACAAATCGAGCGCGTGCTGGCCGACCGACCCCGCGTCGAACGTCGTCGCGATCTTCGCGCCCTCGAACGTCCGCCGCGTGTTCGTCCAGTCCAGCGGCGAGATCAGCCGCTGGGCCCCGTAGATCAGGTCCTGCCGGCCCAGCCGCACCGTCGCCGAGTTCTTCCCGCCCAAATCGAACTTGTAGTCGAAGAACAGCTGCTGGATGTCGGCCTCGTCGGCATCGATCGGGCGCGGCCCGCCGACCCGGTCGTCGATCATCGAGCTCTTCCCCTGCACGAACACCCGCGCGCTCTTGCCCAGGTGCAGGTCGGCGTGCGCGAACAGCCGCGTGAGGTAGTACCCGTCCTCGTCCTGCGCGGCGGTCGGCGGGGCGAAGTTGAAGTTGTTGAAGTACTCGTACCGAAGCCGGGCCTGCGCGCCGAACGACACGTGCCAGTCGGGGTCGGACCCGAGCGGCACGTACTTGATCCCGTCGAAGAAGTCCGTCTTCGGGGCCTTCGACAGGTACAGGTAATCCTCGCTCCACCGCACCGCAGTGTACGGCGGCGGGGCGGGCGGCGCGACGGCCGCCTTGGGGGCCGGCGCGGCGTTCCCGCCGGCGAGTGCGGCACCGCTCAACAACGCAAACGTAGCCAATGCGATCGAACGACAGCGTGACGAGCCCATTCTTCTAAGTCTCCATTCCCGGGTAGCGCGTTGCTCTTAGTTCAAAACGTTACGATCGGCCGCAAGAGACGCGAGGGCACAACGACGCCCGGAAGGATTGCGACCCGCGGCAGGCGAATCCTGGCGCGATCACCCCCTGCTCCCACCGGACTCCGTCGCCGAATTCCTTCGTGTCTTTGCGTCTTTGCGGCCCGTCGATTCGATTCGTTCTTCGGCTTCAATACTTCTTGTACGGCAAAAACTTCCCGTTCAGCGGGATCTGCACGCGGTCGCCCTTCGGGTCGGCGACGCGCTTCAGGTCCATCGAGAAGTCGATCGCCGACATGATCCCGTCGCCGAACTCTTCCTCGATCAGCGCCTTGAACGTCGTCCCGTACACTTGGATCAGCTCGTACAGCCGGTACACCAGCGGGTCCGTCGGCGGGCCCGGCGGGAGCGATCCGCGGTACGGCACCGTCTGCAGCAGCGCGACGTCGTCCTCCGTCAGGTCGAGCATCCGCCCGACCGCCCCCGCCTCCTCGGCCGACATGCTCATCTGCCCGAGCAGCGCCGCCGTCGTCCACGCCGGCGCCTTACCGACCGCCTTGGCGAGTTGCGGCCACGCGACCTTCTTCTTGACCTTGGCGAGTTTGATCTTTTCGGTGAGTAATTCGCGGGGTGTCATAGGTGTATATCGCGGTGAAGTTGGACGGTGATCGATTACGCGAGCGCCACGACGCCCGTGTTGAATGGCACCGCGTCCGGTGCCGACGGCGTCGTTTTGACCTGCTTCTTCCGCGTGTCGTGGTGCTCGAGGAAGTCGATCAGGTGCTCGCGCAGGTTGTAGTACTCGGGATGGTTCAGCACCCCCTGCCGGTCCCGCGGCCGGGCGAACGGCACGTGCAAAATGTCCCCGACGTGCGCCTCCGGGCCGCTCGTCATCATCACCACGCGGTCCGACAGGAACAGCGCCTCGTCCACGTCGTGCGTCACCATGAGTGCCGTGATCTTCCGCTCGCGCCAGACCTGCAACAGCACCTCCTGCAACTCCATCCGCGTCAACGAGTCGAGCATGCCGAACGGCTCGTCCAGCAGCAGCATCTTGGGCGACAGCGCGAACGCCCGCGCGATCCCGACCCGCTGCCGCATGCCCTGCGAGAGCTCGGCCGGCATCTTGTGCATCGCACTGCCCAGCCCGACCAACTCCAGGTAGTGCTCGGCGACGTGCCGTCGGTCCGCCCCCGACGCCGTCGGGAACACCTGGTCCACGCCCAGCATCACGTTGTCGAGCGCCGTCATCCACGGCAGCAGCGACGGCGCCTGGAAGACCACGCCCCGGTCTGGCCCGGCACCGTGCACCTCCTTGTCCGCCAGGATCATCGACCCAGCGGTCTTGATCGTCAGGCCGGCGATGATCGACAGGACGGTCGACTTCCCGCACCCGGAGTGCCCGATGAGCGACACGAACTCGCCCTCGCGCATGTTCAGGTCGAACTCCTTGACGACCAGGTTCTCGCCGCCCCCGGCCTTGGGGAACGCCTTGGAGAGGTGGAAGACTTCGAGATATTTTCCTGGATTTCGCATGACGGTGCTCGGGACAACTCTGCGGGCTCAACGACGCGATGGCGTGACGGGTTACGTGGCAACCTTGGTACGCCGCGCGGCGCCGATCCAACCCCGCTTCGGCGCGGACAGGTCGCGGGGCTCGAGGCTGGGAAGCGGTTTCGATTGAACAGGCACCACACTACCTTCCCGAGGCTTGGTCACTTCAGTGACCGAGGCGCGGTTCCGTCCCGGTCCCAACAGATACCCGAGCACCGTGTTCCGGACCTGCTTGAACCGCGGGTCGTGGTTGATCGCCTTGCGGTCCCGCGGCCGCGGGATGTCCACCGCGATCTCCGGGCCCAGCGTCGCGCCCGGCCCGACCGACATCGGGATGATCCGGTCGGCGAGCAGGATGCCCTCGTCCACGTCGTTGGTGATCAACACGCAAGTCTTCCGGTCGGCCGACCAGATCCGCTCGATCTCGTCCTGGATCGTCGCCCGGGTCAGCGCGTCCAGCGCCCCGAGCGGCTCGTCCATCAGCAGCACGCGCGGGTTCATAGCCAGCGCCCGCGCGACCGACACGCGCTGCCTCATGCCGCCCGACAGCTCGCTAGGCTTCTTCTCGACCGCGTGCGACAGATTCACCATCGCGATCGTTCGCGCCGTCAGCGCCTTGCGCTCGGCGCCCGACTTCTTCGGGTACACCGAGTCGACCGCGAGTTGCACGTTCTCGAACACGCTCAGCCACGGGAGCAGCGAGTAGTTCTGGAACACGATCGCCCGGTCCGGCGACGGCCCCGCGATCGGCTCGCCCGCGAGCGTGACCGACCCGGCGTCCGGCTTGATCAGCCCCGCCAGCAGTGAAATCAGCGTCGTTTTGCCGGCCCCGGAGTACCCGACGATCGCGACGAACTCGCCTTCCTTGATCGTCAGGTTGATGTCCGACAACACGTGCATGTCGCCGTACGACTTCGAAACGTTCTTCATTTCAAGCATGGCAACCTCTCAACGCCCCCCACCAGCAACTCGAAACGCGCAACTCGAAACTCCGCTCACGTCGCCGGCACCGGCTCCATGCGCGGCGCCCGCAACGTCCCGACCCACCGGCGCACTGCACCGGGAAATGCCGCGATGCTCGTCACGTTCGCCTCGACCAGCGACATCAGCCGGTCCAGGATGAACCCGACGATCCCGATCGTGATGATGCACAGGAAGATCGGCTCGACGTGGCCGGCGTTGAACTCCTGGTTCAGGAACCCGCCGATCCCGTTCTTGCCCGTCAGCATTTCGGCCGCCACGATCACCAGCCACGCGATGCCCAGCGACAGCCGGAACCCCGTGAACATGCTCGGCAGCGCCGCCGGCAGGAGGATCTTGAACAGCGTCTTCGCCTTGCTCAGCTTCAAGACCTTGGCGACGTTGTGGTAGTCCTGCGGGATCGCCCGCACGCCCGCCGCCGTGTTCAGCACCGTCGGCCACATCGCGCACACGGCCACCGTGAAGATCGCCGCCCACTCGCCCACCTGGATCTCGTACGTCCGCTGCACCCCGATGAACACCGCCTGCATGATCGGGTACCACGCGAGCGGACTCACCGGCCGCAGCACCTGGATGATCGGGTCGAAGCACTTGGCGAACGTCTTGCTCGCCCCGAGCAGGAACCCGAGCGGCACCGCCGCCAGCAGCGCGATCCCATACCCCGAAAGCACGCGGACGAGCGACGTCCACGTGTACCGGAGGATGCCCATGTCGTTCTCGTTCCGGTACGCGGCCGGCTCGAGCACGTACTTCTTGCTCTCCTCCCACGTCTGCGCCGGCCCGGGCAACGACGACTTGCCCTTCTCGGGGTCGTACGTCAGCGAACTGGCGGCCACCCAAAGCCCCAGCAGCGCCGCCGCGCCGACCAGGGGCAACACGAGGACATTCATCATGAGCTTTTTCAACATTCTTGGACTCCCGAATCGCCCCCGAATTCACTTTCTGACCTCTGACCTCTGACCTCGAACCTCGGATCTCCCGCTCACCCCTTCATCGAGTGCACCTTGAACGACTTCGCGTACTCCTCCGGCTTGGCCGGGTCGAACGTGACGCCGTCGAACAGCGTCTCCGGCGACGAGTTCGCCCCGCCGTGCGCGTAGTTGATCTCCTTCATCGCCTCTTCGTAGATGTCCGTCCGCATCACCTGCTTGGCGATCCCGGCGTAGTCCGGCGTCCCCTCGACCAAGCCCCACCGGCGGTACTGGCTCATGAACCACGTCGCGTACTTGAGCTGCGGGTAGTTGCAGTTCCGCTGGCTGAAGATCATGTAGTTCGGGTCCTGTTTCTTCCCCCGCTCGTCCCCGAAGTCGTACTCGCCCTTCAGCCGCCCCAGGATCAGGTTCTTATCGCAGTTGACGTACCCGGTCGGCGAGATCAGGTCGCACTGCTCCGGGCGGTTGTTCAAATCGTCCAGCCACACGCTCGCCTCGTGCACCGCCTTGAGAACCGCCTTGACCGTCTTCGGGTTCTTCTCCGCAAAGTCCGCCTTGAACGCGAGTACCTTCTCCGGGTGGTCCTTCCAGATGTCCTGCGTGTTGATCGCCGTGTACCCGACGCCCTCGGCGACGCACTTGGCGTTCCACGGCTCCCCGACGCAGAACCCGTTCATCTCGCCCGCCTGCATGTTCGAGTACATGTTCGGCGGCGGCACCACCTTCAGCCCCGCGTCCGTGTCCGGGTTGATCCCCCCCGCCGCGAGCCAGTACCGGATCCACATCGCGTGCGTCCCGGTCGGGAACGTCATCGCGAACGACATGGGCTTCCCCGCCGCCTTCGCCGCGTCCACGATCAGCTTGAGCGCCGCCGCGTCCGCCTGAACCTTCCCCTTCAGCGCCTTGGCCAGCGTGATGCTCTGACCGTTGCGATTAAGAATCCACGGGATGACCAGCGGCACCTTGTTCCCGCCGATGCCCATCGTCGACGCGACCGGCATCCCCAGCAGCATGTGGGTCCCCTGGATCTCGCCGGAGTTCAGCGTGTCCCGGATCGCCGCCCAGTTCGCCTTCTTATCGACGATGCCTTCGACCCCGTACTTCTTGAACAGCCCCTTCTTCTCCGCGATCACCAGCGGCGAGCAGTCGGTCAGCGCGATCATCCCGAGCTTCAGCTTCGTCACCTCGGGGCCATGGCCGCTCGACGTCTGCACGCCCGCGCTCGCCTTGCTCTTCTTCTCGCACCCCGCGCCGCCCGCGACGGCCGCGGCGCCCAACAGCGTCATGCCGGCCAATGACTTCAGCACCGCCCGGCGCGAGGCCGGCAGCGCGGTCGAGGCGTTCGTGCGGGCGTAGTTCTTGTCGGCGTTCGTCATGTTCCTGTCTGTTCCTTCCGGGTCTGAAGCGGTTGTGCTTTGTGTTGTTTGTTTCGCAGGCGCCTACGGCTTCGCCGTCAGCGGCTCGCGGACGACGTACGTCTGCCCGTTCCGCAGCGCCATCGGCGGGTACTCGGTCTCCGGGCACGTCAGCCGCAGCACGTTCGCGGCCTCGCGGTAGGCGGCGCTGTCCGTGCACCGGTCCGCCACCTCCGCCACGTCCACGTCCGGCGCCACGTGCCCCCAGCGCATCATCTGTTCGAGCAGCCACCCCACGTGCGTCCGGCTCGGGAACGTCGCCGCCGGAGCGAAGCTCCGCATCGCCCAGTCCGCCGGCCGCATCCCCGCGAACCGCGGGCCCACCCCGAACGTCCGGTCGACCGTCAGGCACTCGCGCACCACGTCCGCCGGCACGCCCACGTACCGCGGCATCGACAGCATCTCCGCCAGCCCCCCGACGTTCGCCGGCTCACTGCACCACTGGCACGCGCGGAGCACGGCGCGGATCATCGCCGGCAGCACCTGCCGGTTGTCCGCCGCCCACCGCCGCGTCACCGCCAGCACCTTCTCCGGGTGCCCGGGCAAAATGTCCGCCGTCGGCGCGACGACCACGCCCGCCCCCTCGCGCTGGGCCAGCGTGTTCCACGGCTCGCCGACGCAGAA
Source organism: Tepidisphaeraceae bacterium (assembly GCA_035627895.1). Classification (GTDB taxonomy): domain Bacteria; phylum Planctomycetota; class Phycisphaerae; order Tepidisphaerales; family Tepidisphaeraceae; genus DASPKW01. Next base: position 11 of record DASPKW010000166.1, on the reverse strand, counting down.
TCCGTCCAGGG
>DASPKW010000165.1:0-9983 GCA_035627895.1 Tepidisphaeraceae bacterium | reverse complement strand
GGCGGAAGGGGAGGGGCATGGCCGCGATGGTACTTTGGCGCGGGGGTGGCGGGGGAGGGGGCGGAAGGACGAATGTCGGGCGCGGAATGACGAATGACTAAATTCGAATGACGAATCAATGACGAATGACGAAGGTTCAATGACGAAACGGGGGGCAAAGCGGGCGGGTGCCGCTCGGTCACCCTGAGGTACGTCGAAGGATCTGGCCGCGAACGGCGGGGCGTGCCCGCGTGGGCGGACGGGCCTGGACGGTCCGGATAGATGGGTCGGGAGTACCCTCGGGTTGACGGCTTTTCGTTTCGTCATTTGTCATTGGAACTTGGTCATTGATTCGTCATTCGAATTTCGTCATTCGTCATTCTCGGCGCGCCCCTCGTCATTGGCGCCCAGCCCTCCGTAATTCCACGCGGCTTTACATCCCCACGTCGTTCCCCGAATATCGCCGGGCCCATGCCTTCCCTCCTGATCATCAACGGCACCGTGCTCGATCCGTCGCAGGTCTTTGAGCGGCGCGTGGACGTGCTGATCGAGGATGGGCGGATCAAGGCCGTCGGGAAGAATCTGGGCAGGGCGGACCGGGTGATCGACGCCGAGGGGTGTTACGTGACGCCGGGGTTGATCGACATTCACGTACACTTTCGGGAGCCGGGGGACGAGGAGGAGGAGACGATCGCGTCGGGGTCGGCGGCGGCCGTGGCCGGGGGGTTCACGACCGTTTGTTGTATGCCGAATACCAAGCCGTCGCTCGACAACGAGGGGATGGTCGACTTCGTGCTGGAGGAGAGCCGGCGGGTGGGGCTGGCGAACGTGTACCCGGTCGGCGCGATCACCCGCGCCCGCGAGGGCAAGGAACTGGCCGAGATGGGCCTGATGCACGCGCGGGGGGCCGTGGCGTTCTCCGACGACGGCGTGGGCGTGGCCGACCCGGGCGTCTTCCGCAAAGCCCTGCAGTACGCGGGCATGTTCGACGTCGTCCTCATGCAGCACGCCGAGGACCCGTCGCTGGGCGGGGGGGCGATGAACGCCGGGCTCGTGCAGACGGCGCTGGGGCTGAGCGGCTACCCCGGCGAGGCCGAGCAGCTCATGATCGCGCGGGACCTGCTCCTCAATCGCACGATCAACTGCCCCTACCACATCCAGCACATCTCGACGGCCTGGAGCGTGGAGCTCGTGCGGCGGGGGAAGCGGGACGGGCTGCGCGTGACGACGGAGGTGTCGCCGCACCATTTGCTGCTGACGGACGAGAGTTGCCGGAGCTACGACACGAATTACAAGATGAACCCGCCGCTGCGGACGGCGGCGGACGTGAAGGCCTGCATCGAGGGGGTCATTGACGGGACGATTGACTGTCTCGCGACCGATCACGCGCCCCACCTGGCGGAAGAGAAGGAGCTCGAGTTTGCGTATGCGCCCAACGGGATCATCGGCCTGGAGTGCGCGCTGCCGCTATACATCAAGGCGTTGGTGGAGCCGGGGTACATCCCGTGGATGAAGCTGATCGAGCTAATGACCACCAAGGGCGCGGAGATCGTGAAGCTCGACAAGGGGACGCTCCGCGAGGGGGCGGATGCGGACGTGACGATCATCGACCCGGCGATGGAGTGGACGATCGACAAGGAGGAGTTCGTCAGCAAGAGCCGCAATTGCCCGTTCCACGGGTGGAAGGTGAAAGGGAGGGCGGTCACCACGATTGTCGGCGGGGCGGTGAAGTGGGAGCTGGCGAAGCGGGGGTGAGGCGCGGGGGCGGGCCTGGATCGGGTGGGACCGGAGCGCGTGGACGCGATCACATCATGCGCTGTCCGGTAAGAAGCTCGCGCAAGCACTGAGCGGGCCGGCGCGCGGGCGGGCCGTAGCAAAACGGACCCGGGGCCAAGTGGGGCGCCCACATCACCGATAATCCATACGGGCGGGCACGACGTCGTGCCGGTCCGGACGGATTTCGAAAGGACGGGCGCGCGGTTGGTACCCACCGGAATGACACGACGCATCACGGGGCGGCGGCGGCGGCGCTCGGCCGTCACCGCGATCTACCTGTTGTTCGCGTTCCCGCTGCTCGTCGGGGTGGCGGTGCTGGGGGTGGACGTCGGGCGGCGGTCGCTCGCCCGCCACGCGGCGCAGGCGACGGCCGACGGGGCCGCGCGCTACGCCGCCAGGGGTATGCAGACGAGTTCCACCCCGCTGACGACGGCCCGAGCCCACGCGGCGGCGGTCGCGGCCGAGTCGAACGTCGACGGGGAGGCGCCGACCGTCGACCCGGCGGAGGTCGTCCGCGGCACCTGGGACGCCGCGTCGCGCACGTTCACGTCCGACTCGTCCGGCGACGCCGTGTCCGTCACCGTCCGGCAGAATTTGCAGCGGAGCGGCGCGGCGCCGATGTTCAGCGCCATCTTTCTCGGCTCGCAGAACTCGACCGTCGTGGCCACGGCGGTCGCGCGGTCGGTCGAGGTGTCGACGGAGATCGAGCCGCCGGCGTCGGGCAACCTGTGGCTCAGCGGCATGCCGGACGACACGCTGCACATGAACTACCGGGCGGACAACTCGACCGTCTGGGACTATTCCGGCACATCGGGAACCAAGAAACAGCGGCCGCTCGAGGTGAATTTGTCGGCGCTGAACCTGAAGGCGGGGGACACGATCAACCTGGAGGGCCTGTCGGGGAACGCGTCGTGGCAGAACAACGACGCCGGGTCGATCAACACGGCCGACGGGGACGCGACCAAGCTGTGCGCGAACGGCGTGTACCCGGCGAGCTCGGTGCCGAACACGTCGGCGAACGGGATGAGCAACGTGCGGGCACCGATCGGGGCTGTGATGGCGGTGTTCATCGCCGACGGGCGGCCCGACTCGTCCGGTGCCCCGCCCAACCTCGATTTCGGAACGGCCAACGCCCGCGACTACAGCACGATCAGCCCGAAGCTCAAGCAGACGTTCTACGTCGGCGACGGGAAGCGGGCGAACGGGGAATCGCAGACGATCGTCGTGCCCGAGGGGGCGACGCGCGTGTTCCTGGGGATGATGGACGCGTGGCAGTGGAACGACAACGTGGGCCACTTCAAGACGAAGATGTACGTGACTTCGACGATTCACCTGGTGAAGTAGTTGCGAGTTGTCGGTTGCGAGTTGCGAGTGGACGGCCGGCCGTCATGTCACTCGCAACTCGCAACTCGCAACTCGTCACTTCCTTCTACTGCTTCATGTCGAACGACACCTTGAACTTCGCGCCCGTGGCGGGCTCGACTTCGGCCCAGAACTTCGAGCCGGCGGGGATCGGCTTGGGCACTTCGACGTGCGTGTGCCAATTGTCCGGCTTCTCCTCTTCGGCTTTGGCCTTGGTCGACCCGTCGCCCGATTCGACGCCGACCCAGAAGCGGACGGCCTTGGGCTTACCGCCGGCCGGGTAGCCGGTGATCACGAGGTCGAACGCGCCTTCGCCACCGGGCTTGACCGGCTCGTCCTGCATGGCTTTCAGCTTCAGGCCGGCGATGGTGGTCTCACCGAGCGTGGTCTGATTGTGGTGTTCGTCCTTGTCCGACTTGGCGGGACTTGCGGCAGGCGCGGCGGGCGCGTTGGCGGCCGGCGTGGTGGCCGCGGGAGTGCCGCCGCCTTGCGTGCCGCCGGGCGTCTGGGGCTTGGGGTCGTCCTTGCACCCCGCGAGCATCGCGGCGGCGGTGGCGAGGACGGCGAACGATCGGTTCAAACGACGCATCGGGATCTCCTTCGTCAGCCGACCGGCCGCGGGCGACGTCGCGCGCGAAACGGGCGGCGAGTTGTGATTAACTCGGTTCAGTAGACACGGGCCGGGGCGGTTGGTCAGAAGCGTCCGACCGCCGGGCCTGGGCCTCGTACTTCTTCAGCCGGAATACCATCGCGTACCCGGCGGGGACGACGATCAGGTTCAGCAGCGTGCTCGTGACCAGCCCGCCGAGCACGACGACCGCAAGCGGGGCGAGGAGTTCGCTGCCCGGCTCGCCCGCGGCCATTGCCAGCGGGACCAGGCCGAGCACGGCCGCGAGCGCGGTCATGAGGATCGGGACGAGTCGCTCCATCGAGCCGGTGACGATCGCCTCGCGGAGCGGTTTGCCCTCGCGGAGCAGGTTGTTGTAGTGGTCGACGAGGAGGATGCCGTTGCGCACGGCGATGCCGAAGAGCGTGACGAACCCGACCATGCTCGCGATCGAGATGACCGGCGGGCGGTAGCGGCCGTCGCCGGCGCCGAAGAGGGCGAGCGTATTCCGCCAGACGCTTTCCGACTCGGTCCAGTAGATGGCGGCGATCCCACCGACGAGCGCGAGGGGCAAGTTGACCATGACCAGGAGCGCGGCGCGGAACGTGCCCAGGGCGATGTAGAGGAGGATGAGGATCACGACGGCGACGCCGGCGCCCATGACGTAGATCGTCTGGGCGGCCGACTGCTGGGCCTCGAATTGCCCGCCGTAGGTGACGGCGTACCCGTACTTGTGGACGATCGGGTCGACCTTCGCCTGGACCTGAGCGACGAGGTGGCCGAGGTTGTAGCCCTCGGCGACGTTGGTGGAGACGACGGCCTTTCGGCGGGCGTTTTCGCGGGTGATGCCCATGGGGGCGTTCTCGCGTACGACGTCGGCGACCTCCTCGAGGCGCACGAGCGCCCCGCCCTGGCCGCGGAGGAGGATCTGGCGGATCTGCTCGACGGTGGATCGCTCGTCGGGGTGGAGGCGGACGGTCAGGTCGTACCGGCGGACGCCGTCGTTCACCTCGGCCACGACCTCGCCCGCCAGGGCGTCGCGCACCTGGTGGGCGGCGTCGGCGGGGGTCAGGCCGACGCGGGCGAGGTCCTCGTGGCGGTAGCGGATCGGGACCGAGACGACGGTCGCCTCGCGGTTGCCGGCGACGTCGCGCGTGCCGGGGATCGTGCGGACGACCGCCTCGACTTCGCGGGCGATCTTGCGGAGCGTGGGAAGGTCTTCGCCGAAGACGTTGATCGCGATCGCCGCGGGCGTGCCGGACAGGATGTGACTGATCCGGTGTTCCATCGGCTGGCCGGTCTCGGCGGAGATGCCGGGGAGTTCGCCGATGATCTTGTCGATCTCGGGGAGCACGTCCTCGCGGCGGACGCCGGGCTTCAGGCCGATTTCGGTCTCGCTGCGGCTGGGGGGCTCGGCGTGGGCGTCGCGCTCGGCCCGGCCGGTACGGCGGACGACGGCGCGCACGCCGGGGATGTTCATCAATTTCCGGTCCACCGCGGTGGCGAGACGGTCGCTTTCGTCGAGGCTCGTGCCGGGCGGGGCGGTGAGGAAGACGGTGATCGTGCCCTCGTTGAAGCGCGGGAGGAACTCGGTGCCGAAGGTGCTGGCGAGCCAGACGCTCAGCGCGATGATGACGACCGCCGCGCCGACCACGACCCAGCGGAGCCGGAGCACGAGGCGGAGCGTGGGAGCGTAGATCGCCTTGAGCCAACGGACGAGGAAGCTGTCTTTGTGCCCCGCCTTCCCGAGCTTGCCGCGGAGCAGGAACCGGCACATCGCGGGCGTGACGGTGAGCGCGACGATCAGCGACGCGAGGATCGACGCGATGTAGGCGATGCCCAACGGCCGGAAGAACCGGCCTTCGATGCCCTGTAGGAATAGCAGCGGGACGAAGACGATCACGATGATGACGGTGGCGAAGACGACGGCGGAGCGGATCTCGTTGCTGGCGTCGAAGATGACGCGGAGGAACGGCTTGCGGTACTGGGGCGCGTGATGGGCCGGCGTTTCGCGGGCGGCGGACGATGCGTCGGATTCGTAGAACTCCTCGGCTTCCATCGCGCGAGACGGGACGGGCACGCCAGCGGGTCGCACTGGCAGCAGCGCGTTCTCACGGAGGCGCCGGAAGACGTTTTCGACGTCGATGATCGCGTCGTCGACGAGCTCGCCGATCGCGACGGCAAGTCCGCCCAGGGTCATGACGTTGATGGACAGGCCCAGCGCCCACAGGATCAGCAGCGAGACCGCCAGCGAGAGGGGCAGGGCGGTGAGCGTGATGACGGCCGTGCGGACGTTGAGCAGGAACAGGACGACGACGATCGTGACGAGGATGGCGGCATCCCGCAGGACGTGGAGGACGTTCCGGAGCGAGAGGTTGATGAAGTCGGCCTGCCGCATCACGTGGCGGTTGAGCTGCATGCCCGCGGGCAGGCCCTTCTCGGCCGAGTCGAGCGCGCGGTCGATTTCCTCGGTGAGCTTGATCGTGTTCGTGTTGGGCGACTTCTGAATGCTGAGTACGACCGCTGGCCGGCCGCCCTCGGACGCGGTGCCGCGCTTGGGCGCGCCGGCCATCTCGACGTCGGCGACCTGACCGATCGTCACCGGCGACCCGTTCTTGAACTTGATCACGGTCGCCTTGACGTCCTCGACGGACCGAACGCGCGCGGCCTGCCGCACCGGTAGCTCGAGCCCGCCGACGTTCGGAATGTAGCCGGCGCTCTCGGTGCTGTGGGCCTTGCGGGCGGCGTCGGCGACCTCTTCGGTCGTCAGGTCGTAGAGGCGCAGGCGCTCCTGCCGCACGTTCACCTGGTATTCGGGCAGTTCGCCGCCGATCGCGACGACCTGGGCTACGCCCGGGACGGCCATCAGGCGGCTGGCGAGATTGTACTCGGCGTAGGCGCGCAGCTCGGTAGGTTTGACCTTCGGGTCGGTCGCGGCGAGCGACAGGAGCATGATCTCGCCGGTGATACCGGTGATCGGCGCGATCTCGGTGTGCGTGTTCTTCGGCAGGCGCTCCTGCGCCGCGGCGAGGCGCTCGCCGACCTGCTGGCGGGCGCGGTAGATGTCGGTGCCCCAGTCGAACTCGACGTAGATGATGGACAGGCTGATCGCGCTGCCGCTGCGGACCCGGCGGACGCCGGTGAGCCCGTTCAGGCTCGTCTCGATCGGGAAGGTGACGTACTGCTCGACCTCGTCGGCGGCGAGCCCGCCGGCCTCGGTCAGGATTATCACGGTGGGCGCGTTGAGCTCGGGGAACACGTCGACCGGCATCTCGCGCGCCGTGTAGACGCCCAGCGCGAGGACGGCCGACGCGGCGAGCAGGACGAGCAGGCCGTTGCGGAGAGAGAATGCGATCAGGCGTTGGAGCATGGGGACTGGAGATGCGTTACTCGTCCGGGCGCGACCCACGGAGCGAGCTCCGTGGGCTTTCCAATGCGATTCGTCACGTCGCGATCACTTCTTTCCTGGTTCGGGGGTGCCGGCTTCGTGCCACGTGCCGTCCGCGTGGAAGTGGCCCTTGCCGGTGGTCTTCCCGCCGCCGGTGAGTTTGAGTTCGTAGACGCCGTCGAGGACGACTTCGTCGCCGGCCTTTACGCCGCTGGCGACGACGACCCACTTGCCGTCGGACACGCCGAAGTCGCCTTCGACGCGGATCACCTTGTTCGGGTCCTTCGGGTCCCGGCGGAAGTAGACGCGGGCCAGTTCGTCTTGGACGACGGCCGCGAGCGGGATGGCGGGCTCGGCGTCGACGGAGTCGTCGGTGACGATTTCGGCATACGCCGACACGCCCGCCCGGGCCCACGCAGCCGGCTTGGTCGGCGTGACGATCAGCTCGACGGTCCGGGCGTCCGGGCTGGCTTCGAGGCCGAGGGAGGCGGTCGCCGGGATGGCGCCGACGGGGTCGGCCTTCGCGCCCGGCGGGACGATCGACGCGGTCGCGCCGTCCTTGATCTTGCCCAGGTCGGCCTGAAGTGCCGTCGCGCGGAACCGCAGCGCTGCAGGATCGACTACGCTCAATACTGCCGCGGATTGATCGACCCACGCGCCGTTGGTGACGGCGAACGACTCGACCACGCCGGCGGCGGCCGCGCGGACCTCGATCCGGTCGATCGTCTCCCACCGGGCGACCTTCTTGCCGCCAGCGTCGACTTCGGCGAGCAGTTCGGACGCTCCCAAACCGGTGGCGGACGACGCGCTTGCGAGCAAGAGCGGGAATTGCTGCTCCGCCGCCCGCAGGTCTGCGGTTCGCGCGGCGATTTCGGCTTGGAGTCGCGGGATGGAGTTGGCCAGCCTCGCCAACTCTGCCTCTAGCTCGGCGCGTCGGACCTGGGCCTCGGCCAGCCCGGCGATCCGCTGTCGGACCACGTTCGCGCCCTGCTCGGCTTCCGTACGCGACTTTTCGGCGATCACGATCGCGTGCTTGGCCTGTTCGACCTTCGCCAGCGCCTCGGCCAGCGCCAGCCGGGTCTTGTGCCACTCGGGCGAGTCGAGGCGGAACAGCGGTGTTCCCGCTTCGACTTTATCGAACTGCTTCACGAGCACCTCGACGCGTCCGGGCAGCGCCGCCCGATACTCTCGCTTGGCCGACGGGAGCCACTCGAAGCGCCCGGGCACACGGATCGTCGCGGCGACGCGCCGCGACTCGACCCTGGCGAACGTGATGCCCAGGTTCTGGCGGACGCGCTCGGGCAGGTCGATGCGGTTGGACGCGCCGGCGGTGGCGTGGTCGGCGTGGTCATCCTCGCCGGTCGTGGGCCCGGCCGGCGGCTTGCGGTCGCACGCCAGCGCGAGCAGCGCGGCGAGCAGGGGGATGGTGCGTCTCATGTGATTCATGGGTGGGATGCCCCCGGTTGTGTGACGGCCGGCTGCGCCCGCGTGACGGGCCGCAGCGCCGCGTTCACCTGATTGGCCGCCTTCGCTTCCTTCTCGACCGCTTCGAGCAACTCGACCTTGGCCTCGAACGCGCGCGTGAGCGACTCGAGCAGGACGACGGTGTTCGCGTCGCCGATCCGCCCGAGTTGGCGCACGTCGCGCAGTTGCTCGTCGACGAGCGGGACGAGTTCGGTCTCGAACAGTCGCCGGCGCTCGCGGGCAGCCCCCAGAGAGATCTCTGCCCGGGCCAGTCCGTTCAGGACCTCTTCGTGCGCCGCCTCCGCCGCCGCCCGGGCCGCGTCGCGGGTCGCGCGGGCTTCGGCGATCGCCTTACGGTTGGCGCTGAAGAGGGGGATCGGGATCGACAGCCCGCCGAGCATCCGGTGCGTCCCCTCGTCGATCCCGTACCCGCCGCCCACCTTCAGATCCGGGAATTGCTTGCGGATTTCCAAAGCCAGCGTTCGCTCGGCCGTTTCGTACTCCGCCCGAGCTTGGAGGATCTTCGGGTGACCGTCGGCGACGCGTTGGCGAGCGGCCGCGGCATCAGAGGCGTCCGCCACCGTCGAGAGCGACTGCACGAGGCGCACGTCTGCGGTAGGCGTCAGTCCCATGACTGCCCTGACCGCGGCCTCGATCGCCGGGCGCTCGAGCTCGAATCCGCGCAGCTCCGCGCGCCGCCGGACTTGTTCGACGCGGAAGAGCTTCGCGTCGACCGGGTCCAGTTCGCCCCGTGCCCGGAGGCGCTCGGCGGTATCGACCACGCCGCCGAGGTCGGACAGGTACTGTCGCGACAGCGCGATCCGTTGATCCAGTATGGTCAGCTCCAGCCACCGTTCGTATAGCTCTGCGACGACCGCCGACTCTTCCACGAGCACGCCGGCGAGCTGCGCCCGTGCGCCGGCCGACGCCTTCGCGCGCTCGGCTTCCAGTCGGCCGGACAGCGGCAGCGTGAGCGACAGCATTCCGCCCAGGACCCACGGGCTTTGCACGCTCTCGATGATCCGCTCGGCGTCGATCGACAGTTCCGGGTCTTCCCACCGCCCGGCCTCGGCGGCGCCAACGGCCGACACGCGCGCCTTCGCCCGGGCGACGCGCAGGCGGGGGTTGAAGAGAAGTGCGACGACTTCGCCCTCGCGCGCGGTCAGGCCGTCGGACGGGTCGAAGCGCTCCTTGGGCGCGGCCGAGTGCGCGAGTTGGCGCGCGTACTCGGTCACCGGCGCGGCGGTGACGTCGCGCCCGCGCCACGTGCCGTCGTAGGCCGCCAGGTCGAGCGGGGCGGGTTGATACGTCCGGCAGCCGGTCGCGATCAGAAAGACCGCGGGCAACCATAGGGCAGTCGCGGATCGCATGAGATCCATTCCCGAGGGGCCGGGCGGGCCGGGCAAG
>DASPKW010000164.1:0-89260 GCA_035627895.1 Tepidisphaeraceae bacterium | reverse complement strand
GGCGGGACCGGTCTGCTGGGGGCCGTAGTAGAGGGCGCCGATGTGGTAAGGAAACTGCTCGAACGCCGCGCTGTACGCCTCCCACGCCCTGCGGGCGGCACCGGCGCCGGCCCTCCCGAACAGTTGACGGGCGGTGTCGTCGAGCGCGGCGTCGGGCGACAGGCCGCCGAGGACCAATTTAAACACGCGCAGGTTCGGAGACGGGTACCCGCCCAGGCTCCACGACAGTTGCAGACCGTCGACGCCTCGCCCGGCGAGGCCCCCGGCGTGGCGGGCGACGAGGTCCATCGTCGGCAAATACGGCACGGTCGACAGCTCCCACGTGTTGTTGACCTGCACCTTGGCGATCGTCTTGAGGCCTCGAGCCTTGGCGAGCGCCCAGTGCTTCGTCGCGCGCGGCCCGGGGCCGACGGCGGAGATCGAGTACTCGCCCACCGCGACGGGAACGCCACCGCGATTGAGCGGGAGAGACCACTCGCTGACCGACTGGAAAAATACGTCGTTCGGCAGTCCAGCGATGATGTCAGCGGCGTGCTCGTCCTTCCAGCCCCAGTCCCAAACGATTGTCCGGGCGGTCGGACTCCCCTTGCGCACGCCCGCGGCGATCGCCGTGTTCACCTCGGCTATGATCTCGGCCGGCTTGCGCTTCGCGCACCGCGGGCAGCCCGCCGGCTTGTGGTGGGATGCGCAGTTCGTGAGGTTTTCCGAGGCGGTGATCGTGAACACGCCGCCCAGGTCCGGCACGCTCGAGAAGACGTGCGCGAGCGAGTCGGTCAACCACTGGCGGACCTCCGGGCGAGACGTGCACATCGCCCGGAACTCGCCCTCGACGACACCGGCGAGGTCGGTCCGGCCCGCCACCTTGTAGAACGCCTCCGGCATCGCGCGCGGCTCGTTCTGATACAGGTACACGGCGATCCCGAACCGCTTGGCGCGGTCGACGAGCTTGCGAAGTCCCGCCAGGCGCTGCTCCCACCCGCGGCCGAACTCCGGGAAGTCTTTCCAGGGCGCGAGGTCGCGGAGGACGACGTGCAGCCAGACGCCGTTCACGCCGACCTCGGCGAGGCGCGCCAGGAGCTTGTCCGGATACGGATCAAGTGCCGGATCGGACAACGGGTCGCCGAACACGGCGAAGTAGGAGTAGAGGAACCGCGGGTGGTCAAGATCCAGCTTGCGGGGCGCGATTTGATCGTCCGGCACGTCGCCGGTGAAGTCTTTCAGAAACGCGAGAGGCTCCTCCTCGCCTTCGCCGGCGGGACCGGCGACGCTCGTGCCGAACCGGTCGAGCACGAGCTGGCGGATCGCTGCCGCGCGGGCCTTGGCGGCGGCGTCCGGCTCGGCCCAGGTGATCGCCTCACACTTGGGCTTTACGTAGCCCAGCTTTGCCCAGAAGAAGTCGTCTTCGCGCAGCACGTACGCGAGTTGCTCGGGCGTCATGTCGACGAGCTGGAGCAACTGCGGGTAGGGCAACAGGTGCCAGTTGCGGCGGAGGACCGTCAGGTAGAGGCGGGCCTTGTAATGCGAAGGGATCGGCCGCTCGGCCGCGAGACCCATCGACGCGGCGAGGCCGCGGACGTCATCGGGTTTCGCATTGACGACCGCGGCAAGGCGCCCGGCGGGCACGAGGTTCCAGTTCCGCCAGACCAGCGCGTGCAGGCGAGACGGGAAGTGGTCGACCGGCACGGGCGGGGTGGCCTTACCCTCGGGAAGGGGCTCCGCGGCCGCGTGAAATGACAGGAGCGCGACGAGCGCGAACAACGGGAGGTGTCGCATGGAAGGTTGTACCGGGGCAGCGGCCGGGCGCTGACCCGCGCTCGATAGCTGCAACGCAACGCGTTGCCGACGTGCAAAGCAATCCGGAGCGTTCGTGCGCGACCGAACGTGACGCGGACCGTATCAGCAGGTCGTTGACCCGCAGTTGCCACACGATCCTTCCCGGTCGTCTCGTCGGGTATAATGTGCCTGTGACCCTCGACCTGGTCATCGCCGTCGTCGTGATGCTCGGGCTTGCCGCCCTGGTGGGCTCCATGACTTACGCTCTGACGCGCCGGCGGCACGCGGGCGTCGCGATCGCCGTTGCGGTCGCACTCCTCTCCCTGGCCCTCGCGCAGCTCCTCTGGGGCCGCGACGCGATCTGGGCCGTGCGCTGGCTGCCCGCGCGGACGCTCGTCGTGTACGGCGAGTGGACGCCGCTGCTCGTCGCCGGCGTCATCGGGGCCGGGTGGCGGCTGCTACCCGGGCGGCCGGCGCGGCGGTGCGTGCTAATCGTGCCGCTGGCCGGGCTGACGCTGTGGCACGCGTACGCCGGCCTCTTCGAGCGGCCGGCGGGCGAACGGCACCTCGTCGACCGGTGGCAGCGCGGGATCTGCCGACAATCGACGCAAACCACCTGCGGCCCCGCGGCGGCGGCAACGTTGCTCGCGCGCCACGCCATCCGCGCGACCGAGCCGGAGATGGCCGGACTCTGCCTGACGACGCGCGACGGGACGAGCCTGCGCGGGCTCTGTCGCGGGCTGGCGATCAAGGCGACGGGCATGCCCCTGCGCGTCACGCCGGTCGTCGGCGGGATCGACGACCTCGCGGCCCAGGCCCCGGCGATCCTCTCCGTGCACCTCGCGGACGCCGAAGGTCACGACCCGCGCTTCCACCGCGAGTGGGGCTGGGCACCCGGCGTCCGGCACGTAGTCGTCCTGCTCGGCCGGCGAGCCGACGGTCGGTTCGAGATCGGCGACCCGGCGATGGGCCCCGAGGCCTGGGACCGGCGGGCACTCGAAGCCCTGTGGCACGGCGAAGGCGTGCGGCTCGTGCGCGAGCAATGAAAACTCCCGCGGTTCGAAGTCTTCAGAACAACCCGGGGCACAGTGCACGGGCTCTGCCCGAAGCGCCGACCCGGATCCGTTGCACCGGCTTACCCCCACAACCCCTTCAATTCCTCCGGCACCGGCACCCCCAGCGGGAACTTCTTCGCCAGCGGGTGCTCCGCGATCCCCGCGAACTGCCGCAGCGCCTGGTGCACGTGCTCCGGCCGCACCTTGATCCCCTTGGCCTTGTCGACCGTGAGCTTGGCGGGGTCCAGGCCGACCCCGAACTGCTTCTCGTCGGTCGCCCCGATCAGGCGGTTGCCCTTGATCCCCGCGCCCATGAACATCGCCGACCCGATCGACCAGTGATCCTTCCCGTTCCCCTTGTTGTACGTCGGCGTCCGGCCCATCTCCGACTGCATCACGATTACCAGCTTTTCGCGAATCCCCAGCGCCTCGGCCCGGCGCACGAGGTACGCGATACCGGCCAGCAGCTCGGGGATCAGCCGCATCTGGTCCGGGTCGTTGTTCGCGTGCGAATCGAACTGGCCGATCGACAAATTCGCCGACACGCACACGCCCGCCTTGAACGACGCCAGCGCGATCTCCGCCTGCTGGTGTAGCCTCTCCTTCGGCACCTGCGCCGGGATGAACGGCGTGACCCGCTGGAGCGACTTGGCGTTCACCTGGGCCGCGTACAGCATACCCTCGGCCCGTTCGGCGCGCGGCAGCCGCGGCTGCGCGGCGCGGGCGGCGTTCTCCTGCTCCAGCGCACGCTCGATGTGCCCGAGCGCGAAGTCGTCGTGGTACGGCGACTTGAGATTCCCCTCGATCGCGTCCGCGTTGGCGATCTTCTGCAGCGACGGCAAATACTGCACGCGCGACATCGCGACCAGGTTGCCCGTCGCCGAGTAATTGCCGAACGTCAGGAACGACAGCGGACACGTCGGCCCCTTGCACGCGGCCACCAGCGCCGCGAACGTCGGGTAGGCCAGCGAATCCAGCTTGCCGGTCGCCATGTACCGCGCGCCGGGCGCGTGGTTGTTCACCGAGTAGTCCATCCCGTTGAACACGAGCAGGTCGTCACCGAACGCCTTGAAGAAGTCCTCGTTGCTCATGCCGCCGGTCGCGTGCTTGGCGTTCGGCGCGTACTTCAGGTTCCCCTTGGTGAGGATGTCGCCCTCCTTGTACAGGCGGTTGATCTCGCCCACGCCTTTCGGGTCCATGAGGTACGTCGTGTCCCACCCGCCCGACGCGTTGAACACGACGTAGAACGGGCCGTCGTACGGCGGATCTTCCCTCGGCGCCGGAGCCGCGAGGAGGGATTTTACACCGCCCGGCACGGCTAGGCCCAGACCGACGAGGCCGCAGAGCTTGAGGAAGTCGCGTCGCATGGGAGAGTCACTCGCAATCAGCCGCGGAGCGGCGACAGACAATAGCCCAGGGCGTAAGCCCTGGGTAAACCCGCCGTGTACCAAACAGCCCCGGAGGGGCGACAGACCGACGTTCGATACCGAAGGTTTGCTCGTCGCTACAACAGGTATCGCGTGCGAAGCACACCCGCTTGCGGGTTAGCGGGCCAGCCCCATGGCCGCCATCGCCACGGGCACAACACGCACTCACTCGTACAAAAACTCCGGCCTTCGCAGCATGTACGTCACCACCGCCCGCCACGCCCGCACCGCGTACTTCGGGTCCGGCACCGGCCTCAATAACTTCTGCCGGCCCGAGTAGATCTCCTCCTTACCGACCGGCTTCTTCGACGCCTCCGCGTCCTTGATGACCGCGGCAAACAGGTCGTACGTCCGTTTCACTTCCGCCGACTCCGCCGCGTCATTCCGGCCCAGCACCCGCGCGTGCAGCCGCACAATCGTCTTGCGGATCCGCGCGTCCGCGTCCGGCGACGCCCCGGGTACGTCCCCCGTCTCCACATCCGGGAACAGCAACCGGTCGCCCGGCTGGCGCGAGAAGTCCATTGCCGTGTTCTTGAGCGCCACGTCGTTGGCCATGATCCGCTGGATCGCGCCCATCGCCCCGCTCGGGTCGCTCGCACGCTCGGTCACTTCCTGCGAGTCGATCCCGCCGTAGAGCATCGCCGTCTGGCCGCTCAGCCGGCCCCACGGTTGCCCGAAGACGGCCTTGATCTTCCGCTCGACCTGCTCGGGCGCGAGCATCCGCACCACGCCGACGTCGTCCAGCTCCGCCTGCCGCGCGGGGTTGAGCTTGGCCGTCGCCAGCCCGTCCGCCCGGTAGAAGTCGGACGCGATCCAGTCCTTCAGCACGCCCTTGAAGTTGAACTTGTTCTCGGCGAACCGGTGGGCGATCGCCTCGGTCTGCTTGCGCTGCTCGGCGTACGCGCGCCGCCGGGCGGCGTAGAGCGGGTCGTCGATGTCCTTCGGCGGCAGCAGCACCCGCCGCCCGGTCAGCACGTAGTACCCGTGCTCGACCATCGCCACCGCGAACCGCGGGTCCTTCACCGTCTGCTCGCCTAGCCACTGCAGCGCGCGCCACCGCTGGTCGGCCGGCATGTCCGTCCCCTCGAACCCCGCCTGGAACATGTCCGTGAACCACCCGCCCTTGCGCTTCCCGTACACGCCCAGCTCGGCGAATCGCCAATAGTCCTGGAACAGGCTGGACACCGGGTCGAGCGTCTTGTGACACACGACGCACTCCGACGCCTGCATCGTCGGGTTGGCGAACTTCGCCTGCACCGCCGCCGCGTCCTGCACGCGCGCCGCCAAATCGAGCACGTCCACCCCGAGGAAGTGCTGGTAGTACATCCGCGACCGCAACCGGTTCCGGTTGGTCTCGGTCGTCGGGTAGCGGGCCAAATACTGGAACGTGCTCAGAATCCCCGCGTGCGGGTAAAAGCCGGTGGCCGAGTCCTGATTCTGGTTCTTATCTCGACCGACGAGCGCCTTGAGGCGGACCGGGATGTACTCGAACGGGTCGTCGGGGTTTTTGAACCGGCCCTTCACCTCGTCGAACACGCCGTACCCACGGGCTGTGTACGGCGACATCATCACGTAATCGGCCGTGATGATCTCCGTGAACGGCCGTTCGTTCCTGACGATGTGCTCGACGAGCTTCATCGGCTCGCCGTGGAGCGCCGCGCGGTAGTCGGCCGACAGCTTGTACCGCGCCTGCTGCTGTGCCTTGGCGTCGCCGGCGGCGGTCAGGTCGTGCTTCTGGTACCACAGGCGCGACTTGCCGAAGTGGTCGTACGAGAGGATGTTCGCCTCGCCGCCCTCGACGCCCGTCGTCAGGAAGACGTCGTTGAAGGCCTCGCGCAGGCGGTCGAAGAACGCGTCCTCGGTCATCAACTTGTCGAGGATCCCGCGCAGCGCCTTGCCCCCATCCTTCGCGACCGCCGCGGCCTCCGCATCGGTCGGCAACCGCCCGCCGAGCGAGAGCGTCACCCGCCGGAGCAGCCGCGCGTCGTCCATCATCACCACGCCGTCAAAGAACGGCGGCAGATTCTTCTCTGCTGCGGTGGACGCGGTCGCAGCCGCGTGGTTCGGGTTCTCGAGCCGCCGCACGAACTCCGCCAGTACGCGCTGCCCGGCCGAGTCGGGCTTGAGGGCCTGCTTCCCCCCGTGCTTGATCGCGCCCGTCGCCTTCAACAGCGCCAGCGACTTGCCGTTCTCCTTCGCCAGCGACACTTTGACGAACTGGCCGTGGTTGTAGCGAACGGCCTCGTCGCGCGCGTCGCCCCGGAACAAATTCGGGTCGCGCAGGACGAACTCGCTGTCCTCCGCGTCCCCCCCGGCCTTGTGGCACTCCAGGCACGTCATCGCCCCGACCTTCGCCCAGACCTCGTTGACGAAATACGCGTCGGCCCAACCGGAGCACGCCGCCCCCGCGTAAGCCTTGGGCGCGTCGGCGACGGCCCGAGCCGCGACGAGACCGACGGCGAGCAGAACGAACGTGCGTGAGGCAAATCGCATGCGGTTAGTTCCCGGTGGAGGGCGTATTCCACGTCTTAATACACGTTAAGAATCGTTGTGATGAGCGGGACGGATTTTTCCTTCCCCCGACGCCGGGGGGGCGCGGTGTGCTCACCAGTAAGCATGCAGGGAAGCTTGTGATTTTCAGACACGGTTCCCGGAACGCAGCACGAAGCTACAACTCGTCCCCTCAGTGGTATGTTCACCGTACGATGCCCCCACGTGCCTCACTGAAGTGAGCACGCCGACAGACGCTCTGACGAAGTACGCGCATGACCCATCGATTCCGGATTCTCCTCATCGTCCTGCTCGCCGCGATCTCGGTCCCCGCACGCGCCGCCGACGAGCTCCCGAAGGTGCCCCCCCTGCCCACGTCACACACCACCCGCCAGATCGAGGGGTGGACCGTCCGCGTCGACGATCGCCTGCTCAACGGCGACGGCGCCGCGCTCG
Organism: Tepidisphaeraceae bacterium; assembly: GCA_035627895.1. Taxonomy (GTDB): domain Bacteria; phylum Planctomycetota; class Phycisphaerae; order Tepidisphaerales; family Tepidisphaeraceae; genus DASPKW01. Next base: position 82,059 of record DASPKW010000164.1, on the reverse strand, counting down.
GCGAACGGGCCGTGAAGCTGCTGACCGCCCGGCTGGTCACGATCGCCACCGTCGTGCCCGAAGGGCCGCTCGCCAGGCTCCGCGAGGTGCCGATCCAGCTCGACCTCAACCACGGCACGCTCCGCCCGATGCAGTACCACCCCAGCGCCGGCTGGCTCAAGGCCAACGGCTACAGTGAGCAGCTCGCCAAGTGCGTGCACATCCCCAACGTGCACGGCTTGCTCTCGCCGTTCGAAAACCACCGCCAGCCCGCCGCCATCCTGCACGAGCTCGCCCACGCCTACCACGACCGCGTCCTCGCCTTCACCGACGCCCGCGTCATCGCCGCCTACAAGAAATTCCGGGACGGCGGCAAATACAAATCCGTCGTCACCACCCCCGGCCCGATGCGCGAGCACTACGCCCTGACCAACGAGAAGGAATTCTTCGCCGAGATGACCGAGAGCTACCTGTCGGTCAACGACTTCTACCCCTTCGTCGCCGGCGAACTGAAACAAGCCGAGCCCGAGATCTTCGACCTCATGGCGACGATCTGGGGTCCGCTACCCGGCGCGCGAAAATAGCCAGTTCGCGTGCGCAGCACGCCCGCTTGCGGATTAGCGGACCAGCCGGTTCGCGACCACCCATGCCCGCCAAGTTTCGGGCGACTCAAAAACCCTCGCGCACATCCTCACGTCCCAAACCGCCGCACGTGCAGCCAGACGATCTCCACCGGCCCCGCCCCGCCCGCCGCCCGATACTGCTCCTCGACGTGCGCGATCTCCGCCCGCATCACGCGAACCGCCACCATCTCCGACCCCCCCGCCGGCCGCACCGACGCCCACGCCTCCACCGCCGCCGTCCGGTCGTACGCGACCTGCTCCATCGTCCGCCCCGACAGCCGCCCGAACTCCGCCGCGACGCGCGCATCATCCAGCAGCGCCCCCAGGTGACCCACGTGCTCCGACGCCGTCGACACCGGCGCCGAAGCGTACTCGGCGGGCACCTCGGGGATCGGTGGGGCAGTTTGTGCGGGGTCAGGGGCGGGCATACTATTTCCGGCTCCGATGACCCGGTGATCCTTGCCTTGTTAGCCGCCGGCGGCAGCCCGCGGTCGCGCAATCACCGGGACAGCGGCCGAACTGCCTGCGAACCCTACCACCACATGACCGCCCACTCCATGCCCAACCCGACCCACACGACCCGGCTCCCCGCACGACTGGCCCTTCTCGCGGCGCTCGTGGCCGGCGGGTGCACACCGCCCGGCACGACGCCCCCCCCGCCCGTCGCCGCCGACGACGCGCACGCCGCCCTCAACCTCGTCGACCACTCCACGACGACCACCTCGCCCGCCAACACCGCCGTCGCGACCCCCGCCGTCTCGCGCGACGCCCTGCGCAACGACGTCTACTTCCTCGCCTCCGAGCGCCTAGAAGGCCGCGGCCTGGGCACGCCCGGGATCGACATCGCCGCCGACTTCATCGCCGCCCGGTTCAAGGCGCTCGGCCTTAAACCCCTGCCCGGCCAGAAGGACTTCTTCCAGACGTTCGACGTCACCACCGTCGAATCCGCCAAGCCCGAAACTTCGCTCACCCTCGGCGAGCAGACTTGGCCGCTCGACAAGGGCGTCGTCCCGTCTCCCATCTCGGCCGACAAGCAGTTCACCGGCCAAGTCGTCTTCGCCGGCTACGCGATTGCCAGCGGCCAGCGAGATTACGACGACTTCGCCGGCCTCGACGTCAAGGGCAAGGTCGTCCTCGCGATGCGCTACGAGCCCCACGACCCCAAGACCGGCAAGAGCCGCTGGGCCGAGAACGGGTGGTCGGGCGCGACGAGTTTGGAATCAAAGGCCGCGGCCGCGAGCCAGCGCGGGGCCGTCGCCCTGATCGTCTGCAACCCGCCCGAGGGCCACCTCAACGACGACAAGCTCCCGTCGATCCAGCCGCAGATGATCCGCCCCGCCGGCATCCCCGTGCTGTACGTCAAGCGCGACGTCGCCGCCGCCCTCCTTAAGGCCGGCGGGCTCCCGACCCTCAAGGAACTTCAGACGAAGATCGACACCGACGTCAAGCCGTCCTCCCAGCCGCTCGCCGACGTCACCGTGAAGGGCACGGTCGCCCTCAAGCGCGCCAAGAAGCCCGCCCGCAACGTGATGGCCATGATCCCCGGCCAGGGCCCGCACGCCGGCGAGTACGTCGTCATCGGCGCCCACTACGACCACCTCGGCTGGGGCGGCCCCGGCAGCCTCATGCCGACCTCGCCCGTCCTCCCCCGCATCCCGGGTGTAACCGAACCGGCCAACGGAAAGCCCGCCGACCCCCACGGCACGCCCGCGAAGGGTAACCCGCACGCGGCGCCGAAGAAGGACGACCCGCACGGGACGACGAAAGAGAACCCGCACGCGGTGAACCCGCACGCGGTCGATCCCCACGCCTCCGCCAACCCGCACGCGACGCCCCCGAACCCCGCCACGGCGACCAACCCCCACGCCCCGACCACCGCCCCCGCCGACCCGCGCCGCGCGATCCACTTCGGCGCGGATGACAACGCCTCCGGCACCGCCGCGATGCTGGAGCTCGCACGCCTCTACTCGCACCGCCCGCCGCCCGCGCGCACGCTCGTCTTCCTCTCCTTCACCGCCGAGGAATCCGGCCTGATCGGCTCCGGCCAGTTCGTCAACCACTCGCCGGTCGACCTCAAGAAAATCGCCGCCATGGTCAACCTCGACATGGTCGGCAAGGTGCGCAAGAACCTCCTGTACGTCGGCGGCCACGGCACCGCTCCGGGCTTGGAGGCGATCGTGCGGAAGGCCGACGCCGAGTCGCCGCTCGAGTTCAAAAACCTCGGCAAGGGCGGCCTCGGCCCCAGCGACCACATGTCCTTCGCCACCAAGAAGGTGCCCGTCCTCTTCCTGTTCTCCGGCACCCACCCCGACTACCACCGCCCGACCGACACGCCCGACAAGATCAACTACGACGGCATCGCCGACGTCGTGAAATTCACCGCGTCGATCGTCGACCAGGTCGCCGCCGCCCCCGCGATCGAGGCCTACGTCGACGCCGCCGACCGCGAGTCGATGATGGGCGGCGCGTCCGGCGAGCGCTCCGGCCCCCGCCGCGTCACCCTAGGCGTCGTCCCGTCCTACGGCGGCGACGAGGACGGCAAGGGCGTCAAAATCGACGGCACCTCCGCCGGCACCCCCGCCGAAAAGGCCGGCCTCCGACAGGGCGACCTGCTCCTCTCCCTCGGCGGCAAGCCCACCACCACCCTTCAGGAACTCACCACCGCCATCGGCGCCCTCAAGCCCGGCGACAAGGCAAAGGTTGTCTTCATCCGCGAAGGGAAGGAGCAGTCGGTCGACGTCACGATGGCCGAGCGGAAATAGTCGGACTACGTCGTCGCCACGGCGCGGCGGCCCAGCACGGCCGTGCCGATCACCAGCCCGGCCCACGCCGCAGCCGGCAGCGGCACCTGCCCGGGCCCCGTCGGCGGGTTGACCGCCGCGCGAGCTGCCGGAGTTGGAAGCCGTTCAGGTGCCCGACCTCCGAAATCCCGAACTCGACGTCCCGGGTCGCCGCGTAGGCGACGAACTTGCCGGTCACGAACTGCCCGAGCCCCCCCTCTGCGAGCGACGGGTTCGGGTCCGAGGGTCACCGTGTTCGCGCCGCCCGTCACGTCGGTCTTAAAGGTGAACCCGGGGGTGGGCAGGTAGCTCGCCGAGTCGTTCACCCACGCCTGAAACTGGTGCGTCTGCCGACCGTCAGTCCGGACATGGTCAAGGTCCCGTTTCCGAGCAGGACGTTGGCCGTCCCGAGCAGTCCCTGGTAGCCGGCGCTGAGCGTGCTGAACGGCGCGGCGGCCGAGCCCGAGTCGGAGGTGACGTTGAATCCCGTGACGAAGCTGAAGTCGCCGGAGGCGGTCACGCCGTTGTTGAGCACGAACCCCTGAAACGTGACGCCATTGACGGTGGCGTCGCCGGCCGAGCCGACGTTGAACGCGCCGAGGAGGGTGCCGGCCGTGCTCACGTCGGCGTCGCCGGAGATGTTCGTGGGAGCGCCCCACGTGACCGTCGCCGCCGACGCGGGTGCGGCAGACAGAACCATTGCGAAGACCGGAACGGCCGCGATGACCGCGCGGCTGGCGAATGGGACGAACGTGCGCATCGGAACCTTTCTCCCCTCCCGGGGGAGCCGACAACGCTGAAATGAGATCGACCTTGCGCCTGCGCGTGAACCGCGCGGACACCCACGCGTCGCACGATAGTCGCACGGTCCCGTAATCGCGAATCCATTTTGCGATATTCATGGCATTCTCAGCACCTTCGCACCACACACGTGCGCCGCCCCCCGGGACCGCCCCGGCCCGGCTCGGGGCGGCCCGAAATCCGCCCGTCCACGCGCGGTGCCCCGGAATTAAGCGCTTCGCCCAACCCCGTTGGCCGATACGATGAACTCGCTAGCTGCGGATGGCCCGCGGCGCGGGAGGCCTCTCAATATGACACCCGGTTCACTCAATATGCTGTTTTTTCGACTCTGTGCCGCGACCTTGATGCTCGGGCTGTCCGCGTTCGGCGGGGGCTGCGTCACCTCGATGATGCCCGGCGACCTCGCCCAGGTCCAACCCACGTCCGACACCGCCCGCGCCGGCCGGGTTTACCTGATCCGCGGGTGGAGCGGGGCGTTCTCGTGGGGCATCGACGACCTCGCCCGCGAGCTCAAGGCCCAGGGCGTCAGCGCGCACGTCTTCCAGTCCGACCAGCGTGTCGTGCTCGCCCAGACGCTGGTCGAGCGGTACCGCGGCGCGAAGGACCCCGAGCCGCTCTGCCTGATCGCCCACTCGCAGGGGAGCGACGACGCGCTGTTCATCGCCAGTGAGCTGAGCAAGGCGAACGTCGCCGTCGATTTGCTGCTGACGCTCGACAACGTCGATTTGACGACCGTGTCGAAGAACGTGCGCCTGGCCTACCACTATTGGAAGCCGGGGAGCGGTGACAGCAACTTCCTGCGCGGGCTCCCGCTCACGCCCGAGCCGGGGTCGACCGGGCGCGTGATCAACGTCAACATCGCCGAGGACGGCAAGGGTCTGACCGAGCCGAACGCCAGCCACGTCACCATGGACAAGGACACCAAGCTCCGCGGCCACCTGGTCAACCACGTGCTGGCCGCGTGCCCCGAACGGGCCGCGTGGGCCGCGACCCGTGGCAAGGCCGGGGCCGTCCTGCTGAACAACAACGGCCCGCGGCGCTGACCGAGGACATACGAAGCGCCCTGCGCGGGGACAACGAACGTACGCTCAAAAGCCCACGGAACTCGTTCCGTGGGTTCTTCGTTTGGGAGAATAACTCGTTCAAACCCCCAGCTGCGACGCCTCGATCGCCGGAAGCTTCCCGTCCAAAAACCCCTGTAAGAACGACGCCGCCGCCACCGCGTCCAGCCGCTCTTTCTTCCGCTGCCGCGTCAGGTGCTCCCCGGCCTTGCGCCGCCCCGCCAGCGTCTGCCCGGCCTCGAACGAGCTGAGCCGCTCGTCCACGTAGAGCACCGGTTTGCCGCTCGCCGCCCCCAACTCGCGCCCGAACACCACCGCCCCGCGCACGGCCGGTCCGACCGTGCCGTCCATGTTGATCGGCACGCCCACCACCAGCCGCTCCGGCCCCTCGCGATCAATCACCTTGAGGATCTGCTCCCGCGCGTGCGCCGGCGACGCCACCTGCAGCACGTCCAGCGGCGTCGCGAACCTCCCCCCCTCGTCGGACAACGCGAGTCCGACGCGCCGCGTGCCGAGATCGATCGCGAGTGTTCGCACGAGGTAATGATAACCCGGAACCGGGCCGCAACGCGATCAGGTCTTTAGGAACGCCCGACCCAAGTGCCCACTTCGGCGATGCAGGTCTGCGCCCATCCTACTGGTGCTGCTCCCCCGTCGTCTCCTTCACCCGGTCCACCAAATCCTTCACCCGCTGCGCCTCCGACTTCGGGCAGATCATCGTCGCGTCCGGCGTGTGCACGACGATCATGTCGTTCACCCCCACCATCGCGATCATGTGCCGCGGGTCGTGGCTGACCACGATGTTGTTGAACGAGTCGATCATGACCGACAGCCGCGCGTCCACCGCGTTGTCGTGGTCGTCGGTCGCGATCGTCTCCGCCAGCGCCGGCCACGAGCCGACGTCCAGCCACTGCACGTCCATCTGCACCACGACCACGTGCGCCTTCCCCTTCCCGAGCGACGCCGGCTCCATGATCGCGTAGTCGATGCTCTTCTTGACCAGCGTCGGGTACACGCGCTTGAGCACCGGCTCACGCTCGGGCGTGTTCCACGCCTTGGCGATCTGCTCGAGCCCCGCCGCCGTCTCCGGCAGGTGGGCGCGGAGTTCGTCCAGCACGGTGTCGCACCGCCAGACGAACATGCCGGAGTTCCAGTAGTACCGGCCCGACTCGACGTACCGGTCGGCCGTCGCCTTGTCCGGCTTCTCCTTGAACGCCATCACGCGGTACGCCGACGAGTCGGCCGCGCCGCCGACGGCCAGCGGCTCGCCGCGGTGGATGTACCCCAGGCCCGTGTGGCCGTACGTCGGCACCAGCCCGAACGTGACCAGGGCTCGGGGGTGTTCGCGGACGACGGCGAAAGCCGTCTTGAGGGAGGCGACGAACTTCTCGACCGGCTCGATCACGTGGTCGGCCGTCACGATCGCGATCACCGCGTCCCTGTCCCGTTGGAGCAGGACGGTGGCCGGAAACCCGACGGCGGCGGCGGTGTCGCGCCCCTCGGGCTCGCCGAGCACGTTATCGGGCGACAGCTCGGGCAAGTTCTCCAGCACGGCCTGGCGGTGGGCGGCGGCCGTGCACACAAAGATCCGCTCCGGCGGGAGCAAAGCGCGCAGCCGCTCGTAGCTCAGTTGCAGCAGCGACTGCCCCCGCACGACCGGCAGCAACTGCTTCGGCTTGGCATTCCGGGAGAACGGCCAGAGGCGGGCGCCGCGCCCGCCCGCCATGATGACGGCGTATTCCATAATCGGGTCCGTGTCGGTCGACCCCTTTTGGTGCGCGTTAGGGAAAGGCCCCGGCGCCGCGGCGCTCCGCGACGCCCGCACATCTGCTATCGGCCCGAACCGCCCCGGACTCCGCAACCCGGCCGGCCATTCGTGCCCCACGGGCGATTATAGCAACCGGCCGTTTCAAAGCGCTGTCCCGCGCCCGCCCCCGTCTCGCCGGGCTACGATGACCGCATGCAATGCAACATCGACTCGCGAGGAAAGGCCGTCCGACTGCGAAACGGCCTGATCCTGCTCGCCGCGGGCGCGCTCGTCGCGGCCCTGTGGGCCTGGCCGACCGGCGCCACCGTCGCCTGGGCGACCGCCGGCGCAATGGCCGTCGGCGGCGCGTTCATGGTGTTCGAGGGCTGGGCGGGGTGGTGCGTGCTTCGCGCGATGGGGATCAAAACGCGTATCTAGCACCGTGGCGAACCACCCCACGCCCCTCCAGTTAAAGCGCCTTCCGAGCCCCGCGCGGTCCCGCCCGCAGAAGCCGGTCGCCCGAGGGCTCGGCCTCTTCGCGGACGTCTCGCCACCGCCCGTCTCCCAACGACACCCGACCGCGCGTCCCGAGGCGCCTCACCTCAGTCGATCGAAAACGAGTCCCCCACCACCCCGATCTGCGACTTGCCCGACACCTTACCGTCCATGACCGTGACGAAGATCGTGTGCATGTCGCGCAGCCCCCGGCTTTCCCACACGTAGCTCGGATTGGCCACCACCACGGTCCGGCCGCCGCTGCCCGAACGATCGAGCACCGTCGTCGGCCGCCCGAGGATCGCCTCGACGTCCGCCAGCGCCATGCCGGGCCGGATCCGCCCGTAGTTGTCGGCGTTCACCGCCCCGTTGTGCCCCGAGAAGTACACGGCCGCGAACAATCCGCCCGCCAGCAGCGAGGCGACCAGCGCGGTCCACCCGACGGCCGGCTGCCGCTTCCGAACCACGGCGACCGCTCCGCCGACGAGCCCCGCGCCCAGGGCGACCAGCCCGGCGACGCTCCAGCTCAGCGCGAGCCATCGGCTCATCCACACCCCGACCCACGCGAACCCCAGCCCCGCGCACCCGAGCGCGACCCACGCGATCGGTGATCCCCTGTGCGCCGGCGCGGCGTCGGCCGGCAACGGCGGCGGTGTCCGTACCGCGCTTTCGCCACTGACGACGAACACCCCGCCGCACGCGCGACACCGGGCCCTCCGTCCCGCCGCCGCCGCGGGCAACGTCACCTCGTTGGCGCACGTCGGGCAACGGGCGTGCAGGAGCTCAGGCGGGTGCCTCGTCGACGTCATCGGGTCGTCCTCCGGTTACGGTTCCGGAAGCCTATGCGATGACGGCGACGGGCGGGAGACATTCCGCCCCGCGCGTCACTTCACCGCATCCTCCGCCTTTCGCTCGACTCGGTCGCCGGCCTGCTGGGCCTTGTCGCCGGCGCGCTCGAGGGCGTCGCCGGCTCGGCCCGCGGCCTCCCCGGTCTTGTCGACGGCGCGTGACGTCGCCCGCTGCACTTCCGGCTTGGCCCGGTGCGCGGCGTCGTTGGCGTTGTTCAGGCCGCGGTCGACTGCGTCGCCGGCCTTGTCCAGCCCGCGGTTGATCGCGTCGCCGGCCTTGTCGGCGGCGTTCTTGACGTTATCGCCGGCCTTCTGCACGTCGTCACGGTCGCAGGCGAGGCCTCCCGTCACCAAAGCGGCGGCAAGCAGGCACGACATGGAAATTCGTTTGATCATGGGGGTCTCCGGCAACACGGTTCGCAACCTGCGTGCCGAAGCGCGTCTCGCGTGGTCTCCGGGTCCCGGGAATCTCGTCAGCGTGCGGTGGTGAGCGGTGGGGGTGCGGGGTCAGGGGTGACGGGTGCGGGGCACGGGTGTGAGTGGGATTCGAACCCATGTGCGCTGCCCGCCGCGCAACCAAGCCAAAATTGGTCGGAACGGCATGTTTTCAACCCCCCGTTCCGAAGGGGTCGCACGCTCGCCCGAGATTCCGGGGAGCCGGAGACGACGCGAGTGAACGGGCGGACATGGTCACCGAAGGCGACCATGCCGCGCTTCGTTACTCGTCACTGGACCGGTACGTCGACGCGCCAGTTCGCCTCCTGGATCGCGGCGTTCTCGTCGCGAATCTGCTTCGACAAATCGTCGGCCTGCTTCTGGAGCCGCGGGACGTCGAGCGTCGCGACCCACTTGATCTCCGACAGCCCGTACCGCTGCGGCGGGCGCGAACTGCCGTCGATCGCCGCCGACACGAGCGCGTGCCGCTGCTGGAGCGCGTCGCGGCGGGCCAGGGCCTCCGTCAGCGTCCGCCCGTCGCGCGTGCGGGCCGCGAGGTTCGCGCGGTTGACCCGCGCGACCAGCGACTCGAACTCGTCGAGCACGCCGGCCGCCTCCTTCATGAGCTTGTTCGGGTCTTCGTGCGGCTTATCCCCCTGCTGGACGGCCGCGTACTGAGAGACGCGGGCGCTGAGCGACTCGAGCTTCTTCTTCAGGTCGGCCCGCAGGATCAGCGCCTCGGCGAGCTTGAGCGACTTGGTCTTCTGCTTCACGATTGCCTCCCGGCCCGCCGTGCGGGCCACGTTCGACGTGTCGCCCGTCAAGACGCGGAACCGCATTCGATCTGACAGATAGAGTGGGCTCGACCGACCGCTCGACGATCTCCCCCCGCCCGACCCACGCCGACTCCTGTGGAGTCCGATTCGCACCGCAGGTGCGAGCGGCGCGCCTATCCCGCACGCCCTTTCCCCGTCGCCACCTCGCGCCCGCACGGGTACAGTCCGCCCCGTGAACGACTCCTTCGACGTCATCGTGATCGGCGGAGGCCCGGCGGGCGTCACCGCCGCCCTCCGCGCCCGCGAACTCGGCGCGTCCGTCGCACTCGTCGAAGCCCGCAAGATGGGCGGCACCTGCACGAACGACGGGTGCGTCCCCGTCCGCGCCCTCGCCCACGCCGCCCGCCTCGTGCGCGAGGCCCTCCAGTCCGCCGACTACGGCGTCGCCTGTCCGACCGTCGCCCCCGACTTCCCCCAGGTCATGGCCCGCGCCCGCGCCATCGTTCGGGCCGTCCTCGACAAGAAGGACCTCCCCGGCACCCTCGCCCGCGCGGGCGTCGCGCTCTTCGACGGCGCGGGAGACGCGCAATTCGCCGATGCGCACACGATTCGAATCGATCCGAACAAGCCGGGGCAAAGCACACGGGCTTCGCCCGAAGCGCCGCCCCGGATCGCCGGCGCCCCGACGACCCTCCGCGCCAACAAATTCATCCTCTGCACCGGCGGCCGCCCGCGCCCCCTCCCCTGCCCCGGCGCCGAATTCACGCTCAGCCCCGTCGACGTCTGGTCCCTGACCACGCTCCCCGCGCGCCTCGCCGTCGTCGGCGCCAGCGCCACCGGGTGCCAGCTCGCCTCGATCTTCGCCGCCCTCGGATCGCGCGTGACTCTGCTCGACATGGCCCCACGCCTTCTCCCCGGGATCGACGCTGACGCCTCCGCCGCCCTCGCCGAGGCGTTCGGGCGGCGTGACATCAACGTGATCACCGGCGTGGAGCGGATCGACCGCGTCGCCACCTCGGGGAGCGCCCGCCAGCTCTTCTACGTTCACGGCGGCGAGACCCGCACGCTCGACGCCGACGCCGTCCTCGTCTCCATCGGCTGGCCCGGCAACGCCGACCGCCTCAACCCCGTAGCCGCCAACATCGAGATCGACAAGAAGCACTTCGTCACCGTCAACGAGCTCCAGCAGTCCGTCAGCGCCCCGCACGTATTCGCGGCCGGCGACGGCGACGGCACCGTCCTGCTCGTCCAGGCCGCCCACGCCGAGGGCACCCTCGCCGCCGAGAACGCCGTGCTCGGGGCCACCCGTACGATCGCCCACCCGATCGTCCCGCACGGCGGGTTTACCGATCCCGAGTACGGCGCCGTCGGCCTCACCGAGGAAGACGCGCGGAAGAAGTACCCCCAGATCGTCGCCGCCGCCGTCCCCTACGCCGAGCTCGACCGCGCCGTCATCGACGACCGCCGCGAGGGCCTCTGCAAGCTCGTCGTCGAACCCACGAGCCGCCGCATCCTCGGCGCCCACGTCGTCGGCGAAGACGCGACCGAGGTCGTTCAGATCGTCGCGACCGCGATGGCCGGCGGCCTGACCGTCCACAAGCTCGCCGACATCGAGTTCAGCTACCCCACCTACACTGCGATCGTCGGCCTGGCCGCCCGCGCGGTCGTCCGCAAGATGCGCGGCGAACCGCGCTCGCACGACGGCCGCGCGGAGTGGGAACGGGGAGGGTGACTGTGTACCTCGCAGAAGTCCGTCGTAGTAGACTCAAGGGGGGCGCGGGGTGCCCACTTTAGTGGGCGTGCCGAGAATGCTTGCTCACCCGCTTCCGGCTCCCTTTTCCCGGATACCGCGCGTACTCCACCTCCGACATGAACACCTCTCGCTCGACCGCGTACTTCGCACACCGGTGTAAAGGCACGTAGATCCGGGTGTGCTTGTACGTCGACCAGTCCCGGCACACCCCGTGGCGCTCAGACTGGAGTTGCGTATAGCAGTACGCCTTCCGAAGCTGTCGAGCGTCGCGAAGGCACCCGTCGAAGTAGTCCATTCCGCCCTTGTCGCGCCAAAATGGTCGGTGGCGATCTTCCAGCGTGTCATTCACGAGCTTCGCGACCGGCCCGTGGAGCTTCCGCATCATCTCCCCGAGCGACTTCCCGTTCCGCAGATGGCCGATGAAATGGTAGTGGGTATCCATCGGGGTCACCACCCACGTCTCGAACGCGTGCTCTCGCGTGTAGTGCTCGAACCGATCCCAGAAGATCCATTTCGCTTCGTCCGTTTCGAAACAACGAGCATGTCCGCGGGTCGATGCCGTGATGAAGTAGGCGGTGTTGTCTCGGTACCAATGTTCGAAGCGGCGCTTCCCGAACGGGCGCGGGTTGGTGTGTCCGGCGCTCTTGTGGAAATAGCGCATGCAGGGATCGTAATCGAAAGCTCTATCGCATGCTCACTAAAGTGAGCACCCCGCGCCCCCCTTCCGTCGTCGGGGTGCGCGGGGCGCGCGAATCATCGGGAACGCGCATCAATCCCAAACTTCCTCGGCGCGGATCTGCGTCGTCCCGAACACGTTCCCCGCCTGCTGCACCGCGGGAAGCGTATGCGTCACCTGCGGGGCCGTCGCCACCACTGGCGCCTTCGCCGACGCCGGCGCCGCCTTCTTCGACCCGTTCGGCGCCAGGATCACCGTGTGCAGCTTGTGGTTCGCGTCGACCGCCTCGCACACGATCCACCCGTTGTCGTTGATCGACTTCGCGTAACTCAGCCGAAGCTTGTTCGTCCCCGAGACGTCGTTCAGGTTGGTGATGACGTACCGGCCCTTCTTGTTGAGCGTCCACATGACGGCCTCGTCCGGGCCGTACTTCTCGTCCGAAAAGCCGACGATCGTCCCGGCGTTGTTGATGTCGAACGCGCGGCTCTTCTTCCCGCCGAGCGTCCCGAGGTCGATCGTGCCCACGCCTTTCTTGCCGACGACCCAGGCCGTCGCGTGGAACGCGTTGAACCCCGGCTGGCTGCTGTCCCCGACGACCACCCCCTTGTCGTTGATCGCATTGGCGTACCGACCCGGATCGGTCGCGTCGAGGGGCGGGAGTTCGACGTACCCCATCCCGTTCTTGGTCACCTTGACCAGCCAGGACATCCCGTTCACGCTCGTGCCGGCCAGCCCGCCGCGGACGACCAGCTGCCCGTTGTTGTTCATGGACTCGACGGCGCGGAACTGGAACCCGGCGTTGGCCGGGAGCATCTTCTGCAGGTCGACGATGCCGACCCTGCCGCGCTTGACCCCGGCCAGGAACGCGTGCGACCCCGAATCATCCGTTAGCAGGGTCCCGCCGACTTGGCCGAGGTCGTTGATGGCCTTGGCGTTGCTCCCGCGGTTCCCGCCATTGCCCAGGTCGAGCGCCGCGTACCCCTTGGCCGACTTGGCGTACGAGTACAGCGTCGCGTTCGAGTCCTGCGGCGCGACGTGGAACGCCTGCCCGACGAGCACGCCCGCGTTGTTCAGCGCCGTCGCCGACGCGTGCGTCACGCCCGCCGGGTTCAGCTTGAGGTAGGAGAACTTCCCTTTGCTCCCCGGCAGGTAGACGCCGTGCGTGTTCACGACCACGCCCGCGTTATTGATCTGGTGCCCGATGTTGCCCGTGTACTCCGTCGACACGCCCAGGTCGATCAGCGTGTACCCCCCGGCGAAGAGTTCGCGGCGCTCGAGCTGCTGCATCGAGGCGGGGGCGGCGGTCTTGGTGGCGGTATTGCGGGTGGTGGTCATGGCGAGTTCCGTAGTCTGGGGGGTTTCCGGCCCGTGCGGCCCACACGGCAGCACGATCAACCGACACCACACGACGCGAGATCCCCGAGAAAACCCCTCATGACCTGATTGGGGCATGACGTCCGGGAGGGCGAGGCTCCGCCCGAGCCGCGGGGCCGCCCACGCGCATGAAAACGACTCGGACCGAGCATCGCCCTCCCGCCCCCGTCCCGTACAATCCCCCCCGCATGCCAACCCCACAGCGAATCACGATCCTCGGCGACGGCGCGATGGCCACGGTCTGCTCGATCCTCCTGACCACCGGGGGGCACCACGTCACCATGTGGGGCGCCTTCGAAGATTCGATCGAGCGCCTCGTGCAGCTCCGCGAGAACGTCAAGCTCCTGCCCGGCGTGAAACTGCCGGACGCGGTGCGACTCACGGCCAACGACGCCGACTGCTTCGACGGGGCGACCCTGATCCTCGCGGCCATCCCCACGCAGTACGTCCGCTCCGTCTTCGAACGCCTCCGGCCGCACCTTCCCGCGGACGTGCCGATCGTCTCCGTCGCCAAAGGCATCGAGACGACCACGCTCATGCGCCCGACGCAGGTCATCCGCGACGTGCTCAACGCGGGCGTCGCCACAGGCCGCTCGCTCTGCGCCCTGTCCGGCCCCAACATCGCCGGCGAGATCGCCCGCTACCTCCCGGCCACCGCGGTGGCGGCGTCCGACGACGAGGAACTTGCCAAATTGGTCCAGGCGACGTTCTCGACCCAGTGGTTCCGCGTCTACACCAACCCCGATTCGGTCGGCGTCGAGCTCGCCGGGGCCACCAAGAACGTGATCGCGATCGCCGCCGGCATCCTCGACGGCCTGGGCGCCGGCAACAACGCCAAGGCCGCCCTCGTCACCCGCGGGTTGGTCGAGATCACGCGCCTAGGCGTGGCGATGGGCGCGCGAGAGGAAACCTTCGCCGGCCTCGCGGGCGTGGGCGACCTGATCACCACCTGCGTCAGCCCCGAGGGCCGCAACCGCACGGTCGGCGAACAGCTCGGCAAGGGCCGCAAGCTCGACGAGATCCTCGCCACCATGCCCAGCGTCGCCGAGGGCGTCCCGACCACCAAGGCCGTCATGCGCCTCGCCGAGCGCCACAAGGTCGAGATGCCGATCACCCAGGCCGTCCACGCCGTCCTCTTCGAGGGCCGCGACGCCATCAAGGCGCTGACGGACCTGATGACCCGCGACCCGAAAGCAGAACTCCCGCAGTAGGACCCACGCGCCGAGCACGAGCGCCTTCCGAAAGCCCACGGAGCTTGCTCTGCGGGTTGTTGGACCGACACAAGCGCGCCCCCGAGCCCAAACCCCATGGACTTCCTCCTCACCCCCGTCGGTTCCGCGGGAGACAACTTCCCCTTCATCGGTTTGGGCGCGCGCCTCGCAGCGAAAGGCCACCGCGTCGCCGTCATCACCAACGACCACTTCGCCCCGCTCATCCGCGCGTGCGGGCTCGAGTTCGTCTCGATCGGCACCGAGCAGGAATGGCGAGACGTCATCGCCGACGAGCGCATCTGGGACCCGCGCCGCGGGTTCGAGACGGTCATGCGCCTCGTCGCCGAACAGAACCGCCGCGTGTTCGACGCCGTCGAGGCGCGCCGCGGCCCCGATACCGCCGTCGTCGCGCACACGCTCGACTTCGCCTCCCGCGCCATCGGCGAGAAGACCGGCATGCCCGTCGTCAGCGTGCAGCTCCAGCCGTCGATCGTCCGAACCGTTCACCAGATGCCGACGATGACCGGCACGATCAACTATTCCTTCATGCCGAAGTGGGCGAAGCGGTCCGTCTGGCGGCTGATCGACCGCTTCCTGCTCGACAAGCACGCCGGCCCAGTCGTCAACGCCCCGCGCCAGCGCCTCGGCCTGCCGCCGGTGAAGCGGGCGTTCGTCGACTACATTCACAGCCCCCTGCTCTCGATCGGCCTCTGGCCCGAGTGGTATGCGCCCGCCCAGCCCGACTACCCGCCACAATTCAAGCTCACGAGTTTCCCGCTCTTCGACGCGTTCGCCGGCGAGCAGGTCCCGCCCGACGTCGACGCGTTCCTCGCCGACGGCCCACCCCCCGTCGTCTTCACCCCCGGCAGCGCCAACGTCCACGCCGCCGAGTATTTCGCCGCCGCCGCGCGCGCCTGCGCGATCGGCGGCCACCGCGGCATGCTCCTCACGCGCCACGCCGAGCAGGTCCCCCGCGACCTGCCCCCCGGCGTGCGCCACTTCCCCTTCGCCCCCCTCAGCCGCACGCTCGGCCGCTGCGCCGCCATCGCCCACCACGGCGGCATCGGCACCGTCGCCGCCGCCCTGGCCGCCGGCGTCCCCCAACTCGTCATGCCCCTCAGCCACGACCAGCCCGACAACGCCTACCGCGTCCGCAAGCTCGGCGTCGGCGAAACGCTGTTCCCGAAGAAGTTCACCCCCGACCGCGCCGCCGCCGCCCTCGCCCGACTCCTCGGCGACCCGCGCGTCAAAGACCGCGCGACCGCGATCGCACAAAAGTGCGCCGCCGAAGACGGCCTGGGAGCAACGGCGCGCCTGATCGAACGCGCAACCTCCACGCAAC
Organism: Tepidisphaeraceae bacterium; assembly: GCA_035627895.1. GTDB lineage: Bacteria > Planctomycetota > Phycisphaerae > Tepidisphaerales > Tepidisphaeraceae > DASPKW01. The sequence continues at coordinate 66,158 of DASPKW010000164.1, read as the reverse complement.
CCGCGCCCGAAGTACCAAGCCGTACTTAGCGGTCGCACCGAAGGTGCACGTGAACGCCGATTCACTCAACCGCCCTTGCTCGCGCGAGCGGGCACCGACCCGACCGCGCACCTTCCATCCGCGGCGCGGATTATCGGACGCCCCAACATCTGCGCCGCCCCACTTCAGCGGCGCTATGAACCGGTCGATGCTATCGGGGAGGTATTACGTTTTATGCCGGATGTGACCCAGAGCCCCAAGTCGGTCGGATCAATTACCCCTGCCACCCCGGCGGGCGCGTCCACGTCGTGTGCGCCGCGGGGGTGCGGGTGCGGACCGAAGAAGGAGTCGGCACCGCCCGCGACTCCCGCCGCCACTGAAACGACACCAGCCCACGAGCCCGGCCGCGGTCCCGACCGTCGCAAGAGCGCCGTCGACCGCCGCTCCGGCCTCGAGCGCCGCCAAGCCTCCGCCGAGGACACCGGCTACGCCGGCCCCGAGCGCCGCTCCGGCACCGAGCGCCGCGTCGACACCGGCCTCGAACGCCGCCGGGGCCCCGGCCGCCGCCGCTCCGACGAGCGCAAGAGCGCCGAAGAGGGCGAGATGACCGGCGAACAGTTCGAGTTCGTCATGGCCATCCAGACCTACAAGAAGGTCAACAAGAAGCTCTACCCGACGTGGACCGAGGTCCTCGAGGTGATGCGCCAACTCGGCTACCGCAAGGTCCTCCCCCGCGAGATCAAGCTCGAGAACGTCCCCGAGCCCCGCATCTACAACGGCGAAGCCGCCTAGCGCGGCATGGTCACCTCCGGTGACCATGAACCGATCAGCGAACGAGGGCACGCGGCAGGCAGGGATGCCTTCCGCGTTCTTCGTTTGACGGAGCGCGCTTCTCGAGTATGCCGCAAAGACGCAAAGGCGCAAAGAAGAGAGCGTTTTTCAATGATCCGGAACGTCGCGCCACACGGCTACCGACCATGGGATAAAAAACGCGCGCCCGAAAGCCCACGGAACTTGTTCCGTGGGTGTGCACGCACGCTCCGACGCGCGTTCTTTACCCGGCCTCAGTAAACAACGCTTTCACCTGCGTCTCCGTGCCCTTCGCCTTTGCGTCCTTTGCGGCACGTCCGATGAGCGCCGCCCGCGAATCGGCTCGGACGGAGCCGTCCCCACCACCAGATCTTGCGTCCAACCATCCCGCGCGCGAACATCCCGGCTCACCTCTTCCCAAGGAGCCACCGCATGAACCCCGCCGCGCTGATCGTCGCACTGTCGCTCGGCCTGCTGACCCTCCGCGCCGACGCCGCCGACCCGCCCAAGCCCCCCGCCCCCGACAAGCCCGCCGACGTCTCCGTCGGCGACACCCGCGTCATGACCTTCCCCGCCGCCACGTTCCTCCACGCCCCCACGCGCACCACCTTCGCCGACATGGTCGGCCCCATCGAGAAGACCCTCGCCGCCGTCGAGAAGGGCGTGAACGACAAGCAGATCACCCCCGCCGGCTCTGCCATGTTCGTCTACCGTGGCGTCCAGCAGGTCAAGGGGCCGAACGACCCGTTCGACCTCGAGATCGGCTGGATCGTCGCCGACACCCAGCAGCCCGTCGGCGACCTCAAGGTCCGCAAGGCCGACGCCTTCAAGTGCCTCGCCGTCGTCTTCCAGGGCCCCGTCGCCGGCATGGGCGCCGCCTACGGAAAGGTCATGAGCGACCTCTCCGCCCGCAAGCTTGAGCCCACCGGCGAACACCGCGAGATCTACCTCCATTGGGAAGGCAAAGACTCCCCCAACAACGTCGTCTGGCTCCTGATCGGCATCAAGTAACGCCGCGTAGGGTGGGCACCGCCCACCGCACGCGCGACCACACGTGAGACGCCAGGCGCGCGGTCACTTCCCCGAAGCCCGCAACCGCAACATCTCCGTCAACAGCGCATCCGTCGTCCTCGTCTCCGGCTTGAGCTGCTTCACCCGGTCCAGCAGCCGCTCCGCGTCCGGCCGCCGCTCGCCCAGCGTCGTCATCGCGACCAGCGCGTCCTCCTCGTGCTGGCTCAGCTTCACGCCCTTCGCCGAGTACGCCGCCACCTCCGCCCCCACCTGCGCCGTCGCGAACGCCCGCGCCTTGCCCGACAGTTCCGCCACGATCAGCTCGGCCGTGCGCTTCCCGATCCCGTCGAGCTGCGTCAGCGCCCTCGTGTCCTTCGACTCGATCGCCTGCGCGATCTGGCCCACCGGCACCGACAACGCCCGCAGCGCCGTCTTGGGCCCAATCCCCTTCACCGTCGTGAACAGATTGAAGAACTTCTTAGCCTCGGCCGAGGTGAACCCGATCAGCTTCGGGTCCAAATTCCCACCCCCGGCCGTCCCCTCGAGATAAAAGATCGTGTGAAACGTGATCTCGCCGCCCGCCTGCGCCGCCAGCCCCTCCACGTCCGCCGCCGGCACCAGCAACTCGTACGTCATCGGCCCCACCCGTAGGTGCGCGGCCGCAGGCGACTCGGAAACCTGAACCAGCGTGCCGGTAAGCGAAAGAATCATGGGTCCGTTCTTCGGCGAGCCCGCTTCAGCGGGCGGGTCGCGCAGCGAGAAAAGTGCCAACAAGTCCGATCAACGGGGAAAGCCAGTATAGATCGTCCATCCCCCTAAAACGAGCAAATTATTAGGTATATTTTAGGGTTCGGCGGTTGCCACCGTATTGTGCGTATCAGCCTCAGCCATAGGCCTGCTACGCTCTCGCCGGAGGCATGTAATGAGGATCACTACCGTCGCGCTCGCACTTTTCGCCCTCGCCCCACTGGGCGGCTGCACCGGCACCGGGAACGTACTGCACTACCAACTCCGCCACGAGTACGGCGTCCACGACCCGCAGTTCCCCCTCACCATGGGCAGCCTCCTCGGCCCCGCCCTGCTCCCGGGCAACAAGGTCGACACGCTCGTCAACGGCGACCGCTTCTTCCCCGCCATGCTCGACGCGATCCGCGCCGCCAAACGGTCGGTCAACCTCGAGACGTACATCTACTGGTCCGACACGATCGGGGCCGAGTTCACCGACGCCCTCGTCGACCGAGCCCGCGCCGGCGTGAAGTGCCACGTCCTGATCGACGCCCTCGGCAGCCTGAAGTTCAACGCCAAGGACGTCGACCGCATGAAGGCCGCCGGCGTCCACTTCCGCCGGTACAACCCGCCGAAATGGTTCGACCCGGGCGCCCTGCTGGCCGTCGACCACCGCACCCACCGCAAGCTGCTGATCGTCGACGGCCGGATCGGCTTCACCGGCGGCGCGGGCATCGCCGACGAGTGGCGGGGCGACGCCGACTCGCCCCACCACTGGCGCGACACCCAGTTCCGCATCGAGGGCCCCGCCGTCGCACAGCTCCAGGCCGCCTTCGCCGACAACTGGGTGCAGGAGACCGGCCAGGTCCTCCACGGCGACGACTACTTCCCCAAGCTCGCCCCGGCCGGCGACCACTGGGCCCAGGTGTTCGCCAGCTCCGTGCGCGGCGGCAGCGAGTCCATGCTCCTGATGTTCCTGCTCTCGCTCACCGCCGCCGAGCGCGACGTCCGCCTCGCCCACTCCTACTTCGTCCCCGACGCAACCACGATCCGCGCACTGCTCGAGGCCCGCAAGCGCGGCGTCCGCGTCCGCGTGCTCACCGTCGGCAAGATCACCGACCTCCCGGTCGTCCGCCGAGCCTCCCGCGCCAAGTGGGGCGAGCTCCTCAAGGCCGGCGTCGAGATCCACGAGTACCAGCCGACCATGTACCACTGCAAGACGCTGATCGTCGACGGCCTCTGGGTCTCCACCGGCTCCGCCAACATGGACAACCGGTCGTTCCGCCTCAACGACGAGGCCAACCTGAACGTGCTCGACCCAAAGTTCGCCGCCGAGCAGGAACGACTGTTCGACGCCGACCTCGCCAAGTCCCGCCGGGTCACGTACGAGGAATGGGAGAGCCGCCCGCTGGGCGAAAAGCTCCTCGAAGGCGCCGCGCGACTTCTCGAGTGGCAGTTGTAAAAGCGCCCGGCACACGCGGGTTCCGAACAAGCCGGGGCACAGTGCACGGGCTCCGCCCGAAGCGCCGCCCCGGGTCGATGCGCGGTGGAACGATCGGGACGCGCCGCGCCCTACTTGACCGACACGTTCACCGTCGTCGCCCGCGTCACCGCCCGCGGCAGCTCGAAGATCAGCCGCCCGTCCGGCAGCCAGGCGTACCGCTCGATCAGCTGCCCCTCGACGACGATCAGCGCCGCGCCCTTCTCCAGCCCCGAGACCTCGAACACCGGCTGAACGATCTGCTTCGTGCGCGGGGCGATCGAAAACACGAACCGCGTGCGGTTGGCGCTCGCGAGCTGATACGCGGCCCGCGCCGCGTCGTACCCCGAGTTGTTCCGGTCGCCTTCCGACTCGCGAAACACCCGCCCCATCTCCTCGTCCACCGTCATCTCCCCCGGGCTCTCGTGCTGCGCCGCCAGTGCCTGCCGCAACGCCGGGTCCGCCGACTTGAACAGCAGATCGAGCTGCCCGTCCCGCACGCTCCGCCCGTCCGGGTAGATCGTCCACGTCTTCCCCGCCGTCGACAAAAACCGCGCACGCATCGGCCCCGCCTCCCGGCACACCCACCCCTCCGCCGCCCCCGACTCCGGCGTCTTCAGCGACAACCGGAACCGCTGCGGCCGGTCGACCACCGTCTCGAACCCGCGCCGGCGAACCACCCAGGACGACCGCGCGGGTCCCGCGGCGGCCGGCTCCGTCGACGACGGCTCGGCCGCGACCTCGGCCCACGTCACGTCGTTGTTGATCACGATCACGTCGTCACAAAAGACCACCGTCGGCTCCGCCGACTTCGCCCGCACCACGAGCAGGTCCGCCGCGCGACCCGCGCTCAGCAAACTCGGCGCGTTCGCCTGGCTGCCACTTGGCGAGCCCGCCGGCGCGAGAGTCGTCAGGTCGAGCAACACCGGCGTCCACTGCCCCGCCGCCAGCGTCACGGTGCGCTCCAGCAGCGGCGCGTCCCCGCCCGCGTGCTGCGACGCCAGCCCCACCGTCACCGTCGCCGGCCGCTCGGAGAAAAAGTACGCCCCCGCCATCGTCCACTTGCCCGCCAGCGCCTCCGGCTCGAGCGACGAAAGCTTGACCGCAACAGCCGCCCGATCGCGTCGCAGCGCAAGACTCGCCTTGCCCGTGTGCGCGAAACCCATCTCGAGCATCGCCGGCGCCGCCTCCCCCGAGTACCACCGCGCCGGGCGCCGCGCAGGTTCGGGCTGCGGATACATCGGCCCGGCCCACGCCGGCCGCAGCACGAACGCCTCGTCCACCGTCTTCTCGAAGTCCAGCAGCACCCGGAACGGCACCCCCGCCAGCCGCGGCTCCCGCCGGGTCATCTGGACCCCAATGGGCAAATCCGTCAGCGGCGGCGGCACCGGCGCAGGCGCCTCGGGGCGATTGGCGCGCGGGGCCGTCTCGTTACAGGCGCCCGCGCCGAGCAAAGCGGCAGCGATCGCTCCCCTGATCAAAATGGATCGGACGTTCAACGGCATGACGGACGCACGTACGGGGCCGACTTCACCGGCGCACACCCACGCGCGCCGCGACGCCCCTCAGTGTATCCGTACGGATATTGCGTGCCACCCGATGGGCCCCGCTCGCGCGCCCACCCCTCGAGCGTGGAGGCCGTACTTAGCGGTCGCACCGAAGGTGCACGTTCGCGCCCTGCCCCCAATTCCCAAAGGACGACGAACGCGCCCTCACTTCCCCTCCACCGCCGGTACTTCCACCGTCAGCGTCCGCTCGTCCGCCCCGCGCAGAAGCCGAACCGCGAGCCTCGGCGCCGGGTCCGCCAGCGCCGCCGCGAACCCCGACGGGTCCCCCGTCGCCTGGTCGTTCAACGACAAAATCAAATCCCCCACCCGCAGCCCCGCCCGCGCCGCCGGCGAGTTCGGCGCGAGTTCCGTCACCCGAACCGCCGGCATCGTCCCGAGCGCCGGCGCGTTCTCGCGCAGCGCATCCCCCTGCGACACTTCCGCGATCCCCACGCCCAGCTTGGCCCGCCGTACCGCCCCCGTCTTGAGGATCTGATCCACCGCCGGCCTGCACCCCGCCAGGCTCAAAAACTGACCCTGCCGCGTGAACCCGTACACGCCCCCCTCCATAGACACGACCACGCCCCAATCCCGGATCTCGTTCGTCCAGATCACCAGCCGACCCGCGCCGCTGTTCGGCGCCAGGAACATCGTCAGCGCCCCCTCGGTCGGCCGCCCGTCCGCCGCCACCTTCACCGGCGCGCCCAGCGGCTTGTCGAGCTTCAGCACCGTGATGTTGCACTGCCGGTCCGACCCCACGAACGCCGCCGACGCCATCTGCCCCGGCCCCACCATCACCCGCACCGGCTCCCCGCCGAACTGCTCCCGCTCCACGCAGATCGGCACCAGCAAATGCCCCTGCGCGTCCAGCACCAGCGCCATGTTGTTGGGCGCGAACGACCCCGCCGGCACGACGCTCACGTTCACCCGCCCGCCGTGCCCGACGATCGACCCGTCGGGCGCGATCGACCCGCCCGCGTCGATCCGCAGCGCCCCCGCCGTGCTCCCGTTCGGCTTGAACACCAGTACGTCGTCCGGGCCGGTCGAAAGCGTCCACGCCCCCGTCGCCGCCTGCACCGGCGCCTGCCCCTGCGTCGCCGCGGGCCGCGTCGCCGCGGGCCGCGTCGCCGCCGCGTCCGCCTTCTCCTTCGACTGCACCGACGCCGTGATCTTGCGATATTGCCCCTTCGCCGCCTCCTTCTGCTCCGCCTCCAGCGCGTCCTTCACCGCCGGGTCGAGCCGCTGGCCCCACTTGTGCACCGGGTTGTCCTGCTCCGCCAGCGGCGCCCCCGCCCATTTTGGCGGCGGCAACTGAACCCGGCAAACCCCCGCCTGCACCTCCCGGTACAACGACTGCGTCTCGGAATTCAGTTGCTCGAGCAGCGGCCGCGCCCCGCCCGGCTTGGCCGCGGGTTTGTCCGCGGCGTTGCCGATCGAGAGCGCGCCGACGCAGACCACGCCGGTCATCAGCGTCGTGCGGAAGAAGAGATGGGGTCGGGCGCGGGACACGTTAGTTTTTCAATCGCTATGTCAGTACCGGCTGGCCCACTTCAGTGGGGCCTGCGCAATCGTCAGAACCGATCCGCCGTCACCACAAACTTCCCGCTCGCCAGCCGCTCGTTCCTTCCCTGCCACCGCGCAAAGTCCGCCGCGAACTCCTGCGCCTGATCCGGCGAGTCAAACCGCTGCACCGCGATCACCTTCCCGTCCGCATCCCGAAGCGTCACCTCGTACACCGCCACCGGCCGCACGTCGGCCGTCTTCCCGTCCCGCGCAACGCTCGAAGTCGTACCCGAGTTCGCGTCGATCAACGGCCGAAGCAGCAACCCCACGACCACGCACGCCGCCGCCGCGGCAACGTACCGCACCGCCCCCACCCAACGGCCCCGCCGCGCGACCCCGACCCGCCCCGCCACCACCGCCGGCTCCTCGATCGCCGCCGTCAACCGCGCCACCAGCCCCGCCGTCTCCGCATCCGACGGCTCGATCGCAGCAAAGTACGACTGCCGCCCCGCGCGTTCCGCCCGGGCATGCTCCAGCGCACCGCGGAACTCCGCGTCCCCCGCCAGCCGAACGCGCACCGCCTCCGACTCCACCGACGACAGCCCGTCGTCCAGGTAAAGCTCGAGTTGTTCCAGATCGTGGTCGGTTACCGGCATGTCGTTTCGTCTCCGCGCGCCTCAAGCCCTCATTCCGCCGCACGCTTCTCCGCGCGCTCGTCCATGTACCCCTTCAACCGCTCGGCCAACTGCCGCCGCCCGCGGTGCAGCCACGTCTTCACCTGCGCCACCGTCACGTTCAGCACCTCGGCGATGTCCACGTAGCTCATTTGCTCGTACTCGCACAACACCAGCGCCGCCCGGAAGTGCTCGGGCAGTTGATCGATCGCCCGCCGCACCTGCTCGACCGTCTCCCGGTCGATCATCCCCCCGACCGGCCCGACCCCGTGGTCGCCGCCGCCGCGTCCCGGGTCCGGGTGCTCGTCCGGCACCAGCGTCATCCGCGGCTGCCGCAGGATCCGCAACGCCTCGTTCACCACCGACCGCCGCATCAACCCCCCCGGCTCATTCCAGTCGTACCGGGCCCGGTGCTGAAACAAGTTGACGATCGCCTGCTGCAGCACGTCCTCCGGGCTCGCCCGGTTCCCGACGATCGCCCGGGCAATGGCCAACAGCCGCCGCGAGTGCGTGCGAACCGCGCGCTCGAACAATTCCTCCGTGGTTGGGGTGGCCATCCCGGAACGTGTCTTTCTGTTCATTGCACGCGCGACGGCGGCAAGAGTTGCGGTGGATTTCTGCGATCGGGTGCCGGGCGAGCGGCCGCGACCGAGTGGCCAGTATCCCCCCCACCCGGTCAAAGAAAAAGGGCAGCCCGGTGGGTGGCGGGCTGCCCGTGGGATTGTTCGTCCGGGGAGGACGAACGGATGGATTGTCGTCGCGGGCGCGGCCGCGGCGGCCGAACCCGGAGAATTGCAGCGCGACGCCCAAAGGTTATCGCGCCCGCCATGAGAGAAAGATGAGTTTCCCAGCGGACGCAACAATTAACCATGTCGCCGAAACCGGCCCGTCGCTCGCACCGCAATTGTCCGCCCCGCCCCCCGACCCTAAGATGCCCGCCCTATGGCCGAACGGGATTGCTATCAGACCGTCCTCGACGCGCTCGCCGGGCGCCGCCGCGTGCTCGTCACCACCCACGTCCGCCCCGACGGCGACGCCCTCGGCTCCTCCGGCGCCATGACCCTCGCCCTCCGCCAAAAGGGCATCGACGCCCAGGTCCTCCTCCTCAGTCACCTCCCGACCAAGTACGCCTTCATCTTCCACGAACAGGGCATCGAGCACTTCGACGCCGAGAAGGGTTGGCCCGCCGGCCTCGACCTGAGCGCCTACGACGCCCTCCTCATCGTCGACACCGGCACCTGGTCTCAGCTCCCCGGCCTCAAGGAGCGCGTCGCCGCGTTCCCCGGCAAAAAAATCGTCGTCGACCACCACCTCACCCAGGAAGACTGGGCCGACACGAAACTGGTCGTTACCGAGGCCGCCGCCGCCGGCGAGATCGTCGCCGAGCTCCTCGACCAGTGGGACGGCGTCTCCGTCACCCCCGGCATCGCCTCCCTCCTCTTCCTCGCCATCGCCAGCGACACCGGCTGGTTCCAGTTCTCCAACACCCGCCCGTACACCCTCCGCCTCGCCGCCCGCCTCATCGAGGCCGGCGTCGACACCGACCGCCTCTACCAGCTCGTCTACCAGAACGAGCGCAAGGAGCGCGTCGTCCTCCAGACCCGCGCCATGCAGTCGCTCGAGCTCCTCGCCGGCGGCCGCCTCGCCGTCATGACCGTCTCCAAGCGCGACTTCGAGGAAACCGGCGCCCAAGTCCCCGACACCGAGAACGTCGTCAACGTCCCCCTCCAGATCGCCACCGTCGAGGCCGCGATCCTCATCACCGAGCCCCGCGACTTCGGCCCGGTCCGCGTCAGCCTCCGCAGCAAGGGCAAGATCGACGTCGCCCGCTTCGCCGAACAGTTCGGCGGCGGCGGCCACGCCCGCGCCGCCGGCCTCAAGATCGACGGCGCCCTCGACGCGGCGAAGCGCGCCGTCGTCGACGCGATGCTAAAGGCAATCCCGAACTCCTGACCGAAGGATTTAGAGCACGTGCCCGAAAGCCCACGGAACTTGTTCCGTGGGTTGTGCACGCGACCGCGCCCGCTGCCCGATCGCGTCTGCGGGTATAACGCTGACTATGCAGACCGCCGCGATCGCCCTCGCCTTCCTGATACTCTCCTCCACCCTCGCCCGCGCCCTCGACGCCGACAAGCCCCCCGTCGCCCCCGTCCGCCCCGTCGTCGACGACCACGACGGCACCAAGGTCACCGACCCGTACCGCTACATGGAGAAGATGACCGACCCCGACGTCGCCGCGTGGGTCAAAGCCCAGGCCGACTACGCCCGGCGCACCCTCGAAGCCATCCCCGGCCGCGACGCCCTCCTCGCCCGCATCGCCGAGCTCGACGCCGGCGCACCTTACCGCATCCACGTCCTCCGCCGCTGGGCCGACGGCCGCGTCCTCTACTACAAGACGCTCGCCACCGAGAACCTCGAGAAACTCTACCTCCGCGATGCCGCCGGCACCGAGCGCCTGCTCGTCGATCCCGAAAAGCTCACGTCCGACGCCAAGGCGAAGGGCCACCTGTCCCTCTCGTTCGCCGCCCCGTCGCCGGACCTGAAGTACATCGCCTTCGGCGTCGCCGCCGCCGGCAGCGAGCAGACCGAGCTCCGCCTCCTCGACGTCGCCTCCGCCACCGAGACCGGCCTGCGGATCAAGCTCGTCGAGCACGACTACACCTGGCCCAGTTGGCTCCCCGACTCGTCCGGCTTCGCCTACAGCCGAAAGCGCGACCTCCCCAAGGACGCGCCGGACACCGAAGGCTACAAGCGCACGGCCGCGTACTTCCACAAAATCGGCGAGCCCGCCGGCCACGACCGCCGCATCTTCGCGATGGAGTCGGCCGAGGGCCCCGGCGGCGTCGTCGGCCCGCGCATGCCCGGCGTCGACATCGGCGACACCGACTTCCCCAGCGTCGTCTGCCCCCTCGCCTCCGACTGGATCATCGGCAAGGTCAAGCACGGCGACACCAACGAGCTCACCCTCTACGCCGCCCCGCGCGCCGCGCTCGCCAAAGCCGAACCGATCCCCTGGACGAAAGTGTGCGGCCCCGCGGACGAGGTGCACGACTTCGCCGTCCGCGGCGACGAGATCTTCCTCCTCGCCATGCGAAACGCCCCGCGCGGGCGCGTCCTGCGCGTCGCATTGACCGCCCCGAGCCTCACGACCGCCCCGGAGGTGATCGCGCCGGGCCAGCGCGTCCTCCGATCCCTGTCGGTCGCGCGGGACGCGCTCTACGTCAACGCGCTCGACGGCGGGCCCGCCCGCGTGATCCGCGTGCCGTTCGATGACGGCGCGAGGCCCGCGGACGTGCCGCTCCCCGAAGGCAATTCGTCGGCGTTCGCGGTCGGCGCGGTCGCCGACCTCGCCGGGACGTTCGTCTCCACCGAATCCTGGACCCGCGCCGGACGCATCTACGCCCTCGACCCCGCGACCGGCACCCTGACCGACACCAAGCTCCGCCCCCGCGGCGCATTCGACGACCCCGACGGCTGGACCTCCGAAGAACTCCTCGTCCCCAGCCACGACGGCGTCAAAGTGCCCCTCTCCATCCTCTACAAAAGGGGCCTCAAGCGCGACGGCTCCGCCCCCACCCTCGTCACCGGCTACGGCGGCTACGGCATGGTCACCAGCCCGGCCTTCCGCGCAACCTACGCCGCCTGGCTCGAACGCGGCGGCGTCCTCGCCTGGGCCCACGTCCGCGGCGGGGGCGAGTTCGGCAAAGAATGGCACCACGCCGGCCGCATGGCCACCAAGCCCAACACCTGGAAAGACTTCGTCGCCTGCGCCCAGTACCTGGTCGACCACAAATACACCTCCCCCGAGAAACTCGCCGGCTCCGGCGGGAGCGCCGGCGGCATCCTCATCGGCCGTGCCATCACCACCCGCCCCGACCTCTTCCGCGCCGCCATCATCCAGGTCGGCTGCACCGACATGATCCGCATGGAGACCACGACCAACGGCGTCCCCAACATCGCCGAGTTCGGCACCGTCAAAACCCCCGCCGGCTTCAAGGCCCTGCTCGAGATGAGCGCCCTCCACCACGTCACCGACGGCGTCAAATACCCCGCCGTCCTCCTCACCCACGGCATCAACGACCCCCGCGTCGAACCCTGGATGAGCGCCAAGATGACCGCGCGGTTGCAAGCGGCGACGGCAAGCGGTCGGCCGGTGTTATTCCGCGTCGAGTACGACGGCGGTCACGGGATCGGCTCCACCAAGCGCCAGCGACACGCAGCGCAAGCGGATGGGTGGGCGTTCCTGATGTGGCAGTTCGGGAATGCGAAATAACAGCCCCACGCCAACTCCAGCGGAGTCGGATTCGCACCCCAGGTGCGAGCCCTGGCGGTACCATCCTTGGCGCGGCGAGCGATCAGCCGCGGAGCGGCGACAGCCAATAGCCCATGGCGTAAGCCATGGGTTTTTGCGCACGCGGATTCGCAGAGCCCCGGTAGGGGCGACAGCGTGGTGGCAAGCCGGCGCCGCTTCCGCCACTCCGGGGCTTGTCGAATACGCTCGGGAGGTACCGCGGCCATCCGCGGACCCACGGCTCACGCCGTGGGCTATTGGCTGCCGCCGCTCCGCGGCTTGGGACGTCGTAACACGCGCGCATCGACACCGCCGCGCGCGAGGGTACGATCACCCCCAACCTACCGGAGCCCCGCCCATGCGCTACCTCGCCCTCGCCGCCCTCCTCCTCACCCTCCCCGCCGCCGCCGCCGCCCCCAAATTCCGCGCCGAAGAAATCGATAAGACCCTCAAGATCGGCTACGGCGTCGTCGTCGTCGACATCAACAACGACGCCAAGCCGGATGTGCTCGTCGTCGACAAGGACCGCGTCGTCTGGTTCGAAAACCCGACGTGGAAGCTGCGCACAATCGTCGGGGCCAAGACCAAGCTCGACAACGTCTGCGTCGCCGCCGCCGACATCGACGGCGACGGCTTCGTCGAGATCGCCCTCGGCGGCAACTGGATGAAGATGACCGAGCCCGCCGCCCTCTACTGGCTCAAGCGCGGCAAGACCCTCGACGACGAGTGGACCCTCAACGAGCTCCCCTACGACGCCCCCACCCTCCACCGCATCCGCTTCGCCGACCTCGACGGCGATAAAAAGCCCGAGCTCATCGTCGCCCCCCTCCACGGCCTCGGCGCCACCGCCGCCAAGAACTTCGCCGAGGCCGGCCCCAAGTTCGGCTACTACAAGATCCCCGCCGACCCCGCCGGCGGTAAGTGGGAGTACCACCCGATCGACGACACCAAGCACGTCATGCACAACTTCCTGCCCGTCGACCTGTTCCGCAAGAACACCGTCGGCCTCCTCACCGCCAGCTACGAGGGCGTCTTCCACTACACCCGCATGGGCGACGGCAAGTGGCTCGGCGCGCAGCTCGGCGAGGGCAACCAGGACAACCCCACCAAGAGCCGCGGCTCCAGCGAGGTCCGCGTCGGACAGGTCGCCGACAAGCCCGGCGCAGCCCCCACCGGCATCGCCCACACGTTCATCGCCTCGATCGAGCCGTTCCACGGCCACCAGGTCGTCGTCTACACCCCCGCCGAGGGCGGCGCCACCAAGTTCGCCCGCACCGTCATCGACGACCAGCTCAAGTCCGGCCACGCCCTCGGCACCGCCGACCTCGACGGCGACGGCACCGACGAGATCGTCATGGGCTTCCGAGACCCCCTCGCCGGCGTCGCCGGCGCCCCGCCCAAAAAGTTCGGCGTCACCGCCTACCACCTCGGCGCCGGCAACAAGTGGGAGCGCGTCGTCCTCGACGACGGCGACATGGCCTGCGAAGACCTCGCCGTCGCCGACCTCAACGGCGACAACAGACCCGACATCGTCGCCGTCGGCCGCGCCACCAAGAACGTCAAGATCTACTGGAACGAGGGGAAGTAACCCGCCCCGGACGATGTCGCGTGACCCGCGGCGCTCCCATCGCGCAATCCGCGGGGCTCGAACCGCGCGATCCGCGGCGCGACGTCCCCATTGTCATCCCGAGGTACTCCGAGGGATGACGGCCAAGACGTCATTGGACGGGCCGCGCGTCCTCACCGCCGCCGCGACCGCACCGTCCGCGCCCCGCGCGTCCAATAACCGCGCGCCGCACCACACCTTCTAAGGGTTTATAGCATCTTCGCCGCTTCCCCCACCGTCACATCTTAACTCACCCCCGCCGCGCGTCGATGGAATCGACGGAGGACCCTCCTCCGTCCCGAAATGCCACCGACGCGCGAACAACTCCCCACGTCCTCGGACGCCACCCCCGCGACGCCCGCCGCGCGCCCCGGCGTGTTCCAGCGCCTCGGCATCCAGGGCAAGCTGATCTTCGCCTTCGGCTTCGTCATGTTCGTCGGCCTCGCCGCCAGCTGCTGGCTCTTCGCCTACCAGAGCAGGCTCCGGCTCGAGGACATCATGGGCGAGCAGGCCCGCCAGATCTCCTTCGCCCTCGCGCTCGCGTCCAAGCCGTCCCTCGAGGCCGGCGAGGTCGGCGAGCTCCGCCAGATCTCCCAGGACCTGCTCAAGAGCCGGAACATCCTGTTCGTCGCGTTCATGGACAAGAACGGCCGCCCGCTCACCCTGTCGAGCCGCGACCCCGACTTCGGCTGGGACCACCTCCCCTTCCTCAAGGACCGCACGTCCGCCCTGATGCGCGTCTACCAGGAATCCCGCCCCGTCCTGGGCAACTACTCGGTCGTCACCGCCCCGGTGCTTAACGTCGCCTCGCCCGCGATGGCCCACCCCGCCGCCCCCGCCAACGGCTCGGGCCTCACGCCCGGCGCGCCCGACGCCTCCACCCGCCTCCTCGGGTACGTCTCGGTCGGCATCTCCCAAGCAGGCGAGCAGGCCCACGTCCGCCGCATCAACTTCTACATCGTCGCCCTCGGCACCGTCATCGGCCTGGTCAGCCTCCCGTTCGCCTACGCCCTGATCCACCGCATCTTCCTCCCGATCCGCGAACTGGTCGCCGCGACCAAGCGCATCTCCGCCGGCGACATGCACACCGCCGTCGCCGTCCACCGCCCCGACCTGATCGGCGAGCTCGCCCGCTCCTTCGACGAGATGGTCGCCAAGGTCCGCCGCCAGCAGGACGACCTCAACGACGCCAACCAGTCCCTCGCCGAGGCCAACGTCAAGCTCGCCCAGGCCAACGAGGGCCTCGAACAGAAGGTCACCGAGCGCACCGCCCAGCTCGAGGTCGCCAACAAGCGCCTGAGTTCCGAGATCTCCGAAAAGGAAGACTTCATCCGCGCCGTCTCCCACGACCTCAACGCCCCCCTGCGGAACATCGACGGCATGACCGCCATGCTCCTGATGAAGCACCGCGACAAGTTCGACGCCGACATCGTCGGCCGCCTCGAGCGCATCCAGAAGAACGTCAAGCACCAGACCGACCTGATCGGCGAGCTCCTCGAGCTCTCCCGCATCAAGACGCGCCGCCTGAAGATGGAAGCCGTCGACCTCGACCCGCTCGTCCGCGACCTGGCCGGCCTGTTCGAGGCCGACCTCAAGACCCGCGGCATCGAGCTCGTCTTCGACACCCCCCTGCCCGTGCTCACGTGCGAGAAGGCCCGCATGCGGCAGGTCTTCCAGAACCTGGTCGACAACGCGATCAAGTACATGGGCGACGGCCCCGACCGCCGCATCCACGTCGGGTGCAGCGTCCGCACCGAGGAGGCCGAGTTCTACGTCCGCGACACCGGCATCGGCATCGACCCCGAGGACGTCGGCCGCGTGTTCGTCGTCTTCCGCCGCGGCAAGAACCCCGCCGCCCAGAACGTCGCCGGCAAGGGCGTCGGCCTGTCGAGCGTCAAGAGCATCATCGAAACCTACAACGGTTCGATCTGGGTCGAGAGCGAACTCGGCAAAGGGTCCACGTTCCGGTTCACGATCAACGGGCGCTACGTCGCCCGCGGCTCGGGCGCCCCGCCCCGCCCCGCCCCGCTCGCGGCTTAGCCCTAAAGGAGTACCACATCATGCCCGATCCCCTGACGTTCGACAAAACCCGCTTGAAGGACCAGGTCCTCATCACCTGCAACGACGAGCCGATCACCATCCTCCTCGTCGACGACGACGAGGACTGCCGCCTGCTCGTCAAGGACGCGATCGCCGAGTGCAAGGTCGCCAACGCCGTCCACGAGTGCCGCAACGGCCGCGAGGCCCTCGACTTCCTCTACCGCCGCACCCCGTTCGCCGACGCCCCGCGCCCGGGCCTGATCTACCTCGACATCGAGATGCCCAACATGGACGGCCAGGCCGTCCTCCGCACCATCAAGTCCGACCCCGCCCTCCGCGACATCCCCGTCGTCATGATGACCGGCGTGTCCGACGAGCAGCAGATGCAGGAGGCCGCCCGCAACGGCGCCAACTCCTACACGATCAAGCCCGCCAACGCCGAGCAGTTCCTCCGCACCGTCCTCGCGTCCACCAACTACTGGCTCACCATCCACCAGTACCCCACGCACCACCTGCCCGCCGACGCGTGCCGCCGCTGACGCCCGATAACCCCGGATCAGATTCGCCCCGCGCAATGTGTCATCAGTCTCACGCGATCTGCTTCACCCCCCCGTTTGCCCGGCCGATGCTTGGATCGTACGTCTCAGGACCCGCCCGTCGCAGGTGTTTCCGCCTACGGGGAGACTGGCCCCCGGGGAGTGCCCGAGACGCCCGACCGGCCGGGACAAGCTAACGACGCACGCGCGCCCCGGGCGCCCGACCAGGGCGAGGGACGCCGTGCGAGAGCGCCACACATGACGAGCCACCGCCTCCTGATCATCGAAGACGACACCGACCAGCGCGAGCTGATCCGCGAGACCCTGGACGACTACTTCGGCCCCGGCACCTGCGCCGGCGTCGGCTGCCTCAAGGACGCCCTCGCCAAGGACCTGGGCGCCTTCGACCTGATCCTCTCCGACTACAACCTCCCCGACAGCTCCTCCATGCAGCTCGTCGAGCAGATCCGCTCCCGCTGCGACACCCCCGTCATCCTCGTCACCGGCGAGAACGCCTGCCACCTCGCCGCCGAGGCCATCCGCAAGGGCGCGACCGACTACATCGTGAAGATGGGCGACTACCTCTTCACCATCCCCCTCGTCGTCGAGAAGAACCTCGCCGTCGCCAAGATCAAGCGCGAGAACGAGGAGCTCCGCCTCGAGGTCGAGCTCGCCCTCGCCCAGGTCAAGGAGAAGAACGCCCAGCTCGAGGCCTCCCTCAAGAAGGTCGAGGAGATGGCCGCCACCGACGCGCTCACGGGCCTCTACAACCGCCGCCACTTCGGCAAGGCCCTCGAACAATCCTTCGCCGAGGCCATGCGGTACGAGAAGGACCTGTCCTGCGTCATGATCGACCTCGACGGCTACAAGAAGTTCAACGACACCCACGGCCACCAGATGGGCGACCAGCTCCTCGTCCTCGCCGGCAAGGTCATCACCGCCAACAAGCGCGCCATGGACGTCGCCGCCCGCTACGGCGGCGACGAGTTCGTCCTCCTCCTCCCCCACGCGTCCGGCGAAGAGGCCCAGGCCGTCGCCCAGCGCATCCGCGAGGAGTTCGTCACCTCCGGCGCAAGCCTCCTCAACCGCCCGACCGGCGTCACCATGTCCATCGGCATCGGCTCCCTCCGCGCCAACCGCCCCGCCCACGGCGACCAGCTCGTCGCCCTGGCCGACGCCGCCCTCTACTGCGCCAAAGACGCCGGCCGAAACCGCATCACCATGTCCGTCGAGACCAAGACCGCCGCCTGACGTAGGGTGGGCACTGCCCACCATCCGCCGCTAGCGCTTCGCACCGAGCCCGCCGCCGGTGAACCACGCAAACAAACGACCGCGAGGACCACCCCGTCCTCGCGGTCGCTCACGTCCACCGCACAATCCCCATCGCACATCACCTCTGACCTCTGACCTCTCTCCTCTCAATACCGATACACCGCCGCCACCCCCTGATCCGTCGGCATCTGCTCGTGCGGGATCACGAACACCTGCCCGTCCTTCTGCAGCACCATTTCCGCCAGATCGTCCAGCACGTCGTCCGCCCGCGGGTCGTCCAGCGGCGCCGGCTCGAGCAGCCCGCTGTGCCGGTGCAAGATCGCCGGGACCTTCGCGTCCGAATCCACCAACAACGTCCCCACCCGCCCGACTGCCGCCGCCTCCGCCACCTGCACGAGCTCGTCCGACCCCAGCCGCCGCGCCCGCGCGGCCTGGTACGCGTCCTTCACCTGCTCGATCTGCCGCTGCCACTGCGGCCCCAGGATCTTCATCGCCTCGTCCCGCAGCCGCTCCGGCGTCGCCGCGTCCGGGTTGAGCGCGATCCCCTCTTTCACCACGTAGTCGTTCTTCGACTGCGCCAAAAAGTGCGACAGGAACTGCACGTCCGCGCACACGATCACCGGGATCTGCTCGCGCCGCGAGTACCGCTCCCAGATCGCCTGGTCGAGCAGCCGGAAGTACCGGTCGACCGTCGCCGACCCCGTCGGGGCCGACGGCTGCCCCACCTGGTTCACGCCCGGGCTCGTGCTGTTCGCCTGCGTGACCAGCGGGTCGCCCGCCGCGCGCGGCACGTTCTCGTCCAGCTTCACCCCGCGCAGCTCCGTCTCGTCCCCCTCGAATAGCCGCACCGTCCGCATCCCCACGCACAGCACGTGGTACCGCACGCCCGACTGCAGCGCCCGGATCAGCGGCTTGACGTGGAAGCTGTCCGCCACGCCCACGAACTCCTCCACCGGCTTGCGCACCTCGATCGTCCGCACCAGGTCCTCCGACACGAAGAACGCCAGCGCCTCCCGATGCCCCTCCCACAAGTTCTGGTCCGCCCCGGCCTCCGCCAGCTTCCCCACGATCGCCCGCACGCGCTCCACGTCGTACAGCCGGCCCAGCTCGGCCTCCGCCCGCGCGACCAGATTCCGAAACCGGCTCATCGTCTCGTCCCCCGGCGGGGCCGACCGCGGCGTCGGCATGTACACCGAAACGCACGGCCCCGACCGCGCCGCCAGCAACTCCTTGAACCACCCGAACGTGTTAACCGCTTGCATCGCAAGTTCCTCCGTGACCACGCGTACCCCCGCGGCACGCACAATGCGCCCCACCCCGCGGCAAACCCCGTTCCCCTACCCGCTTCGCAGCCGTCGTCCATTTCCCTAAGGGGTTTCCAAAGGCGCCAATCAACTCCCGCGCACTCCCATCTTCCGATCTCCCCCTCCCCAGCTCCCCAGCTCCCCTGCCCCCATGCTTCCCTTGCTCCCCCGCTCCGCCGCTCCTCCCCTACCCCCCCGCCACGCGCGTCATCACCTTCTCACTCCGCCCGCTCTTCATCGACTCCTTGATCGCCCGGATCACCCGCACGTCCGCCAGCCCGTCCTCGCCCGGCGTCCACACCCGCTTGTCCGCCCGCACGCACTCGCTGAAGTGATCAATCTCCGCCGCGAAGTGGTTCACAGGCGGAATGTTGACCTCCGCCATCTCAGGCCCCTGCTTCACGCGGAGCCGCTGCCCCCGGTACGCGAACGCGTTCTCCAGCTCGTACCACCCCTTCTCCGCGTGCACCCGGTACCGCCGCGACTCCTCCCCCCCGAACCCGCACGCGCAGTTCGCCAGCACGCCGGACGGAAACCGCATGTTCCACACGACCGTCGCCGGCACCTCGCGGAACCGCGCCTCGTCCGCCGGCTGCTGCGCGTACCCGTGCACCTCCACCGGCTCCTCCCCCGTGATGTACCGCGCCGCGTTGATGCAGTAGACCCCCACGTCCTCCAGCGGCCCACCCGCCGTCGCGTTCGCCAGCCGGATGTTCGGCGCGTACGTATTCTGGTAGTTCACCGCCTCGATGAACCGCATCTTGCCGTACGCCTGCTTCCGCGACAGCTCGATCATCGTCTGGTTGAACGGCTCGTACCTCAGCCGATACGCGATCATCAACTTCTTTCCCGCCGCCCTACCCGCCTCGATCATCTGCTCGCATTCCGCCTCGCTCGCCGCCATCGGCTTCTCGCACAGCACGTGCTTCCCCGCCTTGAACGCCCGCACCGTGTACTCGGCGTGCATGTGGTTCGGGAGGATCACGTAAACCGCGTCGACGTCCTTGTTGTCCTTCAGGGCGTCGTAATTGTCGTAGCCGTAGATGTTCTTCGGGTCGACGTCGTACGCCCTGGCTACGGCCTCGGCCTTATCCCGGTGCCCCGACACCAACGCCGTCACGCGCGACTTCAGACACTGCCGAAAGGCCGGCAGCACCTCGTCCAGCGCCAAATGGCCGAGCCCGACCACCGCGTACCGCACTGGCGGGCCCTCGACCTTCGGCAGCTTCAGATCGTCCGGCTGCTTCCCCGGCGGCGCCAACGGCTTCTCCCCGGCCCCCGCCGGCAACGCCGAAGCGAACGCGGCCGCCACCGCCGAGAACGACGACACCCGAAGCACATCCCGACGCGTAGGACCTCGCGACATCTCCGTCTCCATGTAAATCCACCGGCACCACCGACGCCCGGCACTCGACGGACGATGCCAACGGCGCGCCGGAACCCCCGAACCTCCGAAATCCACGAATTGTCCCGCCCGACCCCCGTCGGCGTACCGTAGACTCCGCCGTGCCGCAGCGCACGGGCTGGCGCGGCGCCGCCCGGCCACGACCGCTCCGCCCGCGTCCGCCGACCGCCACCACACCGTCGCCGCATCGCCCGGCTGTTACCAAGCTGCGACTTCGGAGCACCGCGAACTGAGCCCCCCGATATGCAACCCGCCGAAGACCGCCTCCCCGACTTGGCCACTCCCGAGTGCACCCGGACTACCCGGCAGGTCCATCCGTCCGCCCCCGGCGACCGTCCGCCGACGGACGTGGCCGCCGCGTTCGCCGTCGCCCTACACATGCACCAACCCCTCATCCCCGCCGGCGGGCCGGACCTCGCCACCGCGGCCGTCGTGAGCAACCTGCGGCACATGATCGAGAACCCCGCCATCCCCGACGCCCACAACGCCGCCGCGTTCCTCGACTGCTACGGCCGGATGGGCGAGATCGTCCCGCGATTGGTCGCCGAGGGGCTCGAGCCGCGCGTCATGCTCGACTACTCCGGCTGCCTGCTCCACGGGCTGATCCAGATGGGGCGCGGCGACGTGATCGACCGCCTACGACCCCTGGCGACCGACCCGAGATACATCCCGTGCGTCGAGTGGCTCGGCACCGCGTGGGGCCACGCGGTCGCGCCGTCCACGCCGCCCCAGGACTTCAGACTCCACGTGCGCGCGTGGCGGCTGCACTACGGCTCGATATTCGGCCCCGAAGCGCTGGCCCGCGTGCGCGGGTTTTCCCCGCCGGAGATGGCGCTCCCGAACCACCCCGACGTCTGCTACGAATTCGTCCGCACGCTCCGCGAGTGCGGCTACGACTGGGTCCTCGTTCAGGAGCACACGGTCGAGGCCGACGACGGCGGCCCGGTCCGCGACCCCCACCTGCCGCACCGCCTGGCCGCCCGCAATTCCAACGGCGAGGAAGCCTCGATCGTCGCCCTCGTCAAGACCCGCGGCAGCGACACGAAGCTCGTCGGCCAAATGCAGCCGTACTACGAAGCCAAGGGCTTGGCACGAGCGACGCTCGACGGCCGGTCGATCCCCCGCCTCGTCTCCCAGATCGCCGACGGCGAGAACGGCGGCGTCATGATGAACGAGTTCGTCCCCAAGTTCGAGCAGGTCATGCGCGAGGCCGCCCGGCCCGGCGCCCACGTCCCCCCGACGACCGGCAGCGAGTACCTCGCGCACGTGACCGCCGCGGGCGTCTCCCAAGCGGACTTCCCGGTCCTGCGCCCACTGTTCCACCACCGGATCCGGGACCGGCTCAACGGCCGTGGCCCGGACGCACTCGCGGACGCGCTCGCGAGCATCAAGGAGGCGGACCCGACGTTCCACGTCGAGGGCGGCAGTTGGACCAACGACCGGTCGTGGGTCGCCGGGTACGCGGGCGTCTTGGGACCGATGCGGGCCGCGAGCGCCGCGTTCGCCCAGCACATCGCGGGGCAGGGTGTCCCGGCGTCCGACCCGCGCCACCGCGCGGCCCTGTTCCACCTGCTGTGCGCGCAGACGAGTTGCTTCCGATACTGGGGCGAAGGCACGTGGGCCGACTACGGCCGCGAGTTGTGCCGCCGCGCAATCTTGGCCGCCAACGGTGCGGACTGATACGAATCGGGCTCGCATCGTGCGCTCGTTCTTGACGGCAGGGCCGCTTCAGCGGCCCTGCTTCCGCTCGCACGTTTCATGCCCGATCCGTATGACAAACTCGACTCGAGTTCGAATCTGACTCCGCACAGGCGACAGCGACCGGCTCATCACCTACACTGACGGCCACTGGCGGCCGCCCCCCAGCCGTTTCCGCCCCGCCCGCGCCCGCCAGTCCCGTACCGATCGGAACCGCACGATGTCCGTCGCCCCCGCCACTCCCGCCGGCATGCCGGCCGACCTCCCGTACCCCGCCGCCCCCCCCTACCGCTGCGGCGAGTTCGGTGGCGGCTGGACGATGAAGTACAAGGCCGCCGAGACCGTCGAGCGCGGCTACTTCACCGGGCTGGGCGCCGAGCCGCCCGGCCACTACCTCGAGCACGACGGGTACTGCTGGATGTCGACCTCCCGCCTCGAGCGCGAGTCCCACGCCGTCCACGTCGCCCGGGCCCGCGGCACCGTCGTCGTGTGCGGCGTCGGCATGGGCATGTACCTGTACAACGTCGCCGCCCGCCCCGAAGTCGAGCGGGTCGTCGCCATCGACCGCGACCCGGCCGTCATC
The DNA here is from genome assembly GCA_035627895.1 of Tepidisphaeraceae bacterium. Classification (GTDB taxonomy): domain Bacteria; phylum Planctomycetota; class Phycisphaerae; order Tepidisphaerales; family Tepidisphaeraceae; genus DASPKW01. The sequence goes on along the minus strand of DASPKW010000164.1, from coordinate 43,693 downwards.
GCCATGATCCGCGGCGCCGGGGCGGGCATCGACACCTGGGCCGGGCGCGACAAGCTCCGGTTCGTCCAGGCCGACGCCCTCCGCCTCACGCCCGACGACCTCCGCGCCGCGACCGGCGGCGCCGCCGTCGACTACCTGTACGTCGACATCTGGCCCGAGCTCTGCGACCCCAGCGCCGTCTCTCACATGCAGGCGATCCAGGCCGTCGTCGGCGCCGCCGAGGTCGGCTGGTGGGGGCAGGAGGTCGACTTCGTCGAGTGGGCCTTCCACCGCCGGCCCGCCGGCCACGTCCCCGGCGTCGACGACCTCCGCGACTTCATCGCCGAGACCGGGCTGTGGACCGGCGAGCCGACCGCCGCGTACGTCGCCGCCTGTCGCCGGGCGGCCGCGGTCTACGAGGAGCGCATCCCGTTCACGTCCCTCGCCGCCGCCGCGCGGTAACTGAGTTCGATCCCACTCGAGTGACGTCCGCGTCCATTGCGGTAACCGCAGGTCGACTGCGGATGTTCACTGCCGCGCATTACGGTGCCACGCATTCCGAATACGCCCTGCACCGGTTGCCGATCGTGCGGGCGGCGGCAGCGATAGGCCGGTCGGCCATACCGCCGTGCGGCGCGGCCCGTCCGGTTCGGACCTCCCCACGTGCGGATCGCAACGTTATTTTGGGCCTCCGGCCCCGAGCGTATGCCGCCACGTGGTTTCCGGTCGTCGGAGGGTTCGTTGAGCGGAGTGCCGAAGGCATCATCGTCTGCCCCCGCCGACGGGTTCGGCAGCGGCGGGGAGATGGGGAAGGCGATCCGGGCGTTCGACTGGGCGCGCACCCCGCTCGGCTCGATGGAGGCGTGGCCGCAGAGCCTGCGGACCGCCGTCAGCATCTGCCTCGGCAGCCGGTTCCCGATGATGCTCTGGTGGGGGCCGGACCTCACCAACATCTACAACGACGCGTTCGTCTCCGTGCTCGGCGGGTGGCACCCGCACGCCCTCGGCATGTCCGGCCGCGACGTGTGGACCGACACGTGGCCCGTCATCGGCCCGCAGGTGGCCAAGGTGATGGAGGAGGGTGGCTCCACCCTCAACGAGCGGGTCCGCCTCGTCTACACGCGGCACGGGTACCCCGAGGAGACGTGGTTCACGTGGTCGTTCGGCCCGATCTATGACGAGACCGGCCGGGTCGCCGGGCTGTTCAACAGGTGCCACGAGGACACGGCGGCGGTCCGGGCCGAGCAAGAGCGGGACCGCCTGCTGGCCGAACTGGGCAACGAGCGGACCCGGCTGGCCGAGGTCATCGGGCGGGCGCCCGCGTTCATCTGCACGCTCCGGGGGCCGGACCACGTGTTCGAGTTCGCCAACGAGCGGTACTACGAGGTCGCGGGCCGGCGCGACATCATCGGCAAGGCCGTCCGCGACGTGCAGCCCGAGGTCGAGGCGCAGGGATACCTGGCGATCCTCGACCGCGTGTACCGAACCGGCGAGCCGTTCGAGGCCAGGGAGATGCCGCTCGTGCTGCGGCACGGCGACGCCAACGCTCCCGACCGGCGGGTCATCAACGTCGCGTGGCAGGCCCTGCGGGAGGCGGACGGCACCGTCTCGGGCGTCTTCATCCACGGCGTCGACGTGACCGAGGCCGTGCGGTCGCGGGAGGCGCTGCGCGAGGCGAACGCCCGCTACCGGGCGCTCTTCGACTCGATAGACGACGGCTTCTGCGTCTTCGAGGTGCTGCTCGACGCCGCCGGGCGCCCGGCCGATTACCGGTTCGTCGAGGTCAACCCCGCCTTCGAGCGGATCACCGGGATCGCCGACGCGCCCGGGCGGCGGATGCGGGAGATCGCCCCGGCCCACGAGGAGCACTGGTTCGAGACGTACGGGCGGGTCGCCGCCACCGGCGAGCCGGTCCGGTTCCAGAACACCGCCGCCGCGCTCGGGGGCCGGACGTACGACCTGTACGCGTTCCGTGCCGGTCGCCCCGAGCAGCGCCGCGTGGCGGTCCTGTTCCGCGACATCACGGAACAGCGCCGCGCCGAGGCCGAGCGGCAGGCGCTGCTCGAGCGCGAGCGGGCCGCGCGGACCGACGCAGACGCGGCCAACCGCGCGAAGGACCGCTTCCTCGCCGTCCTCAGCCACGAGCTCCGGACGCCGCTGACGCCGGTCGCCATGGCCGCGACCGCGATGGAGATGGACGCGGGCCTGCCGTCCGAGTTCCGGGACGACGTGGCGATGATCCGCCGGAACGTCGAGCTCGAGACCCGCCTCATCGACGACCTCCTCGACCTGAGCCGCGTCACCCCCGGCAAGCTCCGACTCGACCGCCAGCCGACCCGCGTCCACGAGGTGATCGGCCACGTGCTGGTCACGGTCGGGCCCGAACCCCCCGTCGCCGGACCGGGGCGCGCCGACACCCCGCTGCGGCTGCTGCTGGTCGAGGACCACGCCGACACCGTGCGGACGCTCGCCCGGCTGCTGCGGCTCGACGGGTACACGGTGCGGACCGCCCACTCGGTCGCCGAGGCGCTGTCGCTGGCGACGGCCGAACCGTTCGACCTCCTCGTCAGCGACATCGGCCTGCCGGACGCGTCGGGCCTCGACCTGATGCGGGCGGTGCGCCGGGACCGCGCGGTGCCGGGCATCGCGATGAGCGGGTACGGGATGGAGGACGACGTCCGGGCCAGCCGCGCGGCCGGTTTCGCCGAGCACCTCGTCAAGCCGGTGAACGTCCCGCAACTCCGTGCGGCGATCCGGCGCGTCGCCGGGGTGGCGCGCTAGGGGTCTTCTCCACCAGGTTCCGCCGTAACCGTGTGGCGACGGCGGCGTCCGGCTCGTCCTGTTGTTCGACTCGATCCACTTGAATGCTCCTCCGGGCTGATGTCCTGAGGATGTTTGTAAATCCCTTGATTCGCTCGACCAGTGGTCTGGCGGAGAATTCCGGGTGGATCGGGGGCGGGCCGGGCGTGAAGGCGCACGTGGTGCGGACCGTCTGGGGACAGTCCGGGGCGCAACAAAGAACCCGCACCCCGTAAGTGCGGGTTCGTGCGCCCGTTAGGACGGGCAGTTCGGAAGTAACGGAGAGGGGGGGATTCGAACCCCCGTGACGGTTTAAGCCGCCAACAGCATTTCCAGTGCTGCTCCTTCAGCCGCTCGGACACCTCTCCAGAGAAAGAACCGGTCAGGACTTACGAGCAAAATCGCCTCGTTTTTCCGACCGCTCCTTCGCAGCGGTGACAAGTTTAGTGACAAGTCCCGGGCCGTCAAACCGGCCACCGCTGAAAACGCCATTACGATCCCTTTCCTGACGAGCCGGCCACCGGGGCATGCAGGCGGTAAGCCTGCTGACCCCGCCGGAGCGGCCGGGGCTCGCCGGATGAGGAACCCCGCATCATGTCGGTCCCGAACGGGAGCGTCAAGCTCTCCGCACACACCCACGACGGCCGGCTGAAGTGCTGGAAGAAGACCATCGGCGGGCGGAACTTCCACTCGACTGAGGACCGGGATCCGTCGGGGCGGATCGCCGTCGTGCTGCTCGCACTCCGGGCCAAGATTCGCGCGGGCGGCGGGACGGCGTGGGACGAGGGCGGGGTGGCCGACGCGGACGGTCTCCTCGCGCTCACGTCCCGGCGTAGGCGATCCGCGTGAAGTGCTCGGGCGTGACCGCGAACCCGGCGTACTTCTCGTCCCACCGGGCCGTCGGCTTGGCGGCGACGGTCTCGTCCGCCGTCTTGCCCGCCTTCTTCAGCTTGGCGACCGCGTCCCGGACGCCGGCGAGCATGTCGCGGTACTCGGTCAGTTCGGCCCGGCCCCCGACCGGCCCGTGGCCGGGGATGACCAGCGTCTTCTCGCCGGCGAGCTTGAGGTTCTCCTCGGTCGCCCGGAGCGTCCCGCCGATGCTCCCGCCGTTCGCCCGGTCGATGAACGGGTAGTGGCCGTTCCAGAACGTGTCCCCGCAGTGCAGCACGTCGGCGTCCGGGAAGCGGACGTACAGGTCGCCGTCCGTGTGGCAGGCGAACCCGTAGTAGCGGACGGCGGCGGTCGTGCCGTTGATCTTGATGTCTCGCTGATCCGCCACGGTCTCGGTCGGCAGCGCGGCCTCAGGCGCGGGCGGGAACGTGAAGTCCCAGTCGGGCACGCGCGTCGCCTCCGACAAATGCTTCTTCGTGTTCGGGTGGGCGATCAGCGTCGCGCCCGCCGCCCGCGCCCAGGCGTTGCCGTCGCAGTGGTCGAAGTGCCAGTGCGTGTTCACGACAAACTTAAGCGGCCGGTCGCTGATCCCGGCCAGCGCCTTCGTGATCTGCGGCCGCGACCCGGCGAGGCCGCTGTCCACGAGGAGCAGGCCGTCCGCCCCGGCGAGGACGCCGACGTTCCCGCCCGAGCCGATCAGCACGTGGACCCCGCCCCGCAACTTGACCGCCTCGACCTTCACCTTGTCCGCGCCGTTGCGCATCTGCCGGACGATGCCCTCGCCCGGCTTGGCCTCGTCGCCCGGTGCGGCGAACGCACGCGCCACCGGCCACGTGAGACACGCGCCGACGCCGACGGACGCAGCGGCGAGGAACTGACGACGCGATGCGGGACGTAGGGGGGTCATTGGCGTTCCTCGTGAAGTAGGTGGCTGCGCCCCGTGGCGCAGGTCGGCCAGTGTAGCACCCTCGCCGGAGGCGGGTAACGGCCCACGTGCTCGACACCGGTGGGAAGTGCGATCACTGTCCGGCGCGTCATTCCACCCTCAACACGAACGGGACGACCCGCACGCGACCGTCCTGCTTGAACTGGCCCCAGCCCTTGTAGAGGCCCGGCTCGGGGAAGTGGGCCTCGAACTCGACCGTGCCGCGCGCCGCGTCCCCGCTGGCCGGGTGGACGTGGACGTACCGCCCCGTCCCGACGCCGACGAACATCAGGTGCCCGAGTTCGCCCATGTAGGGCTCCAGCCTCACCGGCTCGCCGTGCTCATGGCCCCGCAGGGCGAACGTCACACGGGCCGGGGAACTGGCCGTCAGCGGCGCGGCGGCGACGGTCGCGTGAACGTCGTCCGCGACGACCTCTCCGGGTGCGTTTGGGGCGAGGGCAGGCGCGGGCGGGGAGTTTCCCCCGACCGTGACGATGCCCTTGGCCGTCGCGTGCCCCCCGCCGGCCGGGGCATAGTCGGCGAACAGCCGGTAGATGCCGCCGGCCGGGAACGTGTGGGTGACGGTCAGGTTGCCCTTGGCGTCCACCGTGGGGTGGATGTGGGCGAACTGGTCGAGGCCGTCGCGGACGACGACGAGGTGGACCTTCTCGTCGTGGACGACGTCGAAGTCCCGCGCCATCGTCCCGTCCGCCGCGTGGATCATCAGCCGGAGGGTCACTGGCTGGCCCGCGACGGGATGGGCCGGATCCGTCGCGACGACCAGTTGCGCCGCCGTCTCCGACCCGCCGTGCGGGTGTGCGGGCGCACCGTGTTGATGTTGGTGGTGGTCGTGGTTTTGACTGTGGTGTTGGTTGTGGTTGTGGTTGTTCATGTCATGCTCCTCGTGCTCGGGCGTGCAGCCGAGCGCGGTAGTAAGAACGCCGAGTGCCAATAGTGATCTCACGTGGAATCTCCTTAGTGCCCGCCGAAGACGAGCGCGGCTGCCGCCATCGCGACCATCAGGCCGTCCTCGACCAGCGTCACGGTGGACATGGGCAGGTTGAACACGGTGCCGAGGCAGGCGCAGCGGATCGCCCGCTTGTCCAGCACGCTCCTCAGGACGCCGACGCTGCCGACCGACATCACCACCAGCGTCACGAGGTTGGTGACGACCGGCTGGAACCCGGTGACGTACGCGGCCCCGAGCAGTAGCTCGATGAACGGGTAGACGTACCCGTAGGCGGGCAGCCGCCTGGCCACCACGTCGTACCCGCGATAGGCGTCGGCGAACCCGCGCAAATCGAGCAGCTTGAAGAACGCGAACGCGAGGAAGAACGCGCCCATGAAGTGGGCCATCGCCCGGTCCCAGACCAAGCCGCCCGCCCGCACCTCGATCAAGGCGACGATGCCGACGAGGAAGCCGCCGAGCAGCACCAGCGGGTAGTACGTGGTCGGCGCGGGCGTCTCGGACGACGGCGGTGAGTGCGGGTGCGGCTGGGGCTGGGGCTGGGGCTGGGGCTGCACCGGCGCGACCGCTGCTGGCGGCGGCGGCGGCGCTTCGATCTCGCCGAGGACTTGGTAGCCGCCCTTGGCGACCGCCGCCCGGACCGCCTCGGCCGGGGCGTCCCCGTACACCGTGAGCGGCTTGTCGGGCGAGGCGAGGTCCACCTCCCACCGGTCCACGCCCGGCGCGCCGTCCAAGTGGGGCTTGAGGGTCTGGACGCAACTGCCGCAGCGCAGGTTGGTCTTGAACTGTCGTGTGGTCGTCGTCGCTGTCATCGCATCTGCTCCTTGCGGGCGGTGCCCGCTCGCTGTGCCCCGTCGCGTCAGGCGTCGGGGCGAATCGCGGGTGCAGACGAACGACCTCGCCGGGCGTTACACCACGGGAGCAGTTTTTCTCGGAGGAGGGGATCGGCGGCGTGATGGCTACGGCTGAGCCGGGCGGGCGGGGCGGGCGCACGTGCAGTCGAGGCAGCCGTGGGTGGCGCACGTGCGGCACGACCGTTCCAACTCGTGCCGGAGGGCCGTCCGCGCCCGGTGGAGGCGGACGCGGGCGTTCCCGGCCGTCAGGCCAAGCTCGTCGGCGGCGGACGCGACCTCGGCCCCGCCGAGATCGACCCGGCGGATCAGGTCGGCGTACTCGGGCTTCAGGTTCGGGATCAGGTCGTTGACGCACGCGCAGACGGCCCGCTCCAGTTCCGCATCGAAGCCGGGGTCGGCGACCGGCGCGTCTTGGGCGTACGACTCGATCGCGCGTCGGCCCGCGTCCCGGCGGCGGTAATAGTCGGTGACCGCGTTCCGCAGCAGCCGGTAGAACCACGCGACCGCGCTCTCGTCGTCGCGGAGGTCGCCCGCCTTCTCCAAGCTGCGGACGAACGCGTCCTGAAGGATCTCCTCCGCGTCCTCGCGGCTGCCGACGCGAGCCGCGAGGAAGTTGAGGAACTCGCGGTGGTTCGCCTGTAGCCGTGCGGCGACGGCGGTCGCGGTCGTTTCCGGCGGGTCGGGCGTCATGGGTCTCCGCAACCTCCCTCGCCGATTCTATCCGCCCCGGATGGGGAGTGGCGAACCGCCCCCGCCGGCCCGACCCGGCCCAGCGATACCTAGGCCGCTCGGGCTTCTGGTCGGACGACGCGGACTTGCAGTGGCTCTGCTCGGATCATCACGAGGAGCTTCTCGGCTCGCCGACGGCGCGGCAGCGGGAGATTCTCCAGTCGCACGGGTACGCGTGGGACCAGATCGCCCTCATGACCTTCGGTGACGCCTACCGGCTGGTCCGCGACATTCGGGCGCGCGGCCGGCCTCACCGGTCCGCGTACTCCCGCGCCCCCCGCGACGCCAAATGCAACACCACCTGGTGCGGCGTCGCCGGCCACGCGAACGCCACGTCCGCCTCCGTCACGCCGTCCCCCAGCAGCACCACTTCGTCCCCCGCGCGGTCGTCCGCCGCAAGCGTCACGTACGCCGTCTGCATGCCGACCTCGGGGATCCGCTGCCGCCGCCCGTTCACCTCACACGGCCCCGGCCGCAGGCCGTGCGCATAGCCCACCGGGATCACGCCGTGCCGCCCGCCCTCGCTCGCCCACCCGGTGTAGCCGATCGGCCCGCGCGACGGCCGCGCCTCGACCAGCGGCGCCGTCGCGCGGACCGCGCCCCGATAAAGCGCCATCCCCGGCCGCACCGCGTCGAGCCGGCAGTCCGGCTCGTCGAGCAACGAACTCGCGGCCGCGTGAAGTTTGATCCCGGGAAACGCCGACATGATCTCGACCAGCCGCGCCGCCTGCCCGGCCCGCGTCGCGTGCGTGAACGCCTCGTCGATCCCGCCCGCCCCCACCGCCTCGCCAACCAACTCCGGCGGACACGCGAACCGCTGCATCCCGGTATCGACGCACAACACCGGCCGCGCCGCGCGCAGGGCCGCCGCCTGCTCGGCCGTCGACACCGCGGGGCGAACGTGTGCCGCCAGGTACGCATCCGCATCGTGCGTCGGGGGCCCCAGCGCGATCGCCGGCTTCCCGGTCAGCCCCCACAGGTCGATCGCGACCGCCTCGTCCAGCGCGAACACGCAAAACCCCGCTACCACGTCCGCCAGCGCCTCAGCCACCCGCGCCGCGCCCAGCCCGTACGCGTCCGCCTTGATCGTCGCCCACACCTCCACCCCCGCCCGCGCCGCCACCTCCGCCGCATTCCGGCGGACGCGGCCAAGGTCGATCGACACGCGCAGCGACATGGGCGAGGATTGGAAACGGGGAACGGGGCGCGGTCAACGCGCGCCCCGACGCCGGTCTATCGCCCCCGCCGCCGCAGCAACCCCGCCGCCGCCGCGACCCCGACCAACCCGACCGTCCCCGGTTCCGGCACCGGCGCCGCCACCACCGGCGGCAGCCCGCTCGACCCGCCGACCGAGTCGATGTACGAGATCGTCGCCCCCGACCGCGCCCCGTTCACCATCGTGTCGCCGATCCGGGCCCCTGCGCTGTCCCGCACCAGCACGTCCCCGATCGACCCGGGCCGACCGATCAGCGCCACGCCCAGGCCCGGCGAGTTCTCCACGACGATCTTGCTCACGCTCCCCACCGTCAGCGTCTTGATCTGCACGTTGTTCGTCGTGTTCTTGATGATCACGTTGCGGAACGTGATCGTGTCGAAGACCCCGTCCGCGATCAGGATCGGCAGCGCGTCCCCCCCGTCGATCTCGATGTTCTCCAGCAGCAGCGTCATCGAGTGGTTCTGCCTGGCCGCCCCGCTGATCCGGATGTGGTCGATGTGCAGGCCCTTGGCCCCGGCGACCGACTCGTTACGGCTCACGTTGTGGATCTTGATGTTCCGCAGCGTGATCGAGTCGTAGGCCCAGTACGGCGTGCCGTTGAGCGGGTCCGTGACCTTCACTTCCAGCGCCTTCTGATTGGTCAGGTCGTGGATGTAATAGTTCTGGAACGCGATCGCCGTCTGCGCCGCCGACTGCGGACGGACGCTGACCGCCGCCGGGTTCGTCGGAAACCCCACCCAGGTCGGGCTCTTCCCGTTCATCTCCGTGACCGGCCCCGACCACACGACCGGCGCCGCGACCGCCGCCGGCGCGAGCGCGGCGATCACACCCCCGATCCCGCGGGCGATCCAACGGCTCGAACGAACAACAACGGCGGTGGCGGAAAAGGTGGTCGGACGCATGACGCGCTCCCTCAGCAGTGGGACTCGGAAAACTCTCGGACCTGTGTGGCGGCCGCGGGCGGTTCTGGCGATCCGCTGGCGTGCCGACCTGCCGAGTCCATCGGGGAGGCGCGGAGGTGAAATGATCCGTAGGAACAACGTATGAGGGGAAAACCGGTGCCCCCCGGGACGGCGCGTACCGCCCCTGACGCCTGTACCGCCCGGGCAACCCTTATGGGGCCGCCGCGTTCCTAGTACTGGGACGTGGGTCCGCTATCGGACGTGGGTCGAGCGCGACACCCGCGCGTAGGGTGGGCACTGCCCACCGTTCGGGCCCCTCGAGCACATGCTTAATCGATTCCCCCTCCCATACGACGGTGCACCCTACGACGCGTCGCACGTCACCAGAAGAACCACTGCTTCGTCCGCAGCACGTAAACCGCCAGCAGCAAGTTCGTCGTCGCGTGCGCGACGATGCACGCCCCCAGCGACCGCGTGTACGCCAGCAGCCCCCCCACCATGAACGCCCACACGATCGACGTCAGCAGCCAGTTCAAATGCACGAAGCTGAAGATCACCGGCACCACCACGAACGCCTTCCAGTCCCACTCCCCCACTTCCGCCAGCTTGAAGTCGTTGGGCGCGATGACCGACCGCCAGCAGAAATCCCGCCAGAACAACTCCTCCATCACCGGCACGACCAGCACCGCCCCGAAGATCCGCACCGCGATGAACAGCCACCGCGACACGTCGTCCTTGAAAAACGCGTCCGGGTTAAACGCCACCCCGCTCGGCCGAAACACCTCAAAGTTATTCTGCAGCCAAAGCTGCATCCCCACCCACTGGAAGATCCCGACCACCCCCACGACCAGCCCCAGCCACCAATAGTCCCACCGGATCCGCGTATACGCCGGCCAGAACAGCCAGAGCATCACCGCCACGATCAGCGCCCGCGCCGCGTACGCCCACGGGTACGCCGTGTTCCCCGCGTCCGTCTCCGTCCCCAGCCACCCCCCTGCCATGATGAGCAACAAAAACGTCCCCATCGGGAGCATGTAGGCGAGGTCGTCCCGGACGGGCGACTGACGTGGGCCCTTCGTTGTCGGCGACGCGGCGTCAGGCATGTGAGGCATCATCGGGAAAGCAGTGCGCAAATGTCCAACTGAGCGTCCCACCCGTCATCCTGAGGTACTCCGAAGGATCTAGCCGGAGCATCGGGGCCCCTTCGACGTTGGAAATCAACGTTCGAACACCAACTCCGAACGCAACCGTCCCTTGGCGATCGCGGCTGGATCCTTCGCTGCGCTCAGGATGACGGATGGCACGAGACCCATCACTTTCCCCGAAACAGCGCAAAGCTCGCCGTATGCCCGTGGATGAAATTCCGCCGCCCCACCGGCCCGAGTTCCCCCGCCGCGAAGAACCCCGCCACCGGCGTCGCCGGCAGCGCCGCCCGCGCCGCGTCCACGTCGTGGCACGGCGCGTCGAACAGCCGCGTCCCCCGCCCGTTGCACGAGAACAGCAGCCCGCCCGCCGGCGCCGCCGGCTGCTCCGCCACCGTCGCCAGCATCAGCGACAAATCCTCCGTCGCCGTCGCCGCGTCCCGCACCTGGAACTGCACCGTCTGCCCGACCCGCACGTAATCGCCCACCTCGACCACGCCCGTCTCGTTGTCCACGTTCATCACCGTCCGCACCAGGAAGTCGCCCCGCCCAAAACTCTCCCGATACTCCGAGATCGCCCGCCCCACGAACAGCCCGCGCGCCAGCAACTGCCGATCCGCCTCGCTCAAGTCCATCACCGCGTCCCGCAGCGCCGCCAGCGCCGGCCGGCCCCCGAGCTGCTCGATCACGTTGTCGTGCGCCTTGGTCACCACGTACGTCTTCCCGAACGGCCGGCACCCCTGCGACACCACCGTCTGCACCTCCAGCCCCGGCCCCGACAACGAAAGCCCCACCAACCCCTGCGTGTAAATCCGGTCGTTCCGAAACAGCACGTTCTGCCCCGGCCCCTGCCCCGCCGACGCCATCCCCCCCACCACCGGCACGCCCGGCAGCGCCTCGTCGATCGCCGGCAGCAGCCGGTTCGTCGGCGTCGAGAACGGGTCCCCCAGCGCCACCACCGCCCGCGTCTCGGGCCCCCCGCCCAGCCGCTCGGCCAGCAGCGCGTGGTCCGCCAGCACGTCCGCGAACTCCTCCGGCGGCACGTGGAACGGGTGGATCCGCACCCCCGGCATCCGCCCCACCAGCACCGCCATCCCCGGCGCCCGCTCGACCTCCCGCGCCGGCCCGATCACCCCCTCGGCCGACACCCCCACCAGCGCCTGCGGGTCCAGCCGAAGCCACAGCCGCTCGGCGATCTCGTCCGCCTGGTCCACGTGGTCCCGGCTGACGAACACGAACGCCACGTCCGCCTCCACCCCCGACGCGCGCACCGACTCGATCAACTCGTCGACCGCGACGAGCGACGACTCGTGCTCGGACAGGGCGGCGTGAAATCGCATCGCGATTGTTGTCAATTGTCCGCGGTCAATTGTCAATCGTCATATGCCCCATCCGACGCCCCGCGCGCGGGGCGCGTCCCATCCCCCCACAACCAAGGGGGGCGCGGTGTGCCCACTTCAGTGGGCATGCCAGCAACCCACCGAAATACCCGTGCGCCAATCCCACCACCCCCGCGCTACCCCCACCCGACCGAATCCGGAAAAATTGTCCCACCCCGCGCCCCCGCCACCCCCGCACCGTGCGCGCCCGTCGTCACCACCGCGTGATCTCGACCGTAAGGTAGATGCACCATTCACCCAGCCATCATCTGCCCGGCGCGATCCGCCCCCGTCCCGCAAGGAACGCCGACGGTACCGGAAGGTACCGAAAAGTACCGATTTGTACCGAAAATGCCCGCTTTTGCCCGGTTTCGCGAGCCCCGTTTTCCCGCGCAAACCCATGTGCCCGCGGACGTTGCCCATCGCCGGTGCCCCCCACGCCACCACGGAGCGTAAAAATCACCGTGACGCAGACGCCAGCCCTGTCGGCTCCAACGCCTTCCCACACTCCGGACACCGCCCCACCGACGCCCGCAAGTCATACCCGCACCCCGCGCACGTCCCCTCCACCCCTCGCCTCGGCCGCGCCCGCCGATACAACCGCCACACCGGCCAAACCAGCAGCAGCCCGATCGGCAGCCAGTACGGCACGATCACTCGCATGGAAAAGTGTCCCGTCCGGTTCTGCATCTCGCCGTACACGCCCAACGTCCGCAGCCACCCGTTCACCGTCGGCATCGAGTGCCGCCCACCCCGTTGGTAAAACCGGAACGGCTTGGCGGTCGCCCGCATCGCGTCGTACTGCGCCCGGCTCGTCCGCGTCTCGCGAACCACGTGCAGTTCGACCCTGCCGACGTTCGACTCGACCCGCGTCCACGCCCGCCGCCACGGCCCCCCCAAATCCGTCAGCACGTCCCACTCCGCCCGGTCGTACGCGAAAAAACTCCGCGCCGCCGCCCCCGCCAGCAGGATCACCAGCACGATCGACACCCCGAAAAACGTATGTCGCAAGACGCGGAGCACTCGCCAAGTCTACGCGATCAACGGACCGCGCCGATTCACCAGGCCCGATCTCGTTTAGCCGCGACCCGAAGGGCAAGCGACAGCGCCGCCCGATGGCGAGCGCGGAACCGCCTCGAACCGCAGCGCCTTTCGCAACCATGACGCCCCTCACCAAACCGCCTATACCCGCTCACCATTTTCCAGTTTTCGTCTCCCGCCCCCGTCCGCCGACCCCCTAAAATACGGCGTGGCGTTCTGACGCCCTCAGCGCGCCCATTCCACCGGAGGCACCCCATGATCAAGGTCACCAGCCCCGCGTTCGACGACGGCGCCCCAATCCCGATCAAATACACCAAGGACGGCGGCAACGTCTCCCCGCCCCTCAAGTGGAACGTCCTCCCGCCCAACACGCGCGAGCTCGTCCTGATCGTCGAGGACCCCGACGCCCCCCGCGCCGAGCCGTTCGTCCACTGGGTCTGCTACAAGATCCACCCCGAGGCCGGCGGCCTGCCCGAGGGCATCCCCCAATCCCCCCGCCCCAGGACCGCCGCCGCCGACGCACAGGGCGTCAACGACTTCAAGGACGTCGGCTACGACGGCCCAGCCCCCCCGCCCGGCCACGGCACCCACCACTACCACTTCCGCGTCTACGCCCTCGACAAGGAACTCGACGTCCGGGCCAAGCTCGACCACAAGGCCCTGATCGCCTCCATGTCCGGCCACATCATCGACTCCGGCGAGATCGTCGGGACTTTCGAAGTCCCCCGCCGCTGACTCCACCACGGAGGTCACGGAGGACACGGAGAAAACCTGAGGGGGCCCCGGGAACGCCCGTTGCTTGCCGCATCGCGCGAGGACGAGCCGGCCGCTCATAGGTTGAGCTCCGTGCCCTCCGTGTCCTCCGTGGTTCATTCTCTCCGGGAGCCCGCCTGATGCCGTTGCTCAAAGACAAAGTCGCATTCGTCACCGGCGCCTCCAGCGGGATCGGCCGCGGCACCGCCCTCCGCTTCGGCCAGGAAGGTGCCACCGTCGTCGCCGTCGCCCGACACACCGACGAGGAAGACACCTGCAAGGTCTGCGCGGAGATCGACAAGGCCGGCGGCAAGTCCATCTTCGTCCCGGCCGACGTGTCCAAGCCCGACGAGGTGAAGCGCGCCGTCGACGAGACCGTCAAAAAGTTCGGCCGCCTCGACGTCGTCGTCGCCAACGCCGGCATCAACGGCGTCTGGGCCCCGATCGACGAGCTCGAGCCGGACGAGTGGAACAAGACGATCGCCACCAACCTGACCGGCACCTACCTCACCCTCCACTACACCGTCCCCCACCTCAAGAAGGCCGGCGGCGGCAGCGTCATCGTCGTCTCGTCCGTCAACGGCAACCGCACGTTCGTCACCCCCGGCGCCACCGCCTACAGCACGACCAAGGCCGGCCAGGTCGCCATGATGAAGATGCTCGCCGTCGAGCTCGGCAAACACCAGATCCGCGTCAACGCCGTCTGCCCCGGCGCGATCCACACCAACATCGAGGAAAGCACCGAGCGCAAGAACACCGAAAAGCTCGGCCTGAAGATCGAATACCCGCAAGGCAAGCCCGCGGTGAACGAAGGCCAGGGCGAGGTCCCCGACGTCGCCGACGTCTGCCTCTTCCTCGCCAGCGACATGAGCCGCCACGTCTCCGGCATCGAACTCTACGTCGACGGCGGCTTCTCCCTGGCGCGGTGACGCTCTGATTCTCAAGGGGGCTAGCGATGAACGCGAGCGTAGAGCCGATTGAGAAACTCCCCGCGCGTCAGCTTGCCGTCCGCCTTCAGACCGTCCGCCAACTCCACGCCGGCCAACTTCGCCCACCGCGCCGCCAGCGCCTCGTCGATCGGCACGCCGACGCCGGCCTCGTGCTGCGGGTACGCCCCGCCCCACTGCCCCGTCGTCCCCCCGCGCGGCTTGGCCGGCGTCTTCGGGTCCGCCAAATCGTGAAAGAACCCGCGCGTCCCGAAGTACTGCGCCGCCTTGAACCACTCCGACGTCACCGGCCACGGGTGCAGCGCCACCTCGAAACTCCCCGGCTTGTCCCACGCCGGCTTCGTCACCTTGACCCGCGGCGTCAGGTCGCTCACGTACACCGTCATCGCGCCCAGTTCCCACAGCCGCGCCTGCACCGCCGGCACGGCCACCTCCCGCACCGCCTTGTTCTGCTTCACCGCCATCGCCGCCGCCACCCCCGCCGCCTGGCCCATGTTCGTCCACGACGGCTCCATCCGCAGCGCGCTAAAGCCCACGTGGCTCGACGACGCGGCGACCGGCACCAGCAGCCCGTCCACGTCCTTCGGAAGCAGCACGCCGTACGGGATCTGGTACGGCCGGACCGGCTTGCCGATGTGCCCGAGCGTCACGCCGAACGACGGGCTAAACGTCCCGTGGCTGCTGATCGAGTAGTCGCCGATCGCGATACTGTCCTTCTGCACCGGCGCCCGCACGCTGCCCGCCGCGGGCTGCGTGTCCTTCTCGGTAAACACGTACTCACCCACCAATCGCCGGCCCTCGCGCACGTACAGCGCCGGCGACCAGTGCCCCGTGTCCGCGTACTCGTCCTTCGGCAGGCCCCACCGGCCCATCTCCGCGCGGAACTTCTCGGGCACCTCCGGGTCGTTGGCGAGGAACCAGAACAGGCCGAGCGAATGGTCCTTGTAGACGTTGAAGATCCGCTCGCGCACCTCCGGCGTGCCCTCGGGCCACGGGTGGTTCACGTTCTCGAGAGACAAGCTGATCGGCGCGGTCGCCTCGTCGTTCCAGTCGGCCTTCTGGTTCGGGATCGGTCGCACCTTGAAGACGAACGGGCGGGGGGCGGGGTTGTGCAGGCTCTTGATCTTGCCGTCGCGAAGGAGCGGGACCAGCGGGGCGAAGGCCTCGCGCCGGTACGCCGCCGGCTTGGGGATCGGCACGAAGTTGGCCCGGTCCGTCGTCAGGCAGACGCGGAAGTTGTAGGTCATCACGTGGCGGTTGGGCTGGTCGGACGCCAGCGACTCCCCGTACTCCGCCTTCGACTCACACCCCACGCGGTGCTTCGCGCCAGCGGCCGCCATCAGGTCGCCCTCGTACGTGCCGTCGACGAGGACCGCGGCCTCGACCTCGAGCGGCTTCTGCGCCTTGAGATTCGTGAACGTCGCGGCGGTGAGCCGCTTCCGCCCGCTGGCCGCGTCGACGGTCTTCGCGCTCGCCAGGCGGTGGTGCAGGTAGGTGGTGATGCGCTTCTCGCCGCCCAGCATCTCCTCAAACACGAGCCGCGCCACCCGCGGCTCGCTGTACGCCCCACGCACCGAGTCGACCACCTGCTGCGACCCCGCCCCGTGCGCCCGGACGTAATGCTGCTCGACGCGGTGCATGAACTCGCGCCACGTCCCGCCCAGCGCCTCGAACGACTGGAAATCCGGGTTCGACAACCCGCCGGACGTGAGCCCGCCGACGTGGCCGTCCTCCTGGATCAGCGCGACCGTCGCCCCCTCGCGCGCCGCGTTCAACGCCGCCGCGATCCCGCCGGGCGTCGCCCCGTACACGACCACGTCGAACCGCTCCGCGGCGCGGCCCGGCAGGGCCAGCCCGAGCCACACGCACATCATGACGGTCAGTCGACGCAATGCAGAACTGTGAGACATGATCGGATTGAATCACTTGGGGTGTCGCCTGTCGAGACGTGCGATCGCGCGACGCGCGGACGCGGCGCGGCTTAACAACCTCCCCCGCCGCCGGTAGAACATCCACACGCGCCGCGCGACCGATCGCGCCGCGCGTTTTCCTCACCACCGGAGACCCCCGCATGACCCGCCGCCTGTTGCTCGCGCTGTTCGCCGCCCTGATCGCCCTGCCGGCGGTCGCGCAGGAAAAGAAGAAGATCGTCCTGATCCCCGGCAAGCCCTCCCACGGGTACGCCGCCCACGAGCACAAGGCCGGGTGCATGGCCTTGGCCGACTGGATCAACCGCGGCGCCCCCGGCTTCGAGGCCGTCGTCACCGACGAGGGCTGGCCCAAGGACGACGCCGTCCTCGACTCGGCCGCCGCGATCCTGATCTACTCCGACGGCGGCAACAACCACCCCGCGCTTTCCAAGCTCGCCCGCCTCGACGCGCTGCACGAGAAGGGCGTCGGCATCGGCTTCCTCCACTACGCCGTCGAAGCCGGCGACGGCAAGAAGCAGCCCGACGGCCGCAAGGAGTTCCTCAAGTGGGTCGGCGGGTACTTCGAGACCTTCTACTCCGTCAACCCGCACTGGCAGGCTAGCTTCACCGCGTTCCCCCAGCACCCGGTCGCCAACGGCCTCAAGCCGTTCACGACCAACGACGAGTGGTACTACAACATGCGGTTCCGCGAGAACATGCAGGGCGTCACCCCGATCCTGACCGCCGTCCCGCCCGACAGCACCCGAAAGCCCGGCCCGAGCGCCCACGGCGGCAACCCCGCCGTTCACGCCGCCGTCGGCAAGAACCAGGGCGAGCACGTCATGTGGGTCAGCGAGAACGCCAACGGCAGCCGCGGGTTCGGCTGCACCGGGGCCCACAACTACACGAACTTCGCCAACGACAGCTTCCGCAAGGCCCTGCTCAACGCGGTCGTCTGGATCGCCAAGGGCGAGGTCCCAGCCGCCGGCGTCGAAGTCCCCCGCCCGACCGTCGAGGAACTGCTCAAGACCGTCACCAAGAAGCAGCCCGCCAACTTCGACGTCAAGAAGGAGCAGGCCAAGCAGGACGAGTGGAACAAGCCCCTGGCCGCGCCGGCGGGGAAGTAACTTCCCTCGCCAACTCATGCGAAGTCGGATTTCGCGGAGCCGGGATCAATCGATCAGACCAACACGCGTGCCCGCAGGACTCGCGTCCCGCGGGCACGTTTTCGTTCGTCGTTTCGTCGCTCCACTCGCTGCGCGACCCGCCCGCTGAAGCGGGCTCGCCGGCTACTTATACGCCGCCTGCGCGTCCCCGAGCGTCGTCTGGGCCTTGTCCGAGATCGCGGGGGCCGACGTGCTCGTGATCCGCATGCCGTAGAAGCTGCGGTAGACGAAGAAGCACGCGATCACGAGGAACGCGACGGCCAGCCACCCGGTCGTGGTCCGGCCGTTCGCGCCCTTGTTCATCTCGATCGCCAGCTCGACGGCGAGCAGGCCGAACAGGGTGCTGAACTTGATGATCGGGTTGAGTGCGACGCTGCTCGTGTCCTTGAACGGGTCGCCGACCGTGTCGCCGACGACGCACGCCGCGTGGAGGTCGGTGCCCTTCTGCCGCAGCTCGGTCTCGACGATCTTCTTCGCGTTGTCCCACGCCCCGCCCGCGTTGGCCATGAACACCGCCTGGAACAGCCCGACGACCGCCAGCCCGATCAGGAACGCGATGAAGAAGTACGGGTCGGCGAACGCGGCGGCGAGCGTGACGAAGAACGTGGTCAGGAAGATGTTGAACATCCCGGCCTGCGCGTACTTCGTGCAGATCGCGACGACCTTCTTCGAGTCTTCGGTGCTCGCCTTGGCGGCCCCGTCGAGCTTCATGTTCCGCTTGATGAACTCGACCGCCCGGTACGCGCCGGTGACGACCGCCTGCGTGCTGGCCCCGGTGAACCAGTAGATCACCGCCCCGCCGGCGACCAGGCCGAAGAAGAACGGCGCGTTCAGGATCGACAAATTCTTGAAGAAGTTGGCGACCTGCGCCGGGGCCGAGCCGGCCTCCTGCGCCAAAATCATGATGATCGAGAAGATCATCGTCGTCGCCCCGACGACGGCCGTGCCGATCAGCACCGGCTTGGCCGTCGCCTTGAACGTGTTGCCGGCCCCGTCGTTCTCCTCGAGCAGGGCCTTGGCGTGCTCGGGGTCGGGGGCGGTCATGCCGAAGTCGCGCGTCAGCTCGCCCTTGAGGTCGGGCCGCTGGTCGACCAGCGACAGCTCGTACACGGACTGGGCGTTGTCGGTCACCGGGCCGTACGAGTCGACCGCGATCGTGACCGGGCCCATGCCGAGGAACCCGAACGCGACCAGGCCGAGCGCGAAGACGGCCGGGTACGCGCCCATGACGCCCTCGGGGAACCACGTCGAGATCGCGAACGACCCGGCCATCAGGCCGACGATCAGGATCCCGCAGATCCAGAAGACCGAGAAGTTACCGGCGGTCAGCCCGCTCAGGATGTTCAGCGACGCCCCGCCCTCCTTGGACGTGTTGACGACCTCGCGCACGTGCCGCGAGTGGACGCTCGTGAACACCTTCACGGCCTCGGGGATCAGCGCCCCGGCCAGCGTCCCGCACGTGATGACCGACGCGAGCTGCCACCACAGCCCGCCGGGCAAGTTCGAGATCAGCAGGTACGACGTCAGGTAGGTCAGGGCGATCGAGATCGCGGACGTGATGAACACGAGCGACGTCAGCGGGGCCTCGAAGTTCATCGTCCGCTTGTCGCCGTACCGGGCCTTGGCCATCGCCTCGTTGAACAGGTACGCCGCCCCGCTCGCCAGCACCATCACGATGCGCATCGCGAAGATCCAGACGAGCAGCTGCACCTGGAGCGTCGGATCGGCGATCGCGAGGAGGATGAACGTGATCAGCGCGACGCCGGTGACGCCGTACGTCTCGAACCCGTCGGCGCTGGGGCCGACGCTGTCGCCGGCGTTGTCGCCCACGCAGTCGGCGATCACGCCCGGGTTGCGCGCGTCGTCCTCCTTCACGTTGAAGACGATCTTCATCAGGTCGGAGCCGATGTCGGCGATCTTCGTGAAGATGCCGCCGGCGACGCGGAGGGCGGCGGCGCCGAGCGACTCGCCGATCGCGAACCCGATGAAGCACGCCCCCGCCAGGTCGGCCGGCAGGAACAGCAGGATGATCAGCATGATCAGCAGTTCGACGCTGATCAGCACCATCCCGATCGACATGCCGGCCTGGAGCGGGATCGAGTAGCACGGGTACGCCTTGCCGGCGAGCGACGCGTGGGCCGTCCGGCTGTTGGCGAACGTGTTCACGCGGATGCCGAACCACGCGACGCCGTAGCTACCGGCAATCCCGATCAGCGAGAACAGGACGATGATCGCGACGCGCGACGCCGACATGCCGTGGATCGCCTTGCCGCTCGCGTCGAACCCGGCGTGCGCGAGCCACCCGAAGTAGACGACGATCGCCGCCCCGATGAACACCTCGAGCAGCAGGATGAACTTGCCCTGGGTCTTCAGATACGTCTTACACGTCTCGTAGATCAGCTCCGACACCTCGCGCATCGCCGAGTGCACCGGCAGCGCCCGCAGGCGCCGCTGGATCACGAGGCCGAACACGAGCCCGCCGACGCAGATCACCAGCCCGCCGAGCAGCAGCGTGTAGCCCGACATGCCGAGGAAGGTCGCCTTCACCGTCTCGTTTTTGAGGTCGGGCAGGCGCAGGTTCGCCTCGCTCGCGAGCGCCGGCATCGACGCGCCGGTCGCGGCGAGGAGGCAAACGATTGCGGCTACCGCCCCGAGAAACCGACCCCCGAAAAATGTCTTGGTCATGATGTGCTCGCCCTCCGCGACGGGAGGTGTGTGAGATGTGATTCGACCGCCGGCGCTTGCCCCGTCCTGGGGCGCCGCGCCAGCCTGCCCGGTACCGACCGATCCCAATCCGGCTGTACTCACCATCGGATCAGAGTCCGTTCATCCGCCGCGGCGATCATAACCCTGTCCCCCGTCGTTCAACAACCCGGGATTAACGAACAATCCGTCCGTCCGACGTGCCCGCCGACGTTCTCATTACAGCACACGTTCGTGCGTGTGGAAAGCGCCCGCCGCGGCAACGCGTCGCCGAAGTGGGCGATCGTTACGCAGTGCCCCGCTGCAACTTTGCGCTGGTCCGCCCGTCATACCGTTGCCACTACCAATTCGCTCATGAGGCGCGCATGATTCGGCCCGTCCACAGCCTCGCGTTCGTCCTGCTCGTCGTCTTGGCGTCCGCGCGGGCGGCGGCCGCGCCGACCGCGGTCGACCTGCTCCGCGCCGCAGACTTCTGGGACCTGCCGGTCGCCGCCGACGCGACCCCGTTAAACCGGACGATCGTTCCGGACCTGCGCAAGGTCGCCGCCGAGTCGCCGGACCGCGCCCTCCGCCTCCGCGCGACGCTCCTCCTGTGCGACCTGGCCGGGAACCACCGGGTGGCGCCCGGCCTGGACCCCGCCGCAGCCCGCAAGGCGTTCGCCGCGGCCATGCGACACCTCGAAGCAAACCTCGACGACGCCGCGGTCGCCCACTTCGGCCCGGAGGACGGCGTGTCGCACGCGACCGTCACCCGCCGCACCGACGGCGCGATGGCCGGCGTCTGGGTGCTGATCGAGACCGTCGCCCCCGAGAATCGTGGCGGACTGAACGTCCGCGTCGACCCGAACACCGGCAAGGTCGACCGGGTCGACGTGTGGGGGCGCGGGCGCGGACCTGTTCTCATCGAGATCGCGCCGGCCACGCCCGTTGTCGCCCCACCCGCCAGGCCGATGGGGCTCAAGTTGCTCCTGCGGAACGTGTCCCGCGCCGCCGTGCGCCTGGGGGACGCGCGGTCGCCCGCGCTCTGGGGCCTGACGGCCACCGACGACGCCGGCCGCACGTGGGACGCCGTGGTGGGCGACCCCCCTGCCGACCCGTTGGCCGCGAACGAGCCCGCCGCAGACGCCGCCGTCGTGATCGCCCCTGGCGGGTCGGAATCGATCGCGCGCACGATCATCAGTTGGAGCCGCGCGTCGACCCCGACAAGGGCGACCTGCCCGCCGACGGCCTTCCCGCCGGTCGATACGTCCTGCGCGCGACGCTTCATCCGCCGGTGAATTTCGAGGAGGCGGGGGCGATCCTGACGCCGGTGCACGCGCGGCCGGTGGGGATGACGGTCGCGGAGAAGCGGGTCGGACCGAAAGTCCCCTAGACGATTCGGATGATTCCGTTTAGCCGCGACCCGAGGGGCAAGCGACAGCGCCGCCCGAAGGCGAGCGCGTCGCGCGGCACACGGAAGACCTCCCGGAAGTCACGAACCGTGTCGTCGCGTGCCCCGCGTCAGCAGGTCGTTGACCTGCTGCTATCTCCCTCACGCGCGGTCCGCCTTCAGCAGCGCCTGCGCGGCCGCGCGCACCGCCGCGTGGTGCTCTTCTTCCAAATTCGTCAGCAGCGGCAGCAGCGGGCCGGTATTCGCGATCCCCGCGAGCCGCACCGCCTCGTGCAGCACCCGGATCGGGTTGATCGCGTTCCGCAGGTCTTCCAGCGGCTTGAACGTCTGGCGGATTCGCTCGGCCGTCGCGTCGTCGCCCTTCCGCAGCGCCGAGAGCATGTCGGCCGAGAGTTTGGGCGCGACGCACACGCAACCCGACGTGAACCCGCCGAGCTCGAAGTCGCGAAGGTGCACGATCGCCGGCTGCTCGCCGATGCCCGAGATGATCATGTCCGGGTCGACGTGGTCGACGAGTTGCGTCAGGTACGGGTCGGTCGCCGGGTCGGTGCGGACCGTCGCGTACTTGATGCCGGAAATCGTGCCGTCCTCGGCGAGCGGGCCGACGTCGGCCGGCTCGATGTAGCCGTCGTTCTTGATGTACAGCAGCGCCGGCAGCCCGGCCGCGTCGGCGAACCGCTTCACCCCGTCGGCCACGCCCTTGCTCGTCGTGATGCCGACCTGCGGGAGGATCATCACGGTCGGGAACTTGTGGTTGCGGAGGATCTTCGCCTGGTCGATCGAGAGCCCGTACGCCGGCCCCGCCGACGGGATGACCAGCGTGTCTTTACCCGCGGCGCCCGCCAGCATCCCCAACACCGCGTCGTACTCCGACAGCGGCAGGTGGTAGAAATTCGCGTTCCCGCCGTACAGCAGCGTCGTGACCCCGCCGGCCTCGATGTGCCGGATCAGCTTCGTGTTTTCGGCCTCGTTGAGCGAGTAGTCCGCGTTGCGACACAGCGGCGGCACCGCGAGAACCGACGCACCCAGACGCCCATCAGTCAGCGACGTGATCATGGGGAGGAAAGATACGGGAGCGCCCCCGCTGATGGAAGTACGCCCCGTCTGCCTGCCGCTTGCGGCTTAGCGACTACCGTCATTGGGTGCGCGCTGCTCCGCACCCGCGAGCGCCGCCACGATCTCCGAATCCCGCCGGTGCCCCGCCGGCACTGCCTCCCCACACTCGGGACACGCGCCCACCGCCTCGCGCAAATCGTACCCGCACGCCGCGCACTGCCGCCGGGCCGGCCGCAGCTTCCGGTCGATCCGACGGTTCACGCGCCAATACCATGCCGCGACCCCAACCGCCCCGAAAATGAATACGACGTCCGTCGGCCAACGGTCGATCGACCCGCCCACCGCCACCCACGCCCAGATCGGCACGTTCAAAATCAGGAACGCGACCGCGTGATCGCCGAAGGTCATGTGCTCGCGGTTGCGGAACATCAACGCGATCCTACCACTCGCCCCCCGGCACGGCCCGACAATGTGACCGCGTACAAGATACACCTGACAACCCGGCCATGAGGTCATCGAACCTCGTACCTACTCCCCGTGCTCCATCTTCTCCAGATTTTTGAGCACGTCCGAGTGCGTTCGGTGGTCCTCCGGGACGGCCCGCCCGCACTCCGGGCAGACGGCCGGCGTCTCGCGCAAATCGAACCCGCACCCGCCGCACCGCCCCAGGTTGATCCACACGGCCGACCGGTGCCGCCGGCGCACGAGGCGCCACCACGCCCACCACCCGCCGCCGCACACGCCGGCCGCCATCGTCCCCCACGCGAACCCCGCCTGCATCCCGACGGCGATCACCGCGCACGTCCCGACGAACGCGATGATGAACCCCGTCGCGTGTTCGCCGAACGTCGCGTCCTCGCGGCGGATGATCGAGCGCGGGCCGCTGCCGCCCCGTGGCGCCGAAGTGCCGCGGCCGCGATTGACCGCCGGCGGCGGGCGATTGACAATCCGTCGCATGTCCCGACTCATTATCGGCCTCGCGATCGCGCTGTTCGCCACGACGGCCCACGCCCTGAAAGTCGCCCTGATCCTCCCCGGCTCCGACACCGACAAGGGCTGGAACCAGTCCGCCGCCGAGGGGCTCGCGCGAATCAAGGCCGAGCTCAGGGCCCAGACGCGGGTCGTCAGCAACGTCAAGTCGGGCGAGTTTTACAACCAGATCGCCGCGTTCGCGGACGACGGGTACGACGTGATCATCTGCCACGGCGGGGAGTTCGAAAAGGCCGCCGCCCAGGCCGCCCGCAAGTACCCCAAGACGAAGTTGATCGTCGGCGGGTGCCCGGCCGACATCAAGGGCGCCGTCGCCGTCGAGTTCATGATCCGCGACGCGTCCGAGCTCGTCGGCCACGTCGCCGGCAAGCTCACGAAATCGAACAAGGTCGCGTTCGTCGGCGCGATGAAGGTCGGCCCGCTCGAGGCCTGCTTCGACGGGCTGTCCACCGGCGCTAAGTCGGCCCGGCCGGACGTCGCCGTGCTCCCAGCGATCTGGACCAACTCGTGGGACTCGCCGGTGCTCGCCCGCGAGGCGACCGAGAACGCGATCGCCGCCGGCGCGGACCTGATCTACCAGAACGTCGACGCCGCGTCGGCTGGCGTGTTCCAAGCCGTCCAAGCGGCAAACAAATCGGGCAAGGCCGTTCTCGCTTTCGGCTGCAACTCCAACCAGAACGACGTCGCGCCCGACGTGATCGTCGGGTCGGTCGTGATCGACGTCCCCCGCGCCTACCTGGACCTGGTCAAGCAGGCCGCCGACAACAAGCTCGCGCCCGGCCCGCGCAAGCTCGGCTTGGCTGGCGGGTACGTCGACCTGGTCCTGAGCGACAAGCACCCCGCGATTTCCGACGCACTCCGGACGAGCGTCGGGGAGCTCCGCACAAAGCTTTCGGCGCAAAAGTAACCCGCCTCAGATTCCCGCCCGCCAGCGCCCCACGGCCGAGCCCGCCCGGGCAGTTTTCCTGACGCGATTTGACTGTCGTTTCCACCGACACCCGGTAAGATGCCGCCCGCCCGTTGCGCGGCCGCCTGGGCCGCTTCCACCTCGTCATCCCGCAGTTCCGGCGTTTCGCCGAGCGCACGACTTCAGTACCGGAGGAACCTCTCATGTCGCGCCGTCCCCGCCCCGCCCGCTCGCTCGTCGAGACCCTCGAGGTCCGCCGCCTGCTCGCCGCCGACTTCACCGTCGTCGCGATGGGCGACAGCCAGTACATCGTCGAGGACTTCCCCCAGATCTTCGCCGCCCAGACGCAGTGGGCACGGGACAACGCGACCAACCCGGCCCACAACGTCGCGTTCGTCGCCCACCAGGGCGACATGCTCCGCCGCGGCTACTCCGACTTCCAGGCGGGCAACGCCCAGGCCGCCCTGGACAAGCTGAACGGCGTCGTCCCGTACACGGTCAGCATCGGCAACCACGACTACGACAACCAGTTCGACGACCTCGACCGCCACGTCAGTTCGGCCAACTTCGCCGAGCACTTCGGCGACGTCATGTTCGCCCGCCAGAACGCCGCGAACACCGCCGTCCCCAATGCCAGCGGCTTCGGCCGGTCGTCGCTCGACCAGCGGAACCGCTACCAGATCATCACGACCGGCGACGCCGGCGCCCGCCAGCAGTACATGGTGCTCAGCCTCGAGTGGGCCGCGCCCGACAGCAGCATCAAGTGGGCCAAGGACGTCATCGCCGCCAACCCCAACCTCCCCGTCATCCTCTCGACCCACGAGTACCTCAACGGCAGCGGGCGCACCACCTCGACGCTCGACCCGATCGGCAACTCCGGCTCGGCCCTCTGGACCAAGCTGGTCAACGTCACGCCGCAGATCTTCCTCGTCCTCAGCGGCCACACCGGCGCGAACTTCCACCAGACGTCGACCAACGCCGCCGGCCTACCCGTCCACGAGGCCGTCGTCGACTTCGAGGGCGTCGCGGCCAACGGCGGCAACGGCTTCATGCAGTTGTTCCACTTCTTCCCCGGCCAGAACAAGATCGGCGTCAGTACTTACTCGCCGTACACCGGTCAGACGCTGACCGGCGCGAACTACACCTTCGACCTGCCCCTGGACTTCTCGACCCGGTTCAACTTCAACAACACGCCGGTGCCGTTCAGCCCGTTCTCGAATACCCCGGTCGCCATCGAAGACGCGGCGACGACCGACGAGGGCAAGGCCGTCACGCTCAACCCGGTCGCCAACGACACCGACCCCGACGGCGACGCGGTCAAGGCGATCCTCTCGTCCCTCCC
The DNA here is from genome assembly GCA_035627895.1 of Tepidisphaeraceae bacterium. GTDB lineage: Bacteria > Planctomycetota > Phycisphaerae > Tepidisphaerales > Tepidisphaeraceae > DASPKW01. Next base: position 17,705 of record DASPKW010000164.1, on the reverse strand, counting down.
GGCCAACGGCGCCGTCTACGTCAACGCGAACGGCACCTTCACCTACACGCCCGACCCGAAGTTCGTCGGGATCGACACGTTTAAGTATTACCCGATCGACGGGGCCGTCCGAGGCGTCGAGACGACCGTGACGGTCACCGTCAACGACACCGACGCCCGCTACAGCTACCCGGTCGCCGAGACGACCAGCGCCGGCACGCGGACCGGGACGTTCGCCGACCTCGCCGCGAGCGACGGCGTGATCGAGTCCGTCACCGGGTCGACCGTCACCCAGCAGTGGCGCTTTACCGTCACCGGCGGCACCGAGGCGACCTTCGCGGTCAACGCCTGGCGCGACTGGGCCTCCCACGAATACCGGTTCCAGTACTCGACGAACGGGACGACGTGGGCCGAGATGACCCCGATGGTGAGCTCTGCGTCCAAGGCCGTCACCCGGACGCGGTTCGACGCCGCCGAGCCGTACCAGATGTGGCGGCTCCCGGCATCGACGAATGGCACCGTCTACATCAAGCCGATCGTCGACGACTCGGACACGCTCGGCTGGCGCCTGCGGGCCGACGAGATGTTCATCATGACGACCGGCACCGTCCCGGCGCCGGCCGCGCCGACGTCGCTCACGGCCAGCTACGCCAAGAACTCCCGCAAGGCGACACTGAAGTGGGCGGACCGGGCGACCAACGAGACCGGCTACAAAGTCTGGTACTCGACGGACGGCGTGAACTTCTCCGTCTACACGACGCTCGGCGCCAACAGCACGCAGTACACCACGAACGCCCTGACGCGCGGGGTGAGGTACTATTTCAAGGTGTCCGCGTTCAACGCGGGCGGCGACTCGCTGTTCAGCAACACGGTTAACATTCTCGCGAGTTGAGTCCGTCGCGCCGGCGACGAACCGCGCCGGCGGGCCACGACAATCAGTCCGAGCCACCGCCACGGGTGCGACGCGCGCGTCGCACCCGTGTCCGTTTAAGGTCGGGGCGCCCGCCCGGGCGCGTGCGCCGGCGGCCCCGCGTCCGGATTCAACCGCCGCCCGCGCCGTGCCGATAACCTGTCGTGTCCCTTACGCTCGACAGTGCCGTCCCACTGGCAACGCCCGCCGCGCGCCCGTACCCTGACGGGCGCGTGACGTCCTACCTCGACGACTACCCGACCTACCCCCACGCCGCCGGCGCCCCGCACGCGGCCCACGCCGCCCCCGAGGTGTCGGTCGTCATGCCCTGCCTGAACGAGGCCGACACGCTCGAGACGTGCATCCGGAAGGCGATCGCCGCGTTCCAGTCCTCCGGCATCGCGGGCGAGGTGATCGTCGCCGACAACGGTTCTACCGACGGCTCGCAGGAGATCGCCACCCGCGCCGGGGCGCGGCTGGTTCCCGTCGCCGCCCGCGGGTACGGTAGTGCGCTCATGGGCGGCATCGCCGCCGCCCGCGGCAAGTACGTCGTCATGGGCGACGCCGACGACTCCTACGACTTCGGCGAAATCCCCCGCATCGTCGCCAAGCTCCGCGAGGGCAACGCGCTGGTCCAGGGCTGCCGCCTCCCCGCGGGCGGCGGCACCGTCATGCCCGGGGCCATGCCGTTCCTCCACCGCTGGTGGGGCAACCCCATGTTCTCCTGGCTCGCCCGGCGCTGGTTCCGCACGCCGATCCACGACATCTACTGCGGCCTGCGCGGGTTCACCAAGGACCTGTACGACCGCCTCGACCAGCGCTGCACCGGCATGGAGTTCGCCACGGAGATGATCGTCAAGGCGTCGGTGTACGGCGAGCGGATCGCCGAGGTCCCGATCACCCTGCACCCCGACGGCCGCAAGGCCCACAAGCCGCACCTCAAGACGTTCCGCGACGGGTGGCGCACGCTCCGCTTCTTCCTCCTGTACAGCCCGCGCTGGCTCTTCCTCGTCCCCGGCCTGCTCATGTGCTTCGCCGGGCTCGTCGGGTACGCCCTCGCCATGCCCGGCCTCCGCGTCTACGGCGTCAAGTTCGACGCCCACACGCTCCTCTTCGCGTCCGTCGCCATCCTCTGCGGATACCAGTCGGTCCTGTTCGCGATATTCACCAAGATCTTCGCGATCAGCGAGAAGCTGATGCCGGAAACGCCGCGCATGACGCGGTGGTTCCGGTGGTTCACGCTCGAGCGCGGGCTGGTGTTCGGCGCGGTCACGCTGCTAGCGGGACTGGGCCTGCTGATCGCCGCCGTCGTCACGTGGTGGGACGCCAAGTTCGGCAACCTCGACTACGCCAAGACGATGCGCGTCGTCGTGCCCGGGGCGACCTTGACCGCCCTGGGGTTCCAGACCATGCTGTCGAGTTTCTTCATGAGCGTGCTCGGCCTCCGCCGCCGCTGACCCGTCGCGTCTCGCGCCCGCCCGTCGTCCCGCACACCCGCCCATGCCCTCCCAGCCCCCCCCGCCCGCGTCCGCCGCCCCCCGCGGGTACCGGCCGTCGCGCCTGTTCGCCGCCCTCGTCTTGCTCGCCCTGGGGGCCCAGTGGTACGTCGCCCTCGACTTCGCCGACGACGCGCCGGCCGACCGCCGGACGCTGGGCCGAATCGCCGGCGCGGCCGCCCTGATCGTCGCGCTGTTCGCCGTGCCCGCGCTGCGCCGCCGGGCCGTCCGCGCCGTCGAATTCCTCCGCGCGCCGTCCCCCCGCGCCCGCCGGATCACCGCCCTCGCCCTCGCCGTCGGGGCGTTCGCGTACTTCCTGACCACCGCCCTCGCCGCCGAACGCCAGTTCCGCCCCGCCCTCCACGACGAGTACGCGTACACGATCCAGGCGCGCCTGGCGGCGCAGGGCCGGCTCTGGGCGCCGGCCCACGAGTGCGCCGAGCACTTCGACACGTTCCACGTCTTCGCCACCCCCGTGTACGCCCCCAAGTACTCGCCCGGCACCGCGATCATGTGCGCCCCGGCCCTGTGGGTCGGGCTCGACCCGTGGGTCGCCCCGCTCGCCGCCTGCGCCGCCGCCGTCGGCCTGCTCTACCTCGTCCTGACGCACACGATCGACGGGGTCGCCGGCCTGCTCGGCGCGCTCATGCTCCCGACGTCCGAGCTCGTCCGCCGCGTCTCGATCGAGGTCCTCTCCCAGGGCCCGATGCTCGCGCTCCTGCTGACGGCCGTCTGGGCCCTGATCCACTGGCGCCGGGCCCGCGCGCCCGGGTGGATGGCCGTGTGCGCCGCCGCCCTCGGGTGGGCCGCGATCACCCGCCCGGTCGACGCCCTGTCGATCGGCCTGCCGGTCGGCGCCGTCGTCCTCGCCGCCCTCGTCCGGCGCGACGCCGCCGCCGCCGGCCCCCGCCGCGCCGGCCTGAACGTCGCCGTCGGCGTAGCCTGCCTCGTCCCGTTCGCCGCGGTCCAGCTCGCGATGAACAAGGCCGTCACCGGCCACCTCACCCAGCTCCCCTGGGCCGCCTACGCGAAGCAGTTCGACCCGTACGACGCGCTCGGCCCGGTCCCGCTCGACCCGCCCCGCACGTCGGCCTCGCCGATCGAGCAGAAGCGGACGTTCTCCGCCGAGTTCACGACCGCGACGTACCGGCAGAAGCAGGCCACCCCCGCCGCCCGCCGCCTGCTCCGCGACCGCCTGGTCCCGACCCTCAACGGTTCGCTCCCCAACCTGATGCTGATCGCGCTGGTGCCGGTCGGCCTGCTCGGGCTCGTCGGCCCGCTCCGCCCGCGCGGCAGCGACGCCGGCGAAGCCAACGACGGCGACACCCGCCCGGGCCATGCCGGCGGGCGCCTCGGCTGGGTCCTGCCCGCCGCCCTCGTCCCGTTCCTCCTGCTCTACAACCACTACACGTTCTTCATCGCCCACTACGCGGTGCCAATCGCGCCGGCCGTGATCTGCCTCGTCCTCGCCGGCGCCCACGCCCTGTGCGCCGCGCTGCCCGGCCGCGCCGTCGCAGGCGCGCGAGCGCTCGCCGCCCTGTTGATCGCCGCCGTCACCGCCCTGTCCCTGCCGCAGCTCGAGCACGACTGGCCCGACTCGTCCCTCCGCCAGGGTTACGCCGCCGACGACTGGGGAATGATGGCCGCCGGGTACCGGTACGTCGACACCGCGGTCGACGCCGCCGTCCGACGGCACACCGGCGCGGCCGCCGGGCCCGCCCTGGTCTTCTTCCGCTGGCACCCGGACGCGATGATCCACATCGAGCCGGTCTACAACGACGGCGTCGCTTGGCCCGACGACGCCCCGGTCCTCCGCGCCCACGACCTCGGCGAGCCCGCCAACCGCCGGCTGCTCGACTACTACCTCCGCCACGGGCAGGACCGCCACGTCTTCGTCTATGACCGCGACCCCGCGCGCACGCTCGAGCCGATCCGGTATCTCGGCCGCGCCAGCCAGATCATCGGCGCCGCGCGGTAAGCCGCGCCGGGGGCGCAGTGACTCCGGAGGCGGAGCCGGGCGGCATGCGCATCCGGGTCTCACCGTGTTAATTTGCCGTCTACTCTTGGCCGGCCTGGCAGCGAACGCGCCCGTTCACTTCGGTGCCGCCACGGGCGTCCCGGGCGCCGCCGGCGCCGCCGCCGCCGCCTTTGCCTTCAACTCCGCCCGCACCGCATTCTCGTCCCACCCCGGCAGCAGTTCCGCCTTCAGCTTGGCGTACTCGTCCTTAAACTCCCCGCCCGTCGCGTTGCCGCGGTCGAGGTAGTACGTCCGCAGCAGGTTGCGGTGGCTCTCGAGGGCCTTCTGCAGCAGCGGGTCGGCCGGGTTCGCCTTCGCCAGCTCGACGTTCGACTGCATGTACCGCAGCATCCCCTCCCAGAACACCGGGTTGTCCTTGTACTTCATGTCGCCGTCCGGCCCCGTCTCGGTCAGGTCGGCCGGGCCGAGCCGGGCGTTGGCGATCATGTCGCCCAGTTCCGACTGAACGCGCTTGTAGTCCTTGAGCTCGAAGCTGACGAGGGCCAGGTTGTACTTCAGCCCGTAGGCCTTCTTGGTCGCCTCCTTCTCCTCGTCGATGACCTTCGGATCCTTGGCGCCGGACGCCTCCATCTTCTCCTTGGCCGCGACCGCCGCGTCCATGCGCGCCTGGGCCGGGCCCTGGAGCTTGGTGAACGTCGCCTGGGCCTGCGCGAGGTAATCGGCCCGCTTCTGCGCGTCGTCCTCGATCCGCACGCCGCGGAGCAGCAGGTCGGCCTTCCACTCCTCGTACGCGGCCTTCGCCTTCTCGTCCTTGGTCGACGCGATCAGCGGGTCGATCAGCGCGATCGTCGTCGCCGCCGCGGTCTTCATCCCCTCCTTGTCCTTCGCAACCCGGGCGAGCCGGTAGCTCTTGTCCATCTGCTCGATCATGTTGAACAGGATGCGGCCGCTGGCGGTCGACCCCGTCTCGACGAGCTTCTTCACCTGCGTGACGGCCTCGTCCACCTGCCCGACCGCCATCAGCGACCGCACGCGCAAACTCAGCGCCGACCCGACCAGCCTCTCCTCGCCCGGCTGGCCCTTGGCCACGTCCTCGAACCCGGTCAGCGCCGTCAGCACCTGCCGGAACGCGCCCTGGTCCTTCTTCTGCTCGGCCACCTGGAACGCCAGCTGCGCGCTGAGCAGGATGGTGTACGTCTTGAAGTAGCTGAACCGCGCCTTGGCCACGTCGGTCGTCGCCTTGGCCAGTTCCTGGTCCAGCCGCGCCGTGACGACCGGCGCGAGCTTCTGGATCTCGTTCAGCAGCCCGGCCTTAGCCGCCGGGTCGGTCGACTTGTCGTCCATCAGCTCCTGCAGCGCGCTGAGCTGGTAGAACCGGGCGTACGTGAGCGCCGGATGCGTCTCGGGCACCTGCTTGAGCGTGTCGGCGGCCTCCCTGAACTTGCCCTGGTCGAACAGCCGCTTGCCGTACACGAACGTGTACTCCTTGCGCCCCGTCGCGACCGCCAGCCGGTACGCCTCGTCGATCATCTGCTGGACCTGCTGGCTCGACGCCTTGGCCGGGTCCTTCTTCAGCACCTCGACCTGCTGGAGCACGTTCGCCAGCGCCATCTGCTTGTAGTCCGCGTTCTTCCCGAGGTCCTTCAGGTACCGCAGCGACAGCTCGACCGCGACCGCCGGCTCGCCCAGCTTCGACTCGAACATGCCGGCGAAACACACGGCCTCGTCGATCAACTCCTCGGTCACGCCCGGCTTGCCCTTGCGCTTCTCCAACTCCAGCGCCGCGTTCACCGCCGTCCGCAGCACCGGCTTGCCCTTCTCGTCGGCCAGCCCCTCCTTGGCCCGCTTGTACTCGTCCACGCCCCGCGCGATCAGCGACCGAAGCAGGATCGGGTCGACCTTCGTCACGTCCACGACCGCCGGCAGACGGTCCAGGAGCATCTTCTTGATCACCGGCTCGAGGGCCGGGTTGTCCTTCATCACCCGGTTCAGCACGAGTTCCCCCTGCTCCTTCCACTTCCGCTGCTCGCCCGGGTCCTTCGTCGTCGCCGCCTTCATCTCCGCGATCCGGAACTCGAGCAGCCCCGTTCCCGCGAGCATCCCCTTGGCCGCGTTCGCGGGCATGTTCTTCGTGATCCAGTCGTTCAGCTGCGCCAGCGCCTTGTCGGCCTGCGGCCCGCGCTTGGCGGTGATGTAGTTCAGCACCATCGCCAGCTGGGTCTCGTACTGGCCCTCCTTATTGTTCGCCGCAATCGCGGCCTTGAGCCCCTCTTCCAACTTCTTGGCCGCGTCGTCGTACGCACCGGTCTGGCTCCGCAGCTTGCCGATCTGAAGCTTGGCCTGCGTCTCGACCTGGAACTCCGGGGCCTCGAGCGTCGTCAGGTAGACGATCGCGGCGTCGGCGTACTCCTTCCGCTTCGGGTCGGCCGGGTCCATCGCCAGCACGAGTTGGTACGTCGTGCACGCCCGCGTGAACCGCGCCAAGTTCAACCGCTCGTCCAGCTTCTGCCACTTGTCCAAATCCGCCTGGGCCGGCTTGACCTTCCCGGCGAACACCGCGACCTGCTGCGCCTCGCACTCCTCCTCCGCCTTGTCCAGCAGCTTCTTCACCGCGATCGCCGAGTCGTACAGCTCCGACATCCGGCTGGGCGACTCCCCGAAGTACTCGAGCTGGTTCGTCTGCCCCTTGACGCCGTACTCGATCATCGTCGCCGCGACGTTCATCAGCGTCTCGGTGTCCTTGGTCGCGCGGACGAAGTTGTCGACCCCGCGGACCGCGTCGACCAGCAGCGCGCGCCGCCGGGCCGCCGGCAGCTTCGGGTCGGCCAGGCCCTTGATCGCGACCGTCCCGCGGACGGCCTGCTGCTTGTCCGGCGCGACGTTGTGCTTCTTGAAGTAGTGCGTGAGCAGCGAGTCCATCTCGCGGTTGGCGAGCGCGCCCATCAGCTGCTCCTCGGCGTCCGCCGCCGACGTCGACCGCACCGCCGCCGTCGCCCCGCCCGCCCCGGGCCGCGCCGCCGGCGCCCCGGCCGGCTTGGGCTGGGCGAACACCGTCCCCGCAGATCCCGCCCACAGCGCGACCGCCGCGGCCCCCGCCGCCAGCTTCAGCTTCCAAGTGGTGCTCGTCGTCACGCCAGCGAGTCGGTGCTGTCCCATGGGCCGGTCCTTTCGAGTCGTCGTCGGTGTCATTCAGGTCACGCGCCGCGCGCCGTCTTCGGTCTCGCCCCCCGGGCAGTTCCAACGCACGCGGCCGCCGCTAATAACCGTACGGATTCCCCGACAGAATAGTTTCACCGCCCGCCGCGTGCAAACCTTGGACGTCAGTTATCCGGGCCACGCCGCGGCAACTGCCGGCGGGAGGGCGAGGCTCCGTCCGAGCCGCGGGGGCACCCCGCGTAATCGCCGGCAGCTCGGACGGAGCGTCGCCCTCCCAAAACGACGACGGCGGCGGGCCCGAAAGCTCGGGCGCCGCCGCTGTCGTCCATCTCTTGAACGATTTGCCCCGGCCTACGCGATCAGCCGCAGCTTCGTCAGCCGCCCGATCTTCACCCACTCGCCCACGAACACGTCCCCCGCCTTCGTGAAGCACGCGCCGTGCGGGGCCACGAAGAACCCGGCGACCATCTTTTCCTTGGGCCAGTTGTTGTTCCGCCGCGCCGCGGCGTCCGGGTTGTCGCCCAGGTACGTGTAGACCTCGTTTTTCTTGTCGAGGATCGAGACGACGCCCGCGAGGCCGGGGCAGACCAGGTACTCGCCGCGCCCGTCGAGGTTGCACGGGTGGGCGTAGGGCGTGCCGGCGTTGGCCTTCTGGCTCGCCTTCACGTTCTTGACGAATTTCCCGTCCAAATCGAAGTACGCCAGCCGCTCGTTACCGCGGTCGGCGATCGCGATCAGCGGCTTGGCGGCGTCGCGCGTGTCCGTGTAGATGCCGTGCGGCGTGGTGAGCTGGCCGTCGCCCTTCCCCGGCCCGCCGAACGTGCTCATGTACTCGCCCTTGGCGTTGAACCGGTGCACGTAGTTCGAGCCGTACCCGTCGGCGACGTAGAAGCTGCCGTCGGTCGGGTGGAAGGCGATGTTGGTCGGGGTAAACGTCGCCTCGGCCGGGCGCTCCTTGCCGGCCTTGTCCTTCGACGGGGCGTACACCGGCGACCCGTCCGCCTTCTTCGCGTCCTTGGGGTAACCGAACTTGAACACGACGTTGCCGTCGAGGTCCGTCTTGACGATCTGCCGCTGGCCAGTGGTCGCCAGGTAAAGGAACTCCCCGCCCTCCTCCTTGCGGAGTTGCATGCCGTGGGCGCCGCCGACGTACTCCTTGCCCCAGCTCTTGATGAACTTGCCGGCCGGATCGAACACGGCGGTCGAGTCGACGCTGCCGTTCTGGTGGTGGACGATCATCCGCCCGTCGGCCGTCTCGACGACCGAGTGCGTGTTCCCGAGCTTGTACTCGTCGGGGAGTTGGGCCCACCCGTCGATCACCTCGTACTTGTGCGCGTCCTTGCCCGTGATGAGGTTCTTCGCGTCGGCCTTGTCGGCCCCGAACACGGCGAACGGCTTGAACAGCGGCGAGACGAGGGCGGCGGCGCCGAGGCCCTTGATCATCGAGCGGCGGGAGGTGTCCATGTGCGGGCTCCTATGGGGTGAAGTGGTCTGTCAGGTATACCGTCGCGCGCGGGTTTTGTCAGAGGGAGGGGGAGACGGGGGCGCGAACTGGTATGGGAAAGGCGGCGCGGATTCCTCTTGTAGCCGCCCCGCTTGCGGGGCGCGTCGAACGGCGCTCGTCGTCTAAACGTCTCGCGTGGAGGAGTGTCGTTGGACGCGCCCCGCAAGCGGGGCGGCTACAAGAGGTCAGGACGCGTTCCGCGCGAATAAACCGCGCACCCTCGCGTTGAGGTCGTGTACGATTCGCGCAACCCGACGAACCCCAAGAGGTACGCCCATGCGTCTCGCCACGACCCTCGCGATCGTGCTCCCGATCACCGCCGCCGCCGCCGACTGGCCCCAGTACCGCGGGCCCAACCGCGACGGGGCCGCCACCGGGTTCACCGCGCCCGCCGAGTGGCCCAAGCAGCCGCCCGCCAAGTGGTCGTTCAAGGTCGGATCGACCGACGCGACGCCCGCCCTGGTCGGCGATAAGCTGTACGTCTTCGCCCGCGACAACGGCGAAGAGGCCACCACCTGCCTCAGCGCCGCCGACGGCAAGGTTATCTGGCAGGACAAGTACCCCGCCGGCGTCAGCGCCAACGGCCCGGCGGGCGGACACCCCGGCCCCCGCGCCTGCCCCGCCGTCGCCGACGGCAAGGTCGTCACGCTCGGCCTGGGCGCCGTCCTCTCGTGCCTCGACGCCGGCACCGGCAAGGTCGTCTGGCGCAAGAAGCCCGGCGAAGACCTCCCCCGCGGCTACCCCGGCTTCTACACCGCATCGTCCCCGATCATCGTCGACGGCATGGCCATCGCGCAAGTCGGTGGCGGTGGCGGCGGACGCGGCGGGCCCGGTGGGGGCGGAGGCGGTGGCGGCGGGAACACCGCGTGCGTCATCGCGCTCGACCTGGCCACCGGCGCGGAAAAGTGGAAGGCCGCGACCGACGGCACCGGCTACGCCTCGCCCGCGCTCCTGACCGTCGGCGACTCGAAGCAGATCGTCTTCCAGACCGGCCGGAGCCTCGCCGCCGTCTCCGCCACCGACGGCAAGGCCCTCTGGAAAGTCGCCACCCCGCCCAACGGCCGGGCCTACAACGCGCTCAGCCCCATCGTCCTCGGCGACGTCGTCATCTACACCGGCGGCAGCACCGGCGTCAAAGCCTTCAAGGTCGAGAAGACCGCCGACGGCTTCGCCGCCAAAGACCACTGGGTCAACGACCAGTTCGGAAGCAACTTCTCCACCCCCGTCGTCAAGAACGACCGAGTCTACGGCATCGCCGAGCGCGGGACCTTGTTCTGCCTGAACGCGAAGGACGGCAAGGCCCTGTGGAACAAACCCGGAGTCGCCAACGGCGGCTACGGCTGGGTCGTCGACGCCGGCCCGGTGCTGGCCGTCCTCAACAGCCGGTGCGACCTGACCGTCTTCAAGGACAGCGCCGCCGCGTTCGAGCAGGTCGCCCAGTTCCGCGCCGGCGACGGCCAGACCTACGCCGCCCCGATCTTCACCCCCGGCCGGATCTACGTGACCGAACAGGGCGAGGTGACGGCGCTGGGTTTGGAGTGACCCCGCGCGCGAGCACCATCCCGTCGACCGACCCCCGGATCAAGTGAACGCGAGGAAAAGCCCACGGACCCTGTTCCGTGGGTTGGGTCCGAATCGTCAAAGTACCCCGCCACGCCAAAAGGACGTCCGGCAATCCCGTCTTAGCGCCGCTTGCGACGCCGCAGCGCTAACATCGCTCCTGCCCCGAGCAGGCCGATCGTGCCGGGCTCGGGGACGGGCTGGTTGATGAAGATCTGGGGGCCGGCGACGGTCAGGTTCTCGCGGGCGGCGAAGCCGGTGGCGTTCGCGTCGTCGGTGTCGCGGACGATTACAAATCCGGCCACGCCGTTCGTGTCGGCGTTGAGGAAGTTGACCAAGGCAGCACTGGTGAACTGCCGGGGGCCGCTGGCCGTCGTGCTCTGGAACGTGCCGAGGTTGGTGTAGGACGTGCGGACGAAGCTGCCGTTCACGCCCGTGCTGGTGCCGGGGGCGTTGCCGAAGGTGAGTTCGTTGGCGGGCGCCCCGTCGGTCCCGCCGTCGCCCTCGACGAAGTTCTCGAGGGCGATCGGCCCCGTGCCGTAGGTGAGCGACTCGGGGATGCCGAGCACGGTAAACGTGAGCGGGTTCCCGCCGGTCTGGGTCGTGCCGGCGCCGGTGATATTGAGGAGGAGAGTGGCCGTCGTGACCGGGGTCGGACTGCCGGACAGGTCGAACCTGATGAACCCGATGCGGTCCGTCGTCGACGACCCGCCGCCCCCGTCGTTCTTGGACGTGAACCCGGTGGAGTTTCCGAAATTGGTCGTCGGCGCGTTCTGCTGGACGAACGTGTCGCCGCTCGCGGAAATGATCGCGGCGGACGCTGCGGGGGCAACGGCGCTGAAGGCCACCGCGAGGGCGGCCGTACCGAACCTGGGGGTCATCTCTCTCACTCCTCGCCAGACGTGCGGCGGCGGCGGTACGCCAAACGAATGCCGTGCGCCGGGCCGGTGTGAAAGATCGCCGCGGGCGCGCGTGGCGTCAATGCGAAAACCGGTGTGCGCGCCGCGGCCGTTATGTTTGCGGTCGGCGTGGTGAGGATTCTAACGGTCGGCGGGTTTGTGCGGCCCGGCGGAGTTTCGTTTCCTGCCGTGCGCGGGCGCGGTAGGCTTCATCGCGTGACCCACCGTCGCCACATTACGACCGTCATCGGGTGCCTCGTGTTCCTCGCCCTGCCGGCGGGCGCCGCCGCGCTGGTCGCGCTGCGTGCCGGCGACGAGCTGACCGTCGCTGGTCAATGGGTCGTCGTCCGCAAGATCGACACCCTCCCCCTCGTCGACTCCGACTACTCCCGCCGCTTCCGCTTCGACTCCTTCGAGAACCCCAAGCTCAAGCAACTCCGCGAGCGGTACAAACTCGACGCCGTCGTCGCCGCCGGCACGACCGAGTTCGACAAGCAGGTGCTCCTCCTCGACTGGGCCAACCGCCAGTTCAAGAAGTTTGGCAAGCCCTCCTCCAAGGCCCGCGGCGCGATCGACGTGCTGGCCGCGATCGACGACGGCCACACGTTCTTCTGCCAACACTACGCCGACGTGCTCGTCTCCGCCGCCGCCAGCCTCGGGTGGTACGACCGCCCGCTCGCCCTCCGCCGCCCCGACCACGTCGGCAAAGGCTCGACCGAGCACACGTCGACCGAGATGTGGTCGAGCGTCCACCGCAAGTGGGTCATGATGGACCCGACCTTCGCCATGTACGCCGAGAAGGCCGGCGTGCCGCTCAGCGCGTACGAGCTCCGCCAGGAGTGGTTCCTGCGCGACGCGAAAGACGTCACCTTCGTCGTCGGCAAGGAGCGCACGCGCTACCGCAAGTCCGACCTGCCCGTCCTCCGCGGCCACTACCCCGGCTTCGGCGACCTCCACCTCGACGCGTCCGCCATCACGCCTTACGCGTTCATCGGCTACATCCCCAGCACCGACCTGATGGACCGCGGCCCCGACTACGCGAAGATGCTCATCACCCAGGACGCGATCGGCGGCGGCACCAAGTGGCACAAGCGCGACATCCCCAAGGATCCGGCGACCGACCCGTACTTCCCGATCCATCAGGCGGCCGTGACCTTATCGAAGGCTGACGGCGGATTGCGCGTCTCGCTCGCGACGCTCACGCCCAACTTCAAAGCGTACGAAGCGCGCGTCAATGGCGGCGAATGGAAGCCCACCCCGCCCGAATGGACGTGGACGCCGCACGCGGGTCCGAACAAGCTGGAAGTGCGCGCCGTTAACCAGTTCGGCGTCCCGGGCGCCGTGTCGACCGTCGAGGTCGACGTCGCAAAATAAACGCGTCGGTTCGCGGCGCTCGGAGTTCACGCTTCAGCGTGTAAGGGGGGAGCGCTCGATCGCACATCGAAGCCGCGTCGCGTGGGAGCGTCCCCCTTACACCCTAAAGGGTGAACTCCGAGCGCCGCGAGCCGACGCCCTCCCGTCCCGCCTTCCCCCGCGGTACGATCCCGCCCATGACCCCCGCCCTTCGCCTCCTCGGCGCATTCCTCTCCCTCGCCCTCGCCTCCGCCGCCTGCGCCGCGGCGCCGCCCGTCAAGCTCATCTTCGACACCGACATGGACTCCGACTGCGACGACGTCGGCGCCCTCGGCATGCTCCACGCGCTCGCCGACCGCGGCGAAGTCGAGATCCTCGCGACCACCGTCTCGTCCAAAAACCCCTGGTCGCCGCTGTGCGTCAGCGCGATCAACCAATTCTTCGGCCGACCCGACGTGCCCGTCGGCGTCCCCAAGGGCAAGGCCGGGCAGAAGCCCACCAAGTACGCCCAAACGATCGCCGAGCAGTTCCCGCGCAAGCTCGAGTCGGCCGATAAGGCCCCCGACGCGATCGACGTCTGGCGAACCGCCCTCGAGAAGGCCGACGACAACTCCGTCACGATCGTCACCGTCGGCTACCTCTCCAACGTCGCCGAACTCCTCAAGCGCCCCGCGCAAGGCGACCGCCCCTCCGGCCTCGACCTCGCAAAGCAAAAAGTGAAAGCCTGGGTCTGCATGGGCGGCAACTTCATCGGCGACCCGCCCAAGGACGACCTCAAGCTCTCGAACAACAACTTCACGTTCGACAAGGAAGCCTCCCTCTACGCCGTGAAGAATTGGCCCACGAAACTCGTCTTCGTCGGCCGCGAGATCGGCAGCGTGCCGAGCGGCCTGAAGGTCGGCGCACGCCTCAAGGAGCTTCCCGCCAACAACCCGATCCGCAAGGGCTACGAGCTCTACTTCGGCGGCACCGCCAAGGATCGCCACGTCGCCGACCAGACCACCCTCCTCTACGCCGCCCGAGGCCTGGGCGACTACTGGACGATGCGCGGCCCCGGCTTCATGGAACTCGCCCCCGACAACCAGTTCTCCTGGAGCCCCGTCGAGGGCGGCCGGCAATACTACCTCATGAAGAAGCCCGGCACCGACCGCGCCGTCGAGAAGGCGATCGAGGACCTCATGATGGCCGGACCGGCGAAGAAGTGACGGTTCGGACGCGCCCCGCGCCTGCCGCTTGCGGCTTAGCGACAGACCAAACCAAGGTAACGCCCGATGCGCTGGCTCTCCTACTTCCCCTTCACCTTCATGATCCTCGCCGGCCTCCTCTTCTTCCAGGCCTACCGCGAGATCACGACCCTCGCCGCCCCGCCCATGTGGCGCGTCGGCCTCTACTGCATCGCCGGCGGCCTGTTCATCGGCCTCGCCGTCCAGGGCATGCGGATCCGCCACAAGCGAGAGTAGCGCGAAACGGTGGGCAGTGCCCACGCTACGCGCGCCGCATCGCCGCCTCGATTTCCTCGATCGTCTTCGGGATCATCGCCGTCAGATTCCTCGGCCCCGCCCGCGTGATCAAGATATCGTCCTCGATCCGCACCCCCGTCTTCGCCTCCGGCAAATACACCCCCGGCTCGATCGTCACCACCATCCCCGGCACGAGCGGCCCGTCCGGCGTCACATCGTGCACCTCCAGCCCGAGCTGGTGTCCGATCGAGTGAATGAACGCGTCCCCCAGCCCCGCCCGCTCGATCACGTCCCGCGCCGCCTGGTCCACCTCCGTCATCGTCCGCCCCGGCCGGCACGCCGCGATCGCCGCCAGCTGCGCGTCCAGCACCGTCTGGTACAACTGCCGCTGCGCGTCCGTGAACGTCCCGCTCGCCGGCAGCGTCCGCGTCACGTCGGACGCATACCCGCGGTACCGCGCCGCCGAGTCGATCACGATCAGGTCCCCCGCCTCCAGCGGCCGGTTGTTCGCCATGTAGTGCAGCACCGTCCCCATCAGCCCCGACCCGACGATCGAGTTGTAGGCGACGCCGTCCGCCCCGGCCATGCGGTACGCCGACTCCAGCGCGTGCTCGAGCTGCCCCTCGGTCAGGCCCGGACGGATGTACTTCAAAATCTCCGCGTACCCCGCCGCCGTGCAATCGACCGCCTTGTTCATCAGCGCCAGCTCGGCCTCCGACTTCACCGCCCGCATGCGCGGCAAAAGCTGCGTCTGATCCTCGATCGCCAACCCCGCGATCCGGCTCGCCAACTCTTTGAACAACTCCAAATCTGGCGACACCGGCGCGGGATACACGCTGAACGCGTGCAAACACGCCACCCGCTTCGCCCGCCGCGCCGCCGCCGTCAAAAACGTCGGGAGTTGGTTCGTCCGAATTACCGTCTCAAACCCGAGTTTCTCCTTCAGCGCGGACGCGATCGGGTCGCGATACCCGTCCCACCGCTCCATCTCCGGGTTCAGCGGCTTGAGGAACAAAATGATCCGCCGCTTCGGGTTCTCGTTCGTCGGGTCGAACAACACCGCCCCCCCCGGCTCGTCGGTCAGCCCCGTCAAATACGTGAAGTGCTGCTGCGCCCGCCACTTCCCCAGCAGCGGCGGCGACCCCTCGCCCGCCAGCACGATCGCCGCACTCTTGCCGATCGCCTTAAGCACCGCCTCCCGCCGGGCACGGTATTCCGCGGTCGAAATGGTGTTCAAAGTCTCCTCGGCCGGTTTCGCGGATCGCGTCGCACGTTTCGCTTTGCTGGGCATGCGGTGGAGTTTAGCGGGTGGGCAAGGTTTAATCATGTCGCGCGACCCGTCGCGGCGCGCGCCGCCGGAGCCACGGCTTCTGGCGGCCGCCGACAGGAGGCTCTCATGCACGAATTCCGGCAGCTCGACGTTTACGACCGCGTCGTCGAAGTCAGCGGCGGCGGCAAGCCGACGCGCTACGTCCTCACCCACGAGCGCGGCATACCGCCCACCGGCGAACTAGACCTCCTGATCGGACATTACGACGGTTGCTCGGCCAACGAGGCCCGGCGGCTCGAGGCGGCCGGCCGTCAGGTCACCTATTACTCGGAAGGCACCGTCCTACTCGTCGACGGCAAGCCGGTCCGCTTCTTCCTCCAGCCTCGCGAGGCGCTGGACGTCGACGAGATCCTCAAGTCGCTCTGACGTGCGGCGCCGCCGACACGCGCCCTCGCGATCCGAACCGGAAACACACCGCATGACCCCCTACGCCAAACTCCAATCCCACCTCGCCGACCAGCTCAAGCAGCTCACCGACGCCGGCCTCTACAAGCCCGAGCGCGTCCTGACCACCGCCCAGCAGCCCCACGTCTCCACCCGCGCCACCGGCCAGCGCGACGTCCTCAACCTCTGCGCCAACAACTACCTTGGCCTCGCCAACCACCCCAAAATCGTCGGCGCGGCGCAAGAAGCCCTCTCCAAGTGGGGCTACGGCATGGCGTCCGTCCGCTTCATCTGCGGCACCGACGAGCTCCACAAGACCCTCGAGAAAAAGCTCTCCGCCTTCGTCGGAAAGGACGACACGATCCTCTACTCGTCCTGCTGGGACGCCAACGGCGGTTTGTTCGAAACGATCCTCGGCCCCGAGGACGCCGTCATCTCCGACGAGCTCAATCACGCCTCGATCATCGACGGCGTCCGCCTCTGCAAGGCCGCCCGCCACCGCTACAAGAACGACGACATGGCCGACCTCGAGGCCAAACTGATCGACGCCAAATCCGCCCGCTTCCGCCTGATCGCGACCGACGGCGTCTTCTCCATGGACGGCACCGTCGCCAACCTCCCCGCGATCTGCGAGCTCGCCGACAAGTACGACGCCCTGATCATGGTCGACGACTCCCACGCCTGCGGCTTCATGGGCCGCACCGGCCGGGGCACCCACGAGCTACACGGCGTCATCGACCGCATCGACATCGTCACCGGCACGCTCGGCAAAGCCCTGGGCGGCGGGGCCGGTGGCTACACGGCCGCCCGCAAGGAGATCGTCGACCTCCTCCGCCAGCGCAGCCGCCCGTACCTGTTCAGCAACTCGCTCCCGCCCCCCATCGTCGCCGCGTCGATCGCCGCGATCGACCTTTTGCAATCCTCGACCGCCCTGCGCGACACGCTCGAGACCAACACGCAGTACTTCCGCGCCGCCATGACCGCCGCCGGCTTCGACATCGTCCCCGGCACCCACCCGATCGCCCCCATCATGCTCGGCGATGCCGTCCGCGCCGCGAAGATGGCCGAGCAGATGCTCGAGCGCGGCGTCTACGTCATCGGCTTCTCCTTCCCCGTCGTCCCCCAGGGCAAGGCGCGGATCCGCACCCAGATCTCCGCCGCCCACACCCGCGCCGACCTCGAATTCGCCGTCAACGCGTTCACCGAAGTGAAACGCGCGATGGCATAGCGCGAGAACGAAACAAGCCGGGGCATAGTGCACGGGCTTTGCCCGAAGCGCCGCCCCGGATCCGCTCATCCCTCAACGAAGGAGCTACTCCCGTTCGAACGCCCCCAGATCCGGCCCCTTCCCCCCAAACTTCCCCCCCGGCACCTCCACCCCTCTGTCGATCAAAACACTCCCCGCTGCCGGCCGCATGAACTTCACCGCCGGCAACCCCCCGTCCGCCCGCCGCGGTCCGACCAACTCCGCCTCGTCCAACCCCTCAAAATCCTTCTCCGACACCTTCAGCCCGAGCGTGAACGAGTTCCCCGCCAACTCACACTTGGCCAGGTCGATCCGCGCCAGGTCCCGCCCCTTGAACGCCAGATTGTTGATCAGTTTGTGCCCATACCCGTCGACGTCGGTCATGTTATCCGCCAGCCGATTGAGCATGTTGAAGTTCGTCCCGTTGCGGTACGCCGTGTTATGGATCCA
>DASPKW010000163.1:0-28376 GCA_035627895.1 Tepidisphaeraceae bacterium | reverse complement strand
CATGACACTCGCCGTCGTCGTGTTCGCTTGTCTGTTGGTGTTCGCCACCGCCGCGCGGGCGGAGCCGTGGCCGGCGGAGAAGGCGAACGCGTGGTACGCCAAGCAGGCGTGGCCTGTCGGGTGCAACTTCATTCCGTCGAGCGCGATCAACCAGCTCGAGATGTGGCAGGCGGACACGTTCGACTTGCCGACGATCAAGCGTGAGCTGGGGTGGGCGAAGTCGCTCGGGTTCAACACGGTTCGCGTGTTCTTGCACGACATCGCGTACGAGCAGGACCCGAAGGGGTTCTTGGAGCGGGTCGACGCGTTCCTGGCCGCGTGCGACGAGAACGGGATCAAGGTGATGGTCGTCCTGTTCGACTCGGTCTGGGACCCGTTCCCCAAAGCGGGCAAGCAGCGCGCCCCGCACCCGCACGTGCACAACTCGGGGTGGGTGCAGGGTCCGGGCGTGCCGGTGCTGCAGAACCTGAAGGAGCACGAGGCGCGGCTCAAGGCGTACGTGCAGGCGGTCGTGACCAAGTACAAGGCCAGCCCGGCCGTCCTGTGCTGGGACATCATCAACGAGCCGGACAACAGGAACGGGAGCAGCTACGGCAAGTGGGAACCGAACAACAAGGGCGATCTGGCGCTGGAGCTGATGAAGAAGGCGTACGGGTGGGCGCGCGAGGTCGGTCCGGAGCAGCCGATCACGTCGGGCGTGTGGGTGGGGCAGTGGGGCGACGCGGGCAAGCTCAAGGCGTGGGAGAAGTGGCAGCTCGAGCAGTCGGACGTGATCTCGTTCCACGCGTACGGCGATTTGAAGGACCTGCAGACGCGGGTGAACAACTTGAAGCGGTACGGGCGGCCGATCTTGTGCACGGAGTACATGGCGCGGCCGATCGGGTCGAACTTCGAGCCGCATTTGGGGTGGATGAAGGAGAACAAGATCGGGGCGTACAACTGGGGGTTCGTGAACGGCAAGAGCCAGACGATCTACCCGTGGGACTCGTGGCAGAAGAAGTACGCGGGCGAGCCGCCGGTCTGGTTCCACGACATCTTCCAGACGGACGGGCGGGCGTACCGGGAGGCGGAGGTGGAGTACATCCGGAAGGTGACGAAGTAGGGGGCTGTCGGGCGCGCGGTGAAAAAATGAGCGCGTTGGCGGGGCGGAATTGATAACTCCCGACCGGGGCTTGGGTAGCGTCTCGGGACGGGGCTGGAAAACCGGAGAAAAGCGGGACATTTCGGTACTTTTCGGTACTTTTCGGTACCGAAGCGGTACTCGGCTGGTCGTTGGCGGCGAGACTGGTCGGCGAGGGGTGCATCCCTCTTACGCGGGATGTCACGCGTCGGTGGTGTCGGGCGCACACGGGAGCGGGGTGGGGACGCGTGGTGAGGATGTTTTTCTTCGGATTGTTCGGTGGAAGGGTAGCGCAGCGGTGGTGACGGGCGCGCACGCGGCACCGAGGTGCTCGGGGACGGTAATTTCTCAATTCGATGTTCGATGCTCGAAGGTCGGGGGTCGGAGACGCTCGGTCGGGAAGCGCTCACGTGCACCTTCGGTGCGACCGCTAAGTACGGCCTTTGACTTCGAGCGCCGGGCGCGCGTCGGGTGCGTTTGCATGATGATCCGGGAGGGAGGAAAGTATGGGGGTCGCGCCGAGAGGCGGTGCGGCAATCGTGTTCCTGACGCCACTCATCCTCTGGCTGTTGATCCCGTGGGCCGGGCTGGCGGTCTGGGTGCTGATCGGGCGGCGGCCGCGGACGTTCGTGCCGTTCTTGCCGCTGTGGGATGCGCCGGAGGAGGTGCGACGGCCGAGGAACCGGTCGCTGCGCGCGCCGCCGGTGGCGGTGGTGCTGGCGCTGCTGGCGGTGCTGGTGGCGATTCTGGCGGGGGCGCGGCCGGCGGTGCGGCTGGGGGGGGCGGGGGCGCGCGTGGTCGATGTGATCGTGGACCGGGGGGCGACGATGTCGGCGCTGTCGGCGGGCGGGCGGGCGAGGTATGCCGAGGCGGCCGATTCGCTGGCGCGGGCGTTGTCGGGGCGCGAGGGATCGGTGCGATTGCGCGTGCGGTTCGTGCCGGGCGTGTCGGACGCGCCGGCGGCGGTGGTGGACGCTCGGGGCCTGGTGGCGGCGGTCGCGGGGGCGCCGCGGACGGCGGTGGACACGGCGGCCGAGCTGGGGGCGGCGGTTCGGGGGGCATCGGGCGACGCGATCGTGCTGACGGATCGGGATTTGGGCGCGGACGCGGCGCGCGTGATCGTCGTTCCTGCCGGGCCCGCCGCGGCCGATGCCGGCATCGAGCGATTTACTGCTCGGGCGGGGCAAGTGATGGTGGTGACGCGCGCGACGGGTGCGACGGAGCGCCAACTGCGCATCACGGCGGGCGGTCGGTCGGTGGAGCGACGGCTGGCGCTCGCGGGGGGAGGGCCGCAGTCGCACTTCGTCGATCTGCCGGAGGGGACGAGCGACGCGCCGGAGATGGAGGCGCGGCTGCTGGGCGCGGATGGGTCTGCCGTTGCGGACGCGGTGCTGGCGAATGATGTGGCGTGGCTGGTGCGGGGGCGGAGTTGGCCGGCGGTGGAGGAGCGGACGCCGCTGCCGGAGGAGGTGCGGCGGGTACTGGGGGCGTACCGGCGGCACCGGCCGGCGGGACGGGGTGGGGCGACGATCGCGGTGGCGCGATTGGTGGCGGGGGAGGCCGGGCCGCGCGCGTCGGAGCCGGCGGTGGTGTTGGCGGATACGGTCGCCGAGGGTTCAGCATTTCCGACGAGCGCGGCGCGGCTTGTCGGCGATCATCCCGCTGTCACGCCGGTTCCGCCCGGTGACCTGGCCGTCCTGGCGACCGGCACTACGGTCGGCCCTGCGCCGGGGCCGGAGTGGACGGCGGTGCTGGTGCTGGCGCCGGCGGGAAATGCCGGGCCGGCGCCGCGGGCGATCGTGTCGGTGCGGGAGACGGAGGGGGTGCGGCAGGTTCGGATCAACTTTGATTCGCCGGCGTTCGCGCGGACGCCGGGGTTTGTGGTGCTGTGGTCGGCGTGTTTGGACTGGGTGGCGGCGAGCGTCGCGCCGGGCGAGTATCGGGCGGCGGTGCTGGGCGAGCGCCCGTTGACTGAGTTGAAGCGAGTCACGCCCGCGCCGGAGGGGGCGGATGCGCGGTATTGGCCGGGGCGGTTCGAGGGGCCGGGCGGGGCGGTGGCGGTGAACGCGGGGGTGATCGATTTGTCGGCGGCGGCACCGGCGTCGGATTGGGAAGGGCGGCTGGCTCGGTGGGCGGCGGTCGGGGGCGGGGTGACGGAACTCGCCGGGCCGGCGTGCATCCTAGCGCTGTTGCTATTGACGGGGGCGGCGGCGACGTGGGAGCGGCGGCGGCGGCCGGCGGGGCGTGCGGCGCACGTGGCGGCGGAGACGGAGCAACTGGTGGAGACGACGTTCGAGGCGGACGGGCACGCGCACCGACACACGAGGCTGGTGCCGCCGAAGTGAGGGGGTGGGCTGTGTTGACGGCGGATCGGGTTCGGGTGTTTGAAAGCGCGTCGACCGAGCCGCACAACCCACGGAACAAGTTCCGTGGGCTTTCCGGCGCGATATCTTTATCCAGCAGTCGGAAGCCTGCTACGTCGACGCGGGAAACGCTCCTAGATCGGAGGGATATGCGGCGCTTGCTGCGACTGGTTTTCGCGGGCGTCACGGGGGTGCTGTTGCTTCTTGCGCTTGCGGCGACGGTGATGTGGGTGCGGAGTTATTGGGTCGCCGAGGCGGCGTACGTCATGCACGCGCCGGAGTACGTGCGGCGGCACGCGTGGCCTTACGTGTCGGACGTCCGATCGGCGGGTGGCGGGCTTGTCGTGGGGTTTCTGCGCCCGTCGGAGCCGTTGTCGCATGCGGAGGTGCGGCGGGTGGCGGCGAACTTTCCGCCGTACATTGTCGATCGCCGTGCCGCCCCAAAGGGCTACCCCATCGTTGGGGGCGGGCGGCTCGGGACTCCGTTCTTGGCGATGGGGATCGATTACGAGTCGTATCCGTC
This sequence comes from Tepidisphaeraceae bacterium, assembly GCA_035627895.1. GTDB lineage: Bacteria > Planctomycetota > Phycisphaerae > Tepidisphaerales > Tepidisphaeraceae > DASPKW01. The sequence goes on along the minus strand of DASPKW010000163.1, from coordinate 24,370 downwards.
GCAGACGGAGTTCGCGCTGTACGACTGCGTCCGGGTGGTGGTGCCGTACCCGCTGCTCGCGGGCGTATTCGCGGTGATTCCGACGTGGCGGGGAGCGGCGTGGTGGCGGCGGCGGCGTCGGGCGGCGCGTGGAGCGGGGATGTGTCCGAAGTGCGGGTATGACCTTCGGGCGACGCCGGGGCGGTGCCCGGAGTGCGGGTACGCGCCGCGAGGGGGGACTGAGCCATCGTGACGGGAGTCGTGGATTTTGAGGCAGATTCGGCCCGTCGCCTTAGGCTCCGGATCCGGCGTGGGCCGATCGTCGGGCAGAGCGGTAGGTGGCGGTGCGTCGGTGTTTACCTTGACACGCAAACCCCCCGGTTTTACTGTGACGGGGCATTGCTTTTGCGCCGCATACTCCGCCCACTTATTGGGACTTATCGACCATGCCCGAAGCCACCCAGCGCCTGACCGTCAGCGACCACAAGGACGTGAAGATGGTCGACTTCGTCGACTCGAAGATCCTGGACGAGGCCAACATCTCGGAGATCGGGCAGAGCCTGATCGCGCTGGCGGAGGCGAAGGACCGCCCGAAGATTTTGCTGGACTTCGCGAACGTCGACCATTTGTCGTCGGCCGCGTTGGGCATGCTGATCAACGTGAACAACCGGGTGAAACAGCAAAACGGGCAGCTGCGGCTGGCGTCGATCCGGCCGCAGATCATGGAAGTGTTCGAGATCACGAAGCTGAACAAGCTGTTCAAAATCCTGCCGCGGCGGGAAGACGCGCTGGCGAGCTTTACCTGACCCGTCGGGCCGGCGAAATCTCACGCCGGTCGCGATATCGGACGATAACTGAACACGGCCCTTTGCCGGGACTCAACGCCCGGGCGGGGCCCGCTGAAGAACAGCGTGGCGCGCGGTCGACCGGACGAACACGAGGAGCGGATGACCCCGACGGGTGGCAGAGGGCGTGGCAGTGAGGGCCGACCCCCGTCGGACCTGCCGGCCGGCGCGCGCCCGTCCGAGGCGGCCGCCGGGGCCTCGCCGGGCTCGTCGGCGCCCGGGGCGATGAACCAGATGACGATCGCGTCGGACTACGGGGCGGCCCGCGAGGTGCAGCGGTTGATCCGCGAGGACGTGGAGCGGTGGGGGTACGACCCGGACTCGCAGTTCGCGATCAAACTGGCGATCGAAGAGGCGCTGATCAACGCGATCAAGCACGGGAATAAGCTGGACCGGGCCAAGCGCGTGCACGTCGAGTGGCGGGTGGGGCCGGACTCGGCGGAGTTCTCGGTGGAAGACGAGGGGCCGGGGTTTCAACGGACGCACGTGCCGGACCCGACGGACGAGACGAATTTGGAGAAGCTGACAGGGCGGGGGATCCTCCTGATGGAGGCGTACATGAACCAGGTGGAGTGGTCGCGCGAGGGGCGGCGGGTACGGCTGGTGAAGCACAACGAGCGGCAGACGGCGCCGACGCCGGCGCCCGGGGTGAAGAGCGCGTAGGGGATTGATTCGTCCGCGCCGGCGCCGACTCGCATCGCGCGACTCGCGTTCGACGGGCTCGATGACGCCGCGTGGGGGAAGACGCGCGTCATATAGCCCGCGCGTGGCGGGAAACCTCTCGACGACCGACGTCGGTTTCGGTGGAATGCACCCCCCGGACGCACCACGCTTTCCCGCCACGAGTGGCGGGCTATATGAGGAGGTGTTCGAGCGGCGGGGCGCCATGGAGGCCGTCGGGTGCGGGGCGCGCGCACGGGACTTTCTCCGGTCATGCGAGGACGCCCTTCACGACTTCGCCGTGCACGTTGGTCAGGCGGCGGCGGATGCCGTTGTGGTAGTAGGTCAGGCGTTCGTGGTCGATGCCGAGGAGGTGGAGGACGGTGGCGTGGAAGTCGTGCCACTGCGTCGGGTTGACGACGGACTTCCAGCCGACGTCGTCGGTGGCGCCGTAGGCGGTGCCGGGGCGCGAGCCGCCGCCGGCGAGCCAGACGGAGAAGCCGTACTGGTTGTGATCGCGACCTTTGCCGACGACGTTGGCCGCGGACTGGGTGAAGGGGGTTCGGCCGAACTCGGTGGTGAACAGGACGAGCGTGTCGTCGAGCATGCCGCGTTGGCGGAGGTCGGCGAGCAGGGCGGCGACGGGCTGGTCGATGCGGCGGGCCTCCTGGGCGTGGTTCTTGACCATGTCCTCGTGGCCGTCCCAGTTTCGGCGGGGGCTGCCGAAGGTGCCGCCGGAGAAGAGCTGGACGAAGCGGACGCCGCGCTCGGCGAGTCGGCGGGCGAGGAGGCAGGCGCGGCCGAAGTCGGCGGTCTCGGTTCCGTTCAGGCCGTACATTTCGCGCGTGGATTCGGTTTCGCCGGCGAGGTCAGTTACTTCCGGCACGGCGAGCTGCATTCGGGCGGCGAGCTCGTAGCTTCGGATGTGGGCGGCGAGGGCGCCCCCGGGGTCGGCGTCGTGGCGGTCGGCGAGGTGGCGGCGGTTCATGCCGGCGAGGAGGTCGCGGGCGGCCGCGTCGGCGCCCGGGGCGACGGGGCGCGCGGGGAAGAGGTCGTCGACGGCGGGGCCGGCGCCGCCGGCGCGCATGACGACGCCCTGGTGGCGGGCGGGGAGGAAGCCGTTGTTCCAGTTGATCGCGCCGCCGGCGGGCAGCTCGCGCGCGTCGGGGATGACGACGAACGCGGGGAGGTTTTCGGACTCGCTGCCCAGGCCGTAGCTGAGCCACGAGCCGAGGGCGGGGAAGCCGTTGAGGCGGAAGCCGGTGTTCTGGTGGAAGCCGGCGGGGGTGTGGTTGCTGGTCTCGGCGACCATCGAGTTGATGACGCAGAGGTCGTCGGCGCGCTGCGCGAGGTGGGGGAATAGGTCGGAGACCCAAAGGCCGGATTTGCCGCGGCGGTGGAAGGCCCAGTCGCTCTGGCGGAGGAGGCCGACCTGGCCGAAGAAGACGTCGGGCTTTTCGCTGGCGACTAGGGACTTGCCGTGCATGCGCGCGAGGTCGGGCTTGTGGTCGAAGCTGTCGACCTGACTGAGGGCGCCGACGAGGCAGATGTGGATGGCGCGCTTGGCCCTGGGGGCGAAGTGGGGTGAGGCGGTGGGCGACTCGGGATGTTCGGCGAGCGCGTCGCGCGTGAGGAGGGAGGCGAGGGAGGCGCTGGCGAGGCCACCGCCGACCCAGGACATGAAGCCGCGGCGGGAGAGGTGGTGGGCGAAGGTGTTCATCCGAAGCTCCTATGCCGTCATTCGCGCGAGAGTCGTCCCACTGTCGTCCCGAGGTACTCCGAGGGATCTGGCCGGCGCTTCGCGGCCCGCCGGACTTAGGCAACTTGTCTTCGAACACGACGAACCAACTTCGATCGGGCCTTGGCGCTCGAGGCTAGATCCCTGGGAGTACCTCGGGATGACAGTTGCTGACGCATCACTCCACGAATAGGAACTCGTTGCTGTTGAGGATCGCTCGCGCGAGGACGATGAGGCCGTGCTGTTCGACTGCCGCCCGTGCTGCGTCCAGTTCGGCGCCGCTCGGCACCCGCCCGTACGCCAATCGGTACGCCAGCGTGATTCGTCCGTCGATCGTTTTCGCTTCGCGTTCGAGGCGTTTGGCGAGGGACTCGGCGGCGCGCATCATGGCGGCGTTGTTGAGCAGGGCGAGGGCCTGGGTGGGGGTGGTCGTGCGGGCGCGGGCGGGGGCGGCGGCGGAGGGGTCGGGGCAGTCGAGGGCGTCGAGCAGGCCGCTGCGGCCGGCGCGGGCCCAGGCGCGGTAGAGGGTGCGGCGGTTGACGGCCTGGGCGTCGGGCGGGAGGGGCAGGTAGAGGTTGGTCGGCGTTCCTGGGGCGAGGGTGAGGGCGAACTCCTTGTAGCCGGGGCCGCCGAGGGTCGGGTCGAGATCGCCGGCGATGGCGAGGGCGGCGTCGCGCACGGCCTCGGCTTCCAGGCGGACGGGCGACTTGTGCCAGAGGAGGCGGTTGTCGGCGTCGACGGCGGCGGCGGCTTTGGCGGCCGCGGGAAAGGGGCGTGAGGATTGACGGTAGGTCGCGGACGTGACGATCAGACGGTGCACGGCTTTGAGGCTGTATTTGCGGGACGTGAGCTCGGCGGCGAGGTAGTCCAACAATTCCGGGTGGGACGGGCGGCCGCCGTTGAAACCGAGGTCGCTCGTGGTCGCGACGAGGCCGGCGCCGAAATGGTGGTGCCAGAGGCGGTTGACGATGGTGCGGGCGAAGAGGGGGTTTGCGGGGCTCGTGACCCACTGGGCGAGGGCGATCCGGCGGCGGTCGTCGGGGGCGTCGATGGGGAGGGCGAAGTCGGCGAGGCGAGTGTCGCCGATCGATGCGACGCCGCCGGCCGAGAGTTCGATTCCGGGCGATTGCGGGTTGCCGCGGGCGAGGAGGAAGGTTTTCTCAGGAGGTTTCGGCGAAACCGCGTAGACGCGGCCGGCGCTGCCGGAGGCGAGGACGGCGTCGCGGGCGAGTTGCTCGCGGAGGGCCTGCCAGCGAGATTTGGCCGGCTCGGCGAGGGCGGCGGCGACTTCGTCGCGCGACGTGCGGGCCTGGGCGGCGGTCATCGAGGCGGCGATCTCGTCGGGGGACAGGGCGCGGTCGTACACGGCGGCCTGGCGGATCACGCCGGTGAGCAGCCGGTCGCCGCTCGCGGGTGAGTAGCGCATGCCGATCACGATCTCGGCCTGGTTCGCCTTAAACTCGATCAGAGACGCCTTGTACGGCTGGCCGTAGGGTTTGCCGTCGCGGTAGACGGCGATCGTCCCGTCGTCGGCGTACGTAACGGCGACGTGGACGAAGCGGTTGGGGGCGTCGTCGGCGGTTTCGGCGGGCGCGTCGAGGTCGCGGGTGCGCTTGAAGAAGTCGCTGCCGGCGACCCACTTGCCCGGCTCGCGCTCGCCGAACACGATCGTGTCGAATTGGGAGGTGGCGGGGTTCTGGATGCCGATCACGCCCCCGCCGCGCTGGCGGACGTTGGCGAGTTTGACCCAGGCTTCGAGGGTCTTGGCCTTGAGGGTCGTCGGCAGGGGGCCGGCGATGGCGTGCGATTCGCGGCCGACCAGGACGAGCCCTTCGGGCTTCAACTCCGCGCGGCCGCGCAGGTGGGCGTGCAGGTGACCGGTCTGGTCGAACGCGCCGTCGCGGAAGTCCCAGCGCGCGATCGGCGTCGGCGCGGCTACGGATATCGCACCGCGCTTCGCGCGAATCGTCTCGCGCGCCGGGCGCTCGATTTCGGCGAGCGCGTCGAGCGCTGCGCTTAGGCGCGTTCGTGCGGTTGCGACTTGCTCCTTGGGCAGGGGGAGGTCGCGGACGCCGTGCCGTACGCCCGCGAGCGCGGCGGTCATGCGGAAGTATTCCTCTTGGCGTACGGGGTCGAACTTGTGATCGTGGCAGCGGGCGCACTGGACGCTGAGGCCGAGGAAGGTTTGGCCGACCGTGCCGACTAGGTCTTCGAGTTCGTCCTGGCGGACGACCTTGCGCATGGCCTGGCTCTGCTGGGTCTGGCCGGGGGTGTCGTAGGCGCCGGCGACGAGGAAGCCGGTGGCGCGGAGGGCGGCGGGGTCGGCGGGGCGGAGGACGTCGCCGGCGATCTGGAGGCGCGCGAACTCGTCGTACGGGAGGTCGGCGTTGAGCGATTCGACGACCCAGTCGCGGTAGGGCCAGGCGTCGGGGCGGAACTCGTCGAACTCGAACCCGTTGCTCTCGCCGAAGCGGGCGACGTCGAGCCAGTGGCGGGCCCAGCGGACGCCGTACTGCGGGCTGGCGAGGAGGCGGTCGACGACCTTCTCGTAAGCATCGGGCGAGGCGTCGGCGACGAAGGCGTCGACCTCGGCTGGCGCGGGCGGGAGGCCGATCAGGCCGAAGTAGACGCGGCGGATCAGGAGGCGTTTGTCGACCTCGGGACTGGGGCGGAGGTCGCGCGATTCGAGCGCGGCGAGGACGAACGGGTCGATCGGATTCCGCGCCCAGGCCTTGTCGCGAACGGCGGGCGGGGCGACTTGGGCGATCGGGCGGAGGCTCCACCAGTCCTTCCCGGCGCGGGCGGCGGTCGTGCGGGCGTGGGGGTCGATCGGGTCGGAGCCCCACTTGGCGCCGGCCGCGATCCATTCGCGGATGATCTCGCGCTCGGCCGGGGGCAGCGGCTTCTTGGGGGGCATCTTGCCGGCGTCGATCAGTTCCCAGAGGCGGCTGTCGGCGGGCTTGCCGGGGATGATCGAGACGCCGTCTTCGCCGCCGGCCATCGCGCGGGCGCGGGTGGTGAGGTCGAACTTGCCCTTCGGGTCGGGGCCGCCGTGGCAGTCGAGGCAATGGGTGACGAAGACTGGGGCGACGTCGCGGTCGAAGTCGGGCGGGGCGGCGGCAATGACCCCGCACGCGTGCCAGCACAGGATGACGAGAAGCGCGGGCCTCAACGATCCACCTTTCCTAGACGCGTTGCGAGTTACTGCCTTGAGGTGTCGTTCATGATACTGCCGGACACGATCGGATGTGGAAGGGTCCTGTGTCCAATGACGCGGGACCGCAGGAGCGATGCACGTTGTCAAAAGACGCTGTTAGACGCGCCCCGCAAGCGGGGCGGCTACAAGGGGTCAATGGTTTAAGCGTGCCCACTTTCCCGTTGCGGTCTATTCCGACGCCGCCGACAATCCCCGGCGGGTCCCCATGTTGTTCCCGTTTCGTACCGACGTCCCGCAGCGCGCTACGCCGTGGATGAACTATTTGCTCATCCTGGCCAATCTGCTGATTTCGCTGTGGGGGTGGAAGTTTCCGACGCTGGCGGCACAGTATGAGTTGTCGGCGCGGGAGCCGCACTTGCTTAACTTCCTATCGTACGGGTTTTTGCACCAGGCGGGGGCCGCGGTGCCGTGGCTGTCGGTTCACCTGCTCGGCAACCTGGTCGCGTTGTGGCTGTTTGGCAACAGCGTGAACGAGCGGCTGGGGCACGTGGGGTATTTGGCGTTTTATTTGGCGGGGGCGGTGTTCGCGGGGGTGGGGTGCGTGGTGTTCCCGTCGGGGCTGTCGCCACGGGTGATCGGGGCGAGCGGGGCGGTGATGGCGGTCGTGGGGGCGTACCTGGTGCTGTTCCCCAAGAGCCAGGTGTCGCTGGCGTTCTTCCTGGTCTTCACGGGCGGCGTGGTCGAGGTGCCGGCGATTTACCTGATCTCGTTCTTCGTCACGCTGGACGTGGCGATGAGCCTGGCGGGGTCGAGCGGCGTCGCGCACATGGCACACGCGTGGGGCGGGCTGCTCGGGGTGGGCGTGGTGATGTCGCTGTTGTCGGCGAAGCTGCTGCCGAGCGACCCGTTCGATTGTTTGTCGCTGTTGCGCCGGTGGAACCGGCGACGGGAGTATCAGCGGCTGGTGCGGCGGGGGTTCGACCCGTTCGCGAAGCACGCCGCCCCGCGCGTGCAGACGGCCCGGGAGCGCGAGGCCGAGCGCCGGGCCCGCCGGGAGGAGTGGCGGCGGACCGAGAAGGTCCGCACGCTCCGCGCGCAGGTGAACGAGGCGATCGCCCACCACAATTTGCCCCACGCGGCGATCGTGTTCATGGAGCTCAAGACGGTCGACCCGGACCAGGTGCTGTCACGACAGGCGCAGTTGGATGTTGCGAATCAACTGGCCAGCCAGCAGTTCCACACGCAGGCGGCGGACGCGTACGAGCAGTTTCTGCGGCATTATCCGCACTTCGGGCAGATCGAGCACGTGGAGCTCATGCTCGGGTTGATCTACGCGAAGTATTTGGGGAAGGCGGACCGGGCGCGCGAGTTGTTGACGCGCGCGGTGCGGCGGTTGCACGGTGAGTCGGAGATCCGGATGGCGCGGGAGCAGTTGGAGAAGTTGGGGGTGTGATTGTGCGCCGTCATCCTGAGCGCAGCGAAGGATCTAGCGTGGAATGTCAGGGCTCGTGCGACGCTGGAAATGGCAACTCGAATGCCGATTGCCAAAGTCGATCGGGCCTGTACGTTCGAGGCTAGATCCTTCGGAGTACCTCAGGATGACGGGTAGGGACGGTGGTCGCTCACACCGCGGCCTTCGCGGACAACAATTCGTTCCGCCGGGCCTCGAGGGTGGCCTTCAGGCCGGGGGTGAGCTCGTCCTTGTACAGGTCGGCGAGCTCGCTGATGCGGAGCCAGCTCCGCTCCTGGGTGAGGGCGTCGTCGGGGACCATGGGGTTGTCGTCGCGGTAGCCGCGGAGGTGTTCGACGATCGTGTCGTCGGCGTGCAGGTGGTAGCTCTTGCCGAGCAGGGCACGGAGCTCGATCAGGAGCCGGCCGAGCATGTTCTCGCCGGTGCCGTCGGGCGCGTGCCAGAACGGGTCGGCGCCCTCGGCGGTGTTCATCGGGAACTTTTCGTTGGTCGCCAGCAGCTTGGCGCGAAGCTCCGGGTTGGAGAACTTCGACAGGAGGAGCTTGCGCATGAGGGGGACGCGCTTTTCCTCGTCCCACTCGCGCTGCATGTTGAGGCGGAGCTTGTCGTGGAGGTCTTTGGCGGCCGCGAGGGCGGCGTCGACCGAGTCGAACCGCTGGCCGTCGTGGTAGACGGCGGCGGGGAAGTCGGTGGCGAGCCAGGCGTAGTCGCCGGTGAAATCGGTGATCTTCTCGACCGTGCGGGGCGACGGGGCGGCGGCGACGTCGGGCTTGGGCTTGATCGGGACGAACCGCTTGGGGGCCTTGTCGCGGGGGGACGCCGACGCCGGCCCGCCGGTCTTGCGGGCGGCCCGGGCGCGGGCGGACGGGGTCGCCGTCACCTCGTGGCGGCGGTACTGGGCGTTCAGGCGGTTCACGACGTCGTCGGGCGGGACCATGAAGGTCTTGGCGTCCGACCAGGAGTCTCCGTCCCAGACGTACTTGCGACCCTCGAAATCGACTTCGCTCATCTCTTCCATGACGTGTATCCCGGTGTGATCCTTCGCGGTCAAACGATGACCGCCCCTTCGTACAGGGGCGGGTGGTCCACAATGCAGGAGGATGAGGGGCGAGTCAATATCGAATTCCGCGGGGACGCCCGGGGGCGGGCGCGGGGAATCGACGGTAGATCGGGGATCGCACGCGACCGCAGGCTTCCGCCGGCGGCTATCACGGACCGGGCGGTGCGTGATATGATCGGAGCCCACTTCGGAGGAACACACGCCATGCGCATCGCGATTCGGTTAATGCTGTCGGTCGTCGTCGCGCTCGGGGCCGTCGCGGCGCACGCGGCGGAGGGGAAGAAGCCGCTCAAGGTGGCGATGTACTCGGGGTCGAAGGAGTACGACTCGGCCGGGTCGCTCGCCAAGCTGAAGAAGGTGCTGGAGGAGCAGCTCGGGGCGACGTGCACGCTGAACATCGTGGAGGAAAAGGGGACGGCGCTGGCGGGCGTGGACGATTTGGAGACGGCGGACGTGGCCGTGTTCTACACGCGGCGGGTGTCGCTCGCGCCGGACCAGCTGGCGAAGGTGAAGAAGTTCGTCGAGTCGGGGAAGGGCGTGGTCGGGATCCGGACGGCCAGCCACGGGTTCCAGACGTGGCTGGAGTTCGACGCGAAGGTGATCGGGGGGTCGTACGGCAACCACTACAAGGTGGACGCGCCGGCCGAGGTCGTGATCGAGGAGAAGGGGAAGGAGCACCCGGTGATGGCGGGCGTGCCGGCGTTCAAGACGGTCGGCAAGATGTACAAGAACCCGAAGCTGGCGGACGACGTGACGCTGCTGCTGACGGCCAAGGCGAGGGAGTATAGCGAGCCGGTGGCGTGGGCGCGGGAGGCGGTGGCGGGGGAGCGCGGGCGGGTGTTTTACACGTCGCTGGGGGTGCCGAAGGATTTCGACGACGCGGCGTTTCAGAAGCTGATGGTGAACGCGGTGAGGTGGACGGCGCGGTGAGGGGAAGAAGATTCACCGCAGAGGCGCAGAGGGCGCGGAGAAAGAGGGGAGCGGAGCCACGGAGTCGCGGCAGCCAATAGCCCACGACGTGAGTCGTGGGTGAGGAGACGATGCCGCGATTTGGCGCTCTTTGGTCACAAGCTCCGGCAGGGACGGCAGCGGCACGCGACGCCCCTTTCGCCCCTCCGGGGCTTTACGGTTGATGGCGTTTGATACCCACGGCTTACGCCGTGGGCGTACCCATGGCTTACGCCATGGGCTATTGGCTGTCGCCGCTCCGCGGCTGGGGAAGAATCCGGGGCGGCGCTTCGGGCGGAGCCCGTACGCTCTGCCCCGGCTTGTTCTGATCGCTTCTAAGTGCCGACTGCTCGCGCGTACGACTGCATCAGTTCCGCGGCGAAGCGTTCTTCACCGAACGCCGACATCGCGCGGTCGCGGGCTGCTGCGCCGACTCTGGCACGCAGGCCCGCATCACTCGCGAGTCGGCCGATGCGGTCGGCGAGGGCGGACTCGTCGCTGGGGGGGAAGGCGAGGGCGCTGACATTGTCCTGTATGATCTCGAGCGCGCCGCCGGCGGCGGAGACGATGACGGGTTTGCCGCAGGCCATGGCTTCGACGATCGTGAGGCCGAAGGGCTCGGGCTTGGTGCTGGCGTGGACGACGACGTCGAGGCCGCGGAAGGCGGCGAGCGGGTCGGATTGGAACGGGACGAAGCCGACGCGGCGGGCGATGCCGAGTTGCTCGGCCAGGGCCTTGAGCTCGCCCTCGGACCATTGCGACCCGGCGGTGTGGTAGATCGGGCCGCCGACGACGAAGAAGCGGAGGGCGAGGGCGGGGTTTCGGTGGGCGGCCTTGGCGGCGGCGCGGAGGAAGAGGTCCTGGCCCTTCCAGCGGGCGTAGGTGGCGATCAGGCCGACGCGGATCACGTCCGTCCCGAGCGGGGGAAGGCCGGCGAGGCGGTCGAGGGCGCTGGGGTCGGATTCGCCGGGGGTGAAGCGGTCGGTGTCGATCGCGTTCATGACCACGTCGATCGGCGTGCGGGGGAGGACGGGCTTGGCGTCGGCGGCGACGGCTTGCGAGATGGCGATCGCGCGGCGGGTGCGGCCCGATGTCCACTTGAGGGCCTTGGAGGCGGTCTTGCGCTGGCCGACGAAGTCGTGGAGGTGCCAGACGATCGGGGCGCGGGGCTTGGCGGCCCAGAGGAGCATGTGGGTCTTGAGGCCGTTGGAGTGGACGAGGTCGGGGCGGGTCGCGTCGACGGCGGCCTTGAGGCGCTTGGTGTAGCCCCACGCGGCGGGGGCGAGCGTGAGGGTGCGGGCGAGGGTGGCGAGTGCGCCCGCGTCGCCGGTGGCGGCCATGGCGGGGGGCATGGGGAGGACGTCGGCGGTGGCGCCGAGGGCGCGGGCGTGGTCGAGCAGGGGGCCGTCGGTGCAGGCGATCAGGTGGGCGGCGTGACCGGCGCGGACGGTGGCGCGGATGGCGGTGAGGAGGACGCGCTCGGCGCCACCGAGGCCGCCGACGGGGTTGACGAACGTGAGGCGCATGTATGGGAGGTTATCGGCACGAGGCGGTTGCGGGGTGCACCGTGGCGTGGGCTACCAGCCCGCGAGTCCAACATCCTGAGCGCACCTACTTCAAATCAGTTTTGACTCGCGGGCTGGTAGCCCACGCCACGAAGGTCGTGATATGCGGTCGCGATGACGCGGGCGTGCTCGGCCCAGGAGAACTTGGCGGCCTGGGCGAGACGTCTCGGGCGGTCGGGCGTTTGTAGGTCGTCGCGGAGGATCGCGGTGACGGTGGCGGCCCATGCGTCCGGGTCGCCGACGGGGGCGTAGAGGGCGGCGTCACCGCCGACTTCGCGGAGGACGGGGATGTCGCTGGCGAGGACGGGGGCGCCGCAGGCCAGGGCTTCGACGACGGGGAGGCCGAAGCCTTCGGCGTCGGAGGGTTGGAGGACGAGGGCGGCGCGGCGGTAGGCGGCGGCGATGTGGTCGCGCGTCACGCCGCGCGTTTGGGTGATGGCGTCGTTGATCTTGAGTTGGTCGATGAGGGCGCGCTGCTCGGCGGTGAAGTCGCCGCCGATTTGGAGGAGGCGGAGGGTTGGCTGCGCGCCGCGAGCGCTGGCGAAGGTGCGGAGGAGGACGTCGATGCGCTTGCGGGGGATGCAGGAGCCGACGTGGAGCAGGTACGGAGTTGCGAGTTGCGGGTTGCGAGTTGCGAGTGAGTCGGCGGGCTCGTCCGGGGTGAACTCGGGGGCCGGGGCGACGGGGCAGCGGACCAGTTTGGCGGGGTCGATGAGGTTGTGGCGCTCGATCTGGTCGCGGACGGGCTGGGTCAGGTAGAAGACGACGCGGGCCTTTTGGAGGCCGGTGAGGATCGTGCGGGCCATCTGCTTGAACCAGGTGGGGCGGGGTTCCTTGTCGGGCTCGAGCAGGCAGCGGAAGGTGTCGAGGTCGTGGCAGAAGACGCCGGTGCGGTCGGCGGGGAGGGCGTGGACGACCTGCGCGTAGCTGTGGTCGCAGAGGTGGAACGCGTCGAAGTCGCACGCGTGCTTACGGGCGAACGCGGGGTAGACGCGCATGCGGTTGCGGAGGCGGTCGATGTTGCGTCCGCGGCGGCCGAGGACGGCGAAGAGCTTGCGGTATCGCGGGCAGAGGCGGGTGGCGCGGACGAGGTCGGAGCCGGCGAGGTGCGTCAGGAGCATCTCGGCGACGAGGTCCATGGAGGGCCAGCCCTCTTCGGGAAAGTCGGGGAGGATGGCGAGGGAGGGCGTGGGCAAGGATGAAGGCGGAAGGATGAAGGATGAAAGAGGGAGCCCAGCGACTTGTCGCGGGACCGAGTCGGTCAGGCGCGCTTTGGGGGGATCTCGTTCAGGATGTCCTGCACGAAACCAGTGATCCGTTTGACCTGCGCGTCGCGGTCGAACTCGGGGAGGGACTCCGGTAGGTGCGCGTGTTTGGCGTGGACGTCGTCCCAGGTGATCGTTCGCATGAGATCGGCGACGGCCTGGACGTACCGCGGGTGCCACGGGTTGGGGCCGGGCAACCGCCACAACCATCCCGAATCCAGATCGTACGCGAGGGGGATCTGGCCGGTGATCGTCGGGAGCCGCGCGGCGACGTACTCGCTGATCTTGGTCGTGTAGCGGAACGAGCCGACGCCGTCGACGGACTGGGGGAGGCTGCCGACGTCGAACGCGGCCATGTAGTCGAGGACGTACTGGTTGGCGACGCCGCCGGTCAGGTAGATGCGCTTGCCGAGGTCGGTCGAGGCGACCCGGCGGAGGTGGTCGAGGCCGGCGCCGTCGCCGACGACGACGACGGCGACGTCCTTGCGGTCGGTCAGGCGGATCGCGTTGACGAGCTCCCAGCCGTAGCAGAACTCGACGCGCTTGTTCCAGGCGAGCGAGCCGACGATGCCGAAGACGATCGTGTCGTCGGGGATGCCCAGGTCGGCGCGGACCTTCTTGCGGGCGGCGGCCATGTCGGCGGGGGACTTGGGGTGGAGGGCGAAGCCGGCGGCGGTCGCGGCGCGGGGGCAGCCGAAGGTCAGGGCGCGGCCGACGAGGTAGGGCGTCCACCCGATGAACCCGGCGGCGCGGCGGCAGAGCCACTTCTCGTATTTCGTGAACAGCCAGCCTAGGCCCGGGCGCACCGCGCCGACCCACGGGCCGACCGCGTCGCCGCTGGAGACGACGTACCGGCAGCGGCCCCACAGGCGCGACCAGAGCAGGGCGAGCCCGCCGGCGATGCCGGTGCCCTCCATGACGGCGAGGTCGTACTTGCGGGATTTGAGGAGTTTGACGAGCTGGCGGAACCCGCCGAGCTTCGAGGTGCGGTCGAAGCTGAACCAGTCGGTCGCGAATGCGGAAAGGAGGTCGCGGAGGCGCTGTTCCTCGTTGGTGTTCCCACCTTTCGTGGCAAACGCGAGCACGCGCGCCGGCGCCGCAGGCGCGCCGGTCATCGGCGAGCCCACTTCGGCGGGCGGGGCGTCGGTGACGACGCGGGGTGCTTCTGCTGGCGCGGTGTTCACGTCCACAACCACACCTTGTGCTTAATGTTCCCGCGAATCAACTGCACCCACTTCACGACCGGGACGACCGGGAGCAGCAGGGCGGTGACGGCCACCTCGTGCGCCGTCTTATCGCACCCGCGGAACTGCTTGTACGCGTGGGCGGCGACGAGCAGGCCGACCAGGGCGACGCCGCCGAGCGCGACCCACCACAGCTTGAAGGCGAGGGCGGCAATGATCGAGGCGTACACCAATAAGTAAACCCAGTGTGCGCCGCGGAGGACGCGGGTCTTTGCGCCGACGTACTTGGCGGTGTGCTTCTTGTACAGGTACGGCATCAGCGCCGCCCGCTTCGCGTCGTCGAGCAGCTTCCACGGCGCGCCGGGCAGCACGGGGTGAGAGACGACGGCGTTCTCGGCGTGCGGGATCTCGTAGCCGGCGTCGAGGACGGACCAGGCGATGTCGGAGTCTTCGAGGTAGTAGGGGAGGTTGGTGTCGAACCCGCCGACGCGCTCGAAGACGTCCCGGCGGTAGAAGATGTTGCAGGTCTGGTAGCCCTTGGGGCGCGTGAACGTCATCAGGCCCTTGTAGGTGACGGTCGGGCGGGGCGGGGTGGGGATGTCCTTGCGGCCCTCGACGCCGCCGGCCTTGGGGTTTTCGAAGAGCGGCAGCGCCCCTTCGAGCCAGCCGGGGTGGGCGAGGCAGTCGTCGTCGATGAAGGCGATCCACGGGCCGGCGGAGACCTTGACGCCGTAGTTGCGCTTGGCGGAGGCGGACCGGCCGCGCCAGGGGTCGTTCGGGATCGTGACGCAGCGGATGTTCAGGATGCCGTTGGCGGCGAAGTCTCCGACGACGTCGGCGGCGGCGTCGTTTTCGGACGCGACGACGATGACCTCGAACTGGTCGTGCGCGAGCGTCTGGGCTTCGAGCGTCACCAAGGCCTTGCGGAGGAGCTCGGGCCGGCGGTGGGTCGGCATGACAACGCTCACCCTCGGCGGGGTGGTGACGGCGGCGCCGGATGAGGTGGTGACGACGGGCGGGCGGAGGATTTGAGTGGACATGGCGTTACCGGACGTCGTTGAGCTGTCGCGTCTAAGGTGGGTGGCACCCACCCTACGGGCATCGGCAGGATTGGAGGGCGGGTTGCGGACGGGACCGGGATGTCCGTCAGGCCCACCCTACGCGGGGATGCCGGCGTAGACGTTCATGAGCGACGCGAGGTGGCGGTCCATCGAGTGGTGCTCGCGCGCCCGCGCCTGGCCCGCCTCGCCCATCTGTCGGGCGAGAGGTTCGTTGATCGCGAGCAGGTCGATGGCGCGGGCAAGGGCGGCCTCGTCGCCGGGGGGGACGGTGAGGCCGGTGACGCCGTCGGCGACGACCTCGGGCATGCCGCCGACGCGGGAGACGATGACGGGGCGGGCGTGGGCCATCGCCTCGAATGCGACGGTGCCGCCGGGCTCGTGCCAGAGGGAGGGGAAGACCAGCGCCCGGGCGGCGCGGAGGTGCTCGGCGACTTGTTCGGGGGCGAGCCAGCCGAGGAAGCGGACGCGGCCCGACAGGTTGTGACGTTGGGCGAGGTCGCGGTAGGTCGCCTCGTGTCCGCCGGCGCCGCCGAGCTCGATCAGGACGTCGGACTTGACCTGGTGGAGGGAGCGGAGGAGCCAGTCGACGCCCTTGTGGGGGATCATGCGGCCGAGGAAGAGGAACTTCGGAGGAGAGGAGGGGGTGAGGGGCAGGGGGGATGAGGGGCCGGTGTCGGGGGCGGGGAGGTGGAGGACGGTGATGCGGTCGGCGGGGTAGCCGGCGCGGGTCATTTCCTGCTTGAGGAAGTCGCTGACGACGACCGTCGGGATGTGCGGGAGCGTGGCGCGCTCGTGGCGGGTGGTGCGGAAGTTCTTGCGGAGCGTGGCGAAGCGCACGGAGCCGCAGCGGTTGACGAGGTGGCCGGCGAGGCAGCCGGCGAGGGAATAGGCGCGGTCGCACGGGGCGCCGGGGCGGGCGAGGAAGCGGCCCTGGCTGGGGCAGTAGGGGGTGTGGGTGTGGACGGTGCGGATCAGGCGTGGCGCGGAGTGCGAATCGGGGAGCGCGGCGGGATCGATCGTCGTATGGAGGTGCAGGACGTCGAGGTTCGAGTCGCGGGCGCGGGCGAAGAGGTCGGCGTCGTCGGCGGTGTAGGTGACGGGGTGGCCGTCGGGGTGGGGGTGGAGGCGGACGGCGGCGGGGTCGGTGCGGTCGAAGAAGGTGACGGCGTGACCCGCGGCGATCTGGGCGGCGGCGACGCGCTGGATGTAGGAGGCGATGCCGCCGGGCTCGAACGTGTGGCGCATGTAGTGGCCGATGCGCAGCGGGCGGGAGGAATGGAGATGAGGGGGTGAGGGGATGAGGGGGTGGGGAGTGGCGGCGCGCGGGGCCCCGACGTCGCGGGGGAGAATGGTTGGGGTCGCGCTCGAGGGCATTGACGGTGAACAATCTCTCTGGGGAGCGCGGGTTACACGGGGACGGCGATCCGGGGCGTCGCTCGGAGCTCCGCACCCGGCGTGGGGGGCGTGATCGGGGGTAAGAGGGAGCGGCCGACGGGTAGGCGGTGACGGGCGAGGTGGTCGAGGCACTCGACGAGGGCGTCGGTGCTGCCGGTGGGGAGGACGTGGCCGTTCGCACCCTCGGTGACGTATTCCTTCATGCCGGTGTCGTGGCTGACGACAACGGGGACGCCGGCGGCGAGGGCTTCGAGCGGGGCGTAGGCCAGGCCGTCTTCCCAGGACGGGTGGACGCAGAGGTCGGCGCGGCGGAGGTGCGGCAGGGGGTCGCCGGGGGCGAGGCGGATGCGGGGGTCGGTGCGCACTGCATGGTCGATGTACTTGCGCATGCCGCGGGTGCTGGTCCCGCCGACGAGGGTGAGCTCGCACTTGATGTCCTTCAGGCGGGCGAGCGCGTCGAGGAGGACGGGGACGCCTTTGACGACGGTGACCGAGCCGACGTAGACGATGCGGAAGACGCCGTCGTCGGGACGGGCGGCGGGGTCGGGCGTGAAGCGCGGGTCGACGGTGTAGTGGACGCGCGAGAGCTTACCCGCGGGAACGCCGTGGGCTGCGAAGAGTTGGCGCGTGTACTCGCTGGCGACGAGGATCGTGTCGGCGGCGGCGTACTCGGCGAGCGTCTTGCGGCGGTGGGCGTCGTTGAGCCAGGTGCTCTCGATGCCGGGGTTGCGGGCCAGGGCCTTGGCGTGCTGGCGGACGCAGTTCTCGACGTGGCTGTTGGACGCGATCAGTTCGAGCCGCTGGCAGCCGAGGGCGCGGGCGGCGCGGAACGAGTGCAGGGCCTGCCCGGCGAAGGCGGTAAAGGAATCGACCGGGGGCTCGAGGAGGCGCGCGACCTTGCGGTCCCATGAGTCGCACTCGAAGTGCCACCGCCAGCCCTGCGAGTAGCGGACGGGCGTGCGGTGCATGAGGAAGTCGGTGATCGGCCGGCGGACGGCGCGGGCGAGCGGCTCGTCGCCCGGCTTGACCCACGACGAGAAGTACCGGCGGAGCTGGCCGAGCGCGCGGGCGTCCTCGACGAGCTGGGCGAAGTGTTGCCCGAGCCCGCCGCGGTGGTATCCGACGCTACAGGAAATCGTGGTCATGCCGGCGATGTGCCGCCTCCGGGCGGCCGATGAGACTCGTGTGCGGCGCGCGGGTCGTGACGATCCGGCCGCCTATGAGTGTTTCGGAGGTTCGGGCGACGGCGTTGAGAGGAAAGGTTTCGGACTGATGTCGACGACGCTGACGATCGGTGATCTACCCGCGCCGCCGCCGGGGCGGACCGGGTGGCCGTGGACGGTCGGGTGCGACCCGATGTCTGAGACCACGCCGGACGGGCGGGCGTGGCCGAAGGTGACGGTGGTCACGCCGTCCTATAACCAGGGGCGGTTCATCGAGGAGACGATCCGGTCGGTGCTGCTGCAGGGGTATCCGAATCTGGAGTACCTCGTGCTGGACGGGGGCAGCCGGGACGAGACGGTGGACGTGCTGAGGAAGTACGACCGGCTCATCACGCATTGGCAGAGCGCGAAGGACAAGGGGCAGTCGGACGCGATCAACCGGGGGTTGGACCGGGCGACCGGCGACTGGGTGGGATGGCAGAACTCGGACGATTGTTACGACGCGGGGGCGCTAAGGGCGCTGGGAGAGGCAACGGCTCGGACGGAGCCTCGCCCTCCCGAGGGGGGCGTCGACGTCGTCTATGGCAAGGTGCGGCTGATCGACGCGGAGTCGCGAGAGACCGGAACATATCCGACCGGCGAGTTCGACCTGCGGTCGATGCTGCCGTGGGCGAACATGTTCAATCAGTCGATGTTTTTCTCGCGGGCGGTGGTGGCCGAGGGGTGGCGGCTGGACGCGGGGATGTGTCACTACATCGACCACGACTTGTTCTGGCGGCTCATCCTGGCCGGGAAGCGGTTCGCGCATGTGCGCGGGATCTCGGCGGCGTTCCGGCTGCACGGCGAGGCGAAGGGGTTCACGCAGCACGAGGTCGCGGCGCGCGAGCTCCACGCCCTGTACATGCGGCTGTACCACGAGGCCAAACTCCCGGCGGATATCCGCTGGCTGGCGCTCAAGTCGATGAGAGGGAATTGCCTGGATCAGTTCGGCAAATCGCGGTGGGACTTGTTTCAAACGTTCGCCGGGGAGATCGTCCGCGAGGCCGGGTGGCGCGGGCTCGGGCTGGGGCTGTCGACGCGGCGGGTGTTCACGGCCATCGGCCCGCGCAACATCGACCGGGTACGGAAGCTGACGCGCCTCTTGCGCAGGCGGGGGGCGGCGTGATGGTGCGGATCCCGGGACTGGGCCGAGTGAGGGCGGCGATCCGCCGCGCGCGGAACCGGCGGCGGTGCGCGGCCGTCGTGCTGCTCTATCACCGGGTGACGGAACTGGCGAGCGATCCGCAGTGGCTGACGGTCCCGCCAAAGGTGTTCGACGCGCAGATGGCGATGCTGGCGCGCGAGTACGAGGTGATCTCGGTGCCGGCCCTGGTCGCGGGGTTAAAGAACGGACGGCTGCCCAAGCGCGCGGTCGCGATCACGTTCGACGACGGGTACGCGGACAACCTGACCGAGGCGGCGCCGATCCTGGAGCGGCACAAGGTGCCGGCGGCGTTCTACGTCGCGAGCGGGTTCGTGGGCGGGACGGAGGAGGTGTTCTCGGACGAGTTGGAGCGGTTGCTGCTGACGCCCGGCGGGAAGGCGGGGACGCTCAAGTGGGGGCGAATGGGGTGGGACCTGCCGGCGATGAAGAAGCGCGGCCCCTGGAAGCGGTGGAACGTTCTGGCGGACCCGCCGACGGCGCGACACGCGGCGTACCGCGATTTGTGCACCATCTGCGCCGACATGCCGCACGCGGGCCGGGTGCGCGTGCTCGAGACGGTCCGGGCGTTCGCGGGCGAGCCGGCGGAAGGGCGGGCGACGCACCGGTTCGTCACCGAAGAACAATTGCGCGCGCTGGCCGCGTCGCCGGTCGCGACAATCGGGGCGCACACGGTCACGCACCCAAGGCTGTCGGCGATTCCGGTCGAGGAGCAGGGGCGGGAGATCCGCGAGTCGAAGCGGCGGATCGAGGAAGTGATTGGCAAGCCGGTGACGACGTTCGCCTATCCGTTTGGCGGGCCTGCGGATCAAACGGACGAGACCGTGCGGTGCGTGCGGGAGGCGGGCTTCGAGGCGGCGTCGGTAAACCACGGCGGGTGCGTGCGGCGCGGGGCTGACCCGTTCCGACTCAATCGCGTGCTGGCGCGGGATTGGAGTGCGCAGGAGTTGAAAGGGCGGATCGAGGAGGAGTTCCTTGTCTGACGGTGCGTCGATTACTCTCCCGGCGATCGATCCGGGGCGGCGCTTCGGGCGGAGCCCGTGCGACTCTGCCCCGGCTTGTTCGGAGCGCGCGGAGCGCCCCCTGAGGGTCCTGCACGTGAGCGCGGCGGACCACATGGGCGGCGCGGAGCAAGTCGGGCACATGCTGTTCGACGCGCAGCGGGCGCGGGGGCACGAGGCGTGGATGGCGGTCGGCAAGCGCACGCGCGAGCACCCGGCGGTGTTCGAGATTCCGAACGACCGGCGGCGCCACGCGTGGGCCCGGGCGTGCGAGGCGGCGGCGGCGGCGCTCGAGCCGATGTCGAACGTCAAGGGCATAAAGCGTGTGCAGCTGACGCTGCGCGAGACGATCGGTCAGCCGATGCGGACCCGGGCGCGGAAGCGGGGCGAAGAGGATTTCGAGTTCCCCGGGACGGCAGAGTTGCTGTCGCTCGCGCCGGCGATGCCGCACCTGGTCCACCTGCACAACCTGCATTCGCCGCGCGGGTATTTCGACTTGCGGCGGTTGCCGGAGATCAGCCGGCGGGTGCCGACGATCGTGACGTTGCACGATGCGTGGCTTTTGGCCGGGCACTGCGCGCACAGCTTCGAGTGCGAGCGGTGGCGGACCGGGTGCGGGGCGTGTCCGGACCTGTCGATCTATCCGCCGGTGGACCGGGACGCGACGGCGTTCAATTGGCGGCGGAAGCGCGACGTGTTCGCGGCGTCGCGCGTGTACGTGTCCGCCTGTTCGCAGTGGCTGCTCGACCGGGCGCGCGAGTCGCTCGTGTCGCCGGCGATCGTCGAGGGGCGGGTGATCTACAACGGCGTGGATCGATCGATCTTCTGCCCGGGCGATCAAGTAGAGGCGCGGGCGGCGGTCGGGCTGCCGGTGGACGGGCCGGTGCTCCTGTTCGCGGCGAACGGGGTGCGGAACAACTGCTTCAAAGACTTCAAAACGATGCGGGCGTCGCTGGCGATCGTGGCGGAGCGGTGGGCGGGGCCGGCGGTCACGTTCGTCGCGCTGGGCGAAGATTGTCCGCCGGAGCAGGTCGGGCGGGCGACGATCCGGTTCGTCCCGTTTCAACGGGATCCGAACGTCGTGGCCCAGTACCACCGGGCGGCCGACGTGTACCTGCACGCGGCGCGGGCGGACTCGCTGCCGATCGCGATCCTCGAGGCGTTCGCGTGCGGGCGGTCGGTCGTCGCGTCCCGCGTGAGCGGGATCCCGGAGCAGATCGAGGAAGGCGTGAACGGCCACATGGCCCCGGTCGGCGACGCCGAGACGTTCGCGGCTCGCGTGCTGGAGTTGCTCGCGGATCCGGTGAAGCGGGCGGCGATGGGGGAGCGCGGGGCGGCGCTGGTCGCGGAGAAGTTCGACGTGCGGCAGCAGGTCGAGGCGTACGAAAAGTGGTACCGGGAGATACTGGAGCGCGAGGGCGGGCGCACCAGTCGCTAAGCCGCAAGCAGCGGCACTACGACCGCAAGCCCGGTCTCACCTGCACATCGGTGACGTCGGCGGTGCGGGGCAGGGCGATGACCGTCCGAATCATCGTCGCGACGTCCTCGGGTTGGATGAGCTTTGCGGGTTCGTACGGGCGCTCTTCGAACGCGTAGCGCTTTGCCTGCATCGGCGTGGCGGTCTGGCCGGGGTAGACGCTGATCACGCGGACGCCGTGGTCGGCGAGTTCGTGGCGGAGGCTGTCGGCCAGGCCCTTGAGGGCGTGCTTGGAGGCGGCGTATCCGGTGACGAACGGGCGGGCGACCAGGCCGGTGGTCGAGTTGACGAAGACGATTTGGCCCTTGGCGCGCTTGAGCAGGGGGAGGGCGGCTTGGGTGAGCACGTACGGGGCACGGACGTTGGTGCGGTACTGGTCGTCGAGCGCGTCGACCGACGTGGTTTCGAGCGGGCCCTGGTGGTAGGTGGCGGCGCAGTGGACGACCACGTCGAGCCGGCCGAACTCGGTTTCGACCTTGCGGACGAGGGTTCGGGCCTGGTCGTCGTCGGTCAGGTCGACGGGGAACGAGCCGGAGCGGCTCCCGGCGGGCAGGAGGGCGGCGGTGTCGGCGAGGGCGTCCGGGCGGCGGCCGGCCAGGCCGAGGGGGGCGCCGTGGCGGGCGAGGTCGACGGCCAGCGCGCGGCCGATGCCGCTGCTGGCGCCGGTGATCAGGACGACGAGGTCGCGCAGGGGCGACAGTTCGGGGTCGGGCATGGTGGGCGGGAGTTTACAGGCGACCCGCAGTGCCGGGAACGGGCTTAGTCGATGCGCCGCAAGAGGCCGGCGGCTTCGAGTGCGCGCGCGGCATCGGTCAGGACGTCGATCGGCAGGGCTGAGCGGGTGGCGATCTCGGCGAGCGTCGGGCCGCCGTCGGACTGGTTGAGGACCCAGAGCAGGGCGAGCTCGAATCGCTTTGGGGAGGTGCGGCCGCCGACCATGGAGAAGAGGCCGCGGCGGCCGAGTTGGGGCTCGCACTTGGGGAGGAGGTTGAAGTAGCGGGGGGAGTGGGCGGTGGCAGACGCGCTCGCCTCCGGGGTCGCTTGAAGCTCTCCCTTCGGGTCGCGGCTAAACGACGTGTCGAGGCGGTCGACGACGTCTTGGATCAGGCGGAAAGACGCTTCGAGGGCGTCGGGTTTGACGAGCGAGAGGTCGTCGGCGGAGGTGTGGTACTCGGGAAAGGTGCCGTACTGGCTGTTGGAGAGCAGGCCGACGGGGAGGTTGAAGCCGGGCGAGCAGTACTGGCGCTCGTCGTAGCCGTAGGGGGAGAAGTCGAGGACCGTGTGGGGGCGGCCGGTCGCTCGGAGGATCTCGGTTACCGCGCGGTCGACGGGGGCGTCGCCGCGGCGGGAGCGCTTGTAGGTGAAGGTGCGGCCGTCACCGAGGTTCGAGAGGATCAGGCCGTGCCTGATGTTCGCGGTTGCAGGTTCGTTGCGGGCGAGCCAGGTGATCGCACCGATCGTGCCGGGGGCCCAGACGAAGCGGAACGAGTGGCGACCGCGCGGGCCGGCGGCCAGGTGACGGGCCAAGTGGGCGGCGACGACGACGCCGGAGAGGTTGTCGTTGGCGAGCTGGGGGTGGCAGGTGTGGGCGGAGAAGAGGATCTCGTTGGCCGTGTCGCCGGGGATCAGAAGCTCGCCGTAGGTCAGGTGGCCGGGGGCGAGCGTGGCGTCGATCACGACGTCGTACTCGGTGTCGGCGGAGAGCGATTCGAGCGCGCGATGGGTCAGGCAGAAGCCCCAGGTGGGCTTGTAATACGACGTGCGGTACGGGATGCGGTCGGGCTGCTCGGGCAGCGTGTGCAGGTGCGGGCGGAGGTCGGCGAGCGTCATGCGCTGGCGGACGGGGGTGCTGTAGCCGACGAGGTGGAGCGCGTGGTCAGCGAAGTCGACGACGCGGCGGCCGGTGCGGGCGTCGGTGACATGGGCTTGCCGGACGTTCCACTCGTTCGGCACGGTCCAGTCGAACACGGGGGTGCCGGTGGGAACCTCGTGAATCGTGAGCGGAGCGACCGATTGGAGCGCGCGGAGGGTTTGGCGGACGCCGTCGCCGGTGATGGAGCGCGGGAGGGGGTAGAGCTCGGCGATCAGGGCGTGCATCGCGGGGCCGAAGGGGGGCTGGGAGCCGGCGGTGTTCATCGGGAAAGCGAAGCCTATCCGGTTCGCCACGCAACCGCGCGCTGCCGCCGGCGGCTATTATGGATCGTACGGCGCGAGTGCGGTCTTCGTCACCCGCGCGTGCGAGTCAGTCTGTGAAGTCCGCGTACGCCGCGTCACGAGGATGAATCACCGTGGGCTTCACGGGCCACGCGATCCCGAACGCCGGGTCATCCCAGCGGACGCCGCGGCCAGCGTCGGCGTGGTACACGTTCCCCATCTGGTAGAAGACTTCCGTATGGTCGGCGAGGGTGACGAAGCCGTGCGCGAAGCCTTCGGGGATGTAGAGCATCCGGTGGTTGGCCGCCGACAACTCCTCGGCGACCCACTTCCCGTAGGTTTGCGAATCGGGGCGCAGGTCGATGATGCAATCCCAAATTGCGCCGGCCGTGCAGCGGACGAGCTTCGCTTGCGCGTAGGGGGCGATCTGGAAATGCATGCCCCGGAGCGTGCCGGCCTTGTGGTTGAACGACACGTTGCACTCGTGCAAATCGGTCGCGCAGCCGTGCTCGGCCATCTCGCGCTTGGAGAACGTGCGCGTGAAGAACCCGCGGTCGTCGGCGAACTTCACCGGGTCGATCACGTACGCGCCGGCGAGCGGGGTCTCAGTGAATCGCATGCTCGGCCATCCGTTGGGCGACGGGGACTTCCCGCAGCGAGTTGTCGAGCAAATTCTCGGCCAACAGCTTCTTGATGTGGGCGATCCGCTGGTACTTGGGCCCCTCGAAGTCTTCGACGCGGACGTTAACCTTCTTGTACGTCTCGTACAGCTCGACGGCGCCCTTCTCGACGGTCCACTGGGGGCGGAAGTCGACGAGGGTATTGGCGGCCTTGTCGCAGTTGACGCGGTAGCAGCGGAGGTCGGGCGAGCCGCCGGGCGCGTACTCGATGTTCACGCCGGGGACGATGCGGGCGACGATCTCGGCGACGTCGCGGACGCGGTGGTTCTCGCTCGTCTGGCCGATGTTGAAGGCCTCGTTGTAGACGCGGTCTTCGGGCGTCTTGAGGACGCTGCAGAACGCCCGGCTGATGTCGGCGATGTGGAC
>DASPKW010000162.1:0-14642 GCA_035627895.1 Tepidisphaeraceae bacterium | reverse complement strand
CCGCGTCTTGATCGGCTGCCGGCCCGGCGGCAGCGCGTCGATCGTGCTGACGTCGAAGTCCGCGAAGTAGCTCAGCGCCAGCGTCCGCGGGATCGGCGTCGCGGTCATGACCAGGTAGTGCGGCGAGAGCCCCTTTCCCTTGAGCACCGCCCGCTGCCGAACGCCCAATTTGTGCTGCTCGTCCACGACGACGATCCCGAGATTCGCGAACTCGATGTCCTCGGCGATCAGGGCCTGCGTGCCCACCGCGATGTGCACCTTCCCGTCCGCCAGCGCCCGCAGCAGCCCCCCGCGGCTCTCGCGCTTCGTCCGACTCGTGTACAGCTCGACCGTCACGTTCGACGACCCGAGCAGCCGCGTGAGCGTGAGGTAATGCTGCTCGGCCAGCACCTCCGTCGGCGCCAGCAGTGCCGCCTGCAACCGGTTGGCGACCGCGCACAGCATCGCGTAAAGCGCGACCACCGTCTTCCCGCTGCCCACGTCCCCCTGGAGCAGCCGGTTCATCGGCCGGTCGCCGCGCAGGTCGTTCAGGATCTCCCAGATCGCGTGCGTCTGCGCCTCGGTCAGTTCGAACGGGAACCGCGCGCGGATCCGCTGGTCCAGGAGCTTGTCCACCCGCAGCACCGGCGCCGTCACCCGCCCGTTACGGAGCTGCTTGGCGATCCCCAGTCCGAGCTGCATCAACATCAGCTCGTCGTAGATGATCCGCCGGCGGGCCTGCATTGCCTCGCGGTAGCTGCTCGGCTGGTGCACGAGCCGATACGCGTCCTGCCGGCTGATCAAGCTCCGCTTGACCTGCAGCGGCGCTGGGAACCATTCGCGCACATTGGCGACCGCCGATTCGAGGTTCGCCTGTACGATCCGCTGGATCGCCTCGCTCGGCAGCTTGCCCGACGCAGGGTAAATCGGACGGAACTGGCTCTCGGTGATCGGGGCCGCGTTCTCCTCGATGACCCAGAACTTCGCCTGGCTCATCTGCGGCAAATTCCGGAACAATCCGACCTTCCCCTTCACGCGCAAAAACTTCCCCGGATGGATTTGCTTGCGCAAGTACGCCCCGTTGAACCAAACGAGCGACAGCACGCCGGTCCCGTCGTCCAGCGTCGCCTCGAACCGCGGCGGGCGCGACGAGATGTAGTCGACCGCCACCACCTTCCCGTGCGCCGTCTGGATCGGCCCGGCGTCGAGCTGGTTGATCGCCCGCTCTTCCGTCTCGTGCTGATACGTCCGCGGGAAGTACTCGAGCAGCTCGCCGAGCGTGTCGACGCCGAGCTCCGACAACAGCTTGGCCCGCGCCGGCCCGACCTGCGCGAGATGCTCCACGGGCGTGGAGAGCGGAAGCTGGCGCGCGGGCGCGCCGGCTTCGGCGCCGTCAGCTTGTTCCTCACGTGCCCGGGATGCCATCGGAGCGGCATTGTAGTCGCGCGAGGCTCCCGCCGCACGGAACTCGGGAGGGCGAGGCTCGGGAGGGCGAGGCTCCGTCCGAGCCGCGTGGGCACCCCGCGCACCCCCCGGAAGCGCTCAAAATGCCTAGGCGCGATCACACCCCATCACGCCGGGTGCGGAGCCTGAGGCGACGGCCCGGATCGTTCGACCAGTAGCGCGGATTCGCGCACCGTCACTTGGGAACGGCTCGGGCGGAGCTTCGCCTCCCAAACCCAATCGCCCGACTCGCTTACGGCCGCATCGCGAACCGCCCGATCCCCGGCTGCGCCAGTCGGCAGTAGTCGTCCGTCGACATCGTCACCGCCTCGTTGTGCGTGCCCGCTTGGAACGTGAGCCGTTGGCCGTGCATGAGTGACTCGTCCGCGAACGTCGGCAGGCCGAACAGCGCGCCGATCGGCGGCTCGGCACCGAGCTCGCAGTCCATGAACACCTGCCGCACCTCGTCCTCGCTGGCGATGCGGACGTCGTCGGCCTCGAGCTCCGTCTTGAGCGCATCCAGGTCCACCCGGTCCGGCGCCGGAAGCGCGCACAAAACGAGCTGCCCGTCCGCCTCCACCAACACGGGCTTGGCGACCTGCCGCCCCGGCACGTGCTCGGCCTGCGCCAAGTGCTGGGCCGTGAACACCGTCGGGTGCTCGGTCATCTGATAACGGACGTTGAACCGATCGAGATAAGCTTGAAGATCCATGACGGGCCTCCGTGGGTGAGAGGGTTCGATGGATAGCGGACGTGGATCGTTGAATCTAACGCGCGCAGCGCGCTGCGGGGCAGAAAACCGGGATTTATTCGACGAATTCGCGGGTGCCGCAGGCAAATGACGAAAGGCGAAATTCGAAGCTCGAATTAATGACGAAACTCGAACGTCGAGTGGCGAAAGGCCGAGCGTCGGTGGATCGTTTGGTCATTCGATGTTCGTCATTCGGATTTGATTCGAGCTTCGGGTTTCGACATTCGTCATTTGCCTTCCACAGCTTGATTTGACCGCCCCCCCATCAATAATCCGCCTAACATGAAGCGACCGGCCGTCTTCTTCGACCGCGACAACACGCTGATCGTCTCCGACGGCTACCTCGGCGACCCCGAAAAAGTCGTGCTCGTCGCCGGCGCCGCCGACGCGGTCGCCCGCGCCCGCGAACTGGGCTTCGCGGTCGTCGTCTTCTCCAACCAGTCCGGCGTCGCGCGCGGCATGTTCTCCGAGGAGGACGTGCAGGCCGTCAATCAGCGAACGGATGAGCTGCTGAAAGCCGAGAATTCCGGGGCCGTAATCGACCGCCACGAGTTCTGCCCGTTCCACCCCGACGGCACGATCGACGTCTACGCCCGCGAGTCCGACCGCCGCAAGCCCAAGCCGGGCATGATCCTCGCCGCCGCGAAGGCGATGGCGCTCGACCTCGATCAAAGCTGGGTGATCGGCGACGCCGGCCGCGACATCGAGGCGGGTAAGGCCGTGGGCTGTCGGACGATCCTGTTCCACGACCCGTCCCTGAAGAAGAGCCCCGCCGCGGAACAACCGAGCTCGGCCGAGCCCGATTTCGTCGCCGCCACCCTCGCCGAGGCCGTCGACCACATCGCCGCCAAGATGAGTGAGCCACGGAATGCCGCCGAGCCCACCTCGGCCGAGGTGCCGGTCACCGAATCGAGGGCCGCGCCGGCAGAAGAGCCCGAGCCCGCCGCTCCCTCGATGAGGATGGCACACTCGGCCGAGCCTGCGGCTCTCGACGTGGTCGCCCCTGCCATCACCCCAGCGCCGATCCGCGACGCGGTCCTCACGGCCGCGCGATCGACCCCCGTCGCTACTCCATTCCCGTCGAACGGCTCCGCGACGCCCGCCGCTTCGACCCCGTCCGCCGCCAAGCGCGTGCCCAAGGTGGCGATCGGATCCAAATACGTTCCGCCGGGCGGCGGTGGTGTCGGCGTGACGCCCGCTCGTCCGTCGCCCGCGGGCGGGTCCGACATCGACCCGCCAGCGCGCGAGCCCGTACCCGTCGCGGCGCGGTCGCCCGTCGCACAGAAGATCGCCGCGCGCGAGGCCGAGGAGCGCCCGCCCGAGCCCCCGCCCATCGCCTCCGACCGCGTCGAAGGCCTGCTCGAACAGATCTTCCTCGAACTCCGCCGTGGCCACGAGCAGCACGAGGCCGACTTTTCCGTCTCCAAACTCCTCGGCGGCGTCGTGCAGATCCTCGTCTTGGGCATCCTGTTTCTCGCCTACCTCAAGCGCGGCGACCAGGAATCCCTCCAGACCCACCTCCTGCTCGCCGCGACGCTGCAGACCATGACCGTCTCCCTCCTGATCATGAGCCGGCAGAAATAGGAAGCCGATTCCCCTCCCGGGCCCGATCGGACGCCAGTTTCGTGCTTCGGAATTCGAATTTCGTGATTGATTCGAGCTTCGAGTTTCGTCCTTCGTCATTTCCGAAGAATGGGAAAGCCGCCTCACGCCGCCTCACGTTCCCCCCGCTCCCCTCGCTGGATATCGGACCCACCGGCCAGTACAATTCCCCAGACTTCCCGTGCTGCGGCTTTTCGCTGACCGACGGGGCTTTTTTCGGACCCGTCAGTCAGACCGGGCACTTCCGCGACGTCACTGGAGTCGGAAGGTTATACGGTCTATGGCACTGACTTCGTCCATCTCGACTCCGGGGGCCCAGCCGGGCGCGGGCGCCCTGTCGTCCGCGCTCTCCGCGAACGTCCTGGTCCTGAACAAGTTCTACCAGGCCATCCGCGTCGTCAACGTCCGCCGGGCGTTCTCCATGCTCTGCCGCCAGATGGCCGAGGTCGTCCACATCGAGACCGACCACGCCGGCCAGAGCACCTGGCAGAACTTCAACTTCGAGTCCTGGCAGGAGGTCTCGGCCACCAAGGCCGAGTTCGAGCCCGACGGCTTCGACTGGATCCACACCGTCCGGTTCCAGATCGCCGTCCCGAAGATCATCCGCCTGCTGATCTACGAGAAGCTCCCCCGGCAGGACGTGAAGTTCAACCGGCGGAACATCTACGCCCGCGACTCCAACCGCTGCCAGTACTGCGGGCGGAAGTTCCCGACCACCGAGCTGTCGCTGGACCACGTCCTCCCGCGCAGCCAGGGCGGCAAGGCGAGTTGGGAGAACATCGTGTGCTGCTGCCTGAAGTGCAACGTCCGCAAGGGCGGCCGCACGCCCGACCAGGCGCACATGAAGCTGATCACCAAGCCCGTCAAGCCCAAGCGGAGCCCGGTGATCAACATCCGCCTCGCCGACGAGCGGTACGCGTCCTGGAAGCAGTTCCTGGACAACGCGTATTGGACGGTCGAGCTGAAGTAGCGGCCGGACATTCTCTACCGACCCCAATTGAACCCGGCGCCCGTAAGGGCGCCGGGTTCTTTCGTTTCCGGGAGGGCGAGGCTCCGTCCGAGCCGCGGGGGCACCCGCGCGTCGCGAACGGCTCGGACGGAGCCTCGCCCTCCCGTGCGTACGGATGTTGAATCCCATTCGACACCCGCTACGTTGAGCACGCTGTCGCGCAGTCGCGCGCCCGGTCAACCAAAGAGGAACCCCGCCCATGCCGTCCGTGCCCCCGACGATGCTCCCCCTCGAGTCGCGCCGCCTACTCGCATTCGACCCCGCGTTCGCCGTCCCAATCTCCGGCTTCGGCTCGCAGAACGTGACCGACGTCGCGGCGGACGCCGACGGCAACGTCTACGCCGTCGGAACGATTTCCGGGTCGACCGAGTTCAACCCCGCCCGCAACCGCAACCTCGAGCTCAACACGGGCACCGACGGCGGCGGCACCGGGTTCATCGTCAAGTACACGCCCGCGGGCGTCCCGCTCTGGGCCAAGTCGATCCCCGGGCGGCCGGCGAAGGTCGCGATCGACTCGGCCGGTAACGCGTTCGTCGCCGGGCAGTTCGGCGACACCCAGGACTTCGACCCGAGCGAAGGCCAGGCCCCGCTGATCTCCGGCCACGACGTCGAGGACGGTTTTCTCGTCAAGTTCGGCTCGGCCGGCGGGTTCCTCAACGCCAACAAGTTCACCGCCGGCCACGACACCAACGTCACCGGCCTGGCGATCGACAACGACGGTTACGTGGTCGTCGCCGGCACCGCCGAGGCCGGCGCGCTCGAGGCCTCCCCGCTCCACGGCGGCGAAGACCACGACGACGTCCACCTCGACCGCGGCTTCGTCGCCAAGTTCACCGCCCGCGCCCGCAGCCTCTACGTCAACGTCCTGGCCGGCGACGACGGGTACGCCAAGACCGCCGGCATGGCCATAGACCCGACCGACGGCGGCGTTTACGTCGTCGGCACCGCCCAGGCCGGCGTCGACCTCGACCCCTCCCACGACGGCGAAGCGATCACCAGCACGGGCGTCAACTACCTGCTGAAGCTCGACGACGCCGGCGCCTCCGTCCGCCACACGGCCTGGGATTCCGCCACCGTCACCCCCGCCGCGGTCGCCGTCGACTCGGCCGGAAATGCGTACGTCGTCGGCGGGTTCGAGGGCACCGCCGACTTCAACCCGTCGTCCCGCCGCACGTACAACCTCACCGCCGAGTCCTTGGGCAGCGCGTTCGTCGCCAAGGTCTCGCCGACCGGCGGCCTCGTGCTCGCTAGCACGTTCGGGGCCGGCGGGTCCGTGTTCGCCAGCACCGTCGCGATCCGCGGCGACGAGGTTGTGATCGGCGGCAACTTCGCCGGCCGGGCCGACTTCAACCCCGGCCCCCGCGCGTTCCGCCTGACGACCTCCGGCAGCCAGGACGGCTTCGTCGCCCGCTTCGACCGGAACATCGTCCTTCGGGACGCGCTCCAATACGGCAACCCCACCGGCGAATCCCGCCCCGCCATCTTCCTCGGCCGATCGGGCCTGATCGTCGGCGGCTCGATCGCCGGCGGCAGCGCCGCCAACGGCACGGGCGTCGTCGACTTCGACCCGGACCCGAACAACGTCCTCGAAATCACCCCTCGCGCCAACGACGGCGGCGAGGGCTTCGTCGTTCGGTACGTATAACCAGTGCCGCGGCGCGCGTAACATAAACACGCCGGGGCACAGCACACGGGCTCCGCCCGAAGCGCCGCCCCGGATCGTGCGCCCATCTTATTTCGACGCGCGCCCCGTCCGCGCGCGAGCAACGCTTTCCGACCCCACCCGTCCCCGCAAATCCTCGATCGCCCGCTCCTTCCCCCGCGCCTCCACCTCGATCCACCTCACCTCCGCGTACGCCCCCGGCAATTCCGTGATCAGCTCACTGTGGTTGCGGTCCAGAAACCCCTTCGCCCCGTTCGACAGATGCACGATCTGCCACTCGGGGTGCGGCGCCCACGTCTCGCGCGCCGCCCGCACGAACCGCGCGACCGAAGGGTCGTCGTACGATTCCAGCTTGTCCTTGATCGCGTGGTGCAGGTTGTCGTAGATCATCGGCACCCCCGCCCGCCGGCAGACGTCGAGGATCTCCGCCGCCGAATACGCGTACTCGTCATTCTCCAGGCACAGCCGACTCCGAACGCCGTCGGGCAACGTCGCGATTTCCGCCACCAACTCGTTCGCGCGCCCCGCCTTCCCGCCATGCAGAATCATCGCGCTCCACGGCGACCGCGGCAGGCCCATCAAATCGAACGTCAGCGCGTGCTTCTCCATGATCCGCCGGCTCGTCGCGACCACCTTCGGGCTCTCGCTGTTGAGCACCACGAACTGATCGGGGTGGATCAACATCCGGATCCCGAGCCGCTCCACACGCCGGCCGACGGACGACAGATTCGCCCGCATCTCCGACAACACCTGTTCCCCCTCCGGCTCGTCCGCCATCGGGAACAAACCCGACGTCACCCGATACAGCCGAATCCCGCGCCGGGCGCAAAACCCCAGCGTCCAGTGTAACCGCCGCAGATTGTCCCAGTACAGCTCGCGCAGCGTGTTCAGCCGATCGTCCACCGCCAGCGCGCGAAACCGCGTCAGAGTGATCGTCCGGTACCGGCACTCCTCGGTAAACGACAAACACACCAGCCCGAAGTTCGGCCCGTCCGCCGGCAGGGGGGTCTCGTCCATGATCCGTGACATGCCACAAATCGTAGGCCAACGTTCCGACGTCGAGGCTACGCGCTGCGCCACAAGTACCACGCCGCCACCGTCCGCCACGGCCGCCACCGCTCGCCCATCGCCGTCAGTTCCGCTTTCGTCGGCAACTCCTGTAGCCCGCGGGTGAGCCGCGCGCCCCGCCGCACGCCCAAATCGTCCACCGGCCAAACGTCCGGCCGATTCAGGCAGAAGATCAGGAACATCTCGACCGTCCACCGCCCGATCCCCTTGATCGGGATCAGTGCCTGCACGATCGCCTCATCATCCATCAGCGCGAACCGCCGCGTCGGGATCTGCCCCGTCGCGAATCGCTCGGCCAAGTCGTATACGTACGCCCGCTTCTGCCGCGATAACCCCACGGACTTGACCTTCTCTTCCGGCGACGACTTCAGAAACTCCACCACCCGCGCCGGAGTGGGCCGCCGCTGCGGGAACTGGTCCCGGAACCGCCCGAACAGCGCCGTCGCCGCCGCCGTCGAGATCTGCTGCGCGAAGATCGACTGGCACAGTTTGACGAAGTAGTCTCGCCGCGGCCTGAGTGTGCACGGCCCCACGTCCCGGATGACCTTCCGCATCGTCGGGTCGACGCGCGCCAGATAGTTCTGAGCCTCCGACCAATCCACTCCCTCCGCCGTCGGTGCGAACCACATGCGGCGATTGTTCGGTGCCCGCCCGAGCCCGGTCAAGCAAGCGCACGAAATCCGTTCACCGCCGGTATAACTCTCGTCGCGTCGCACCGATTGATCGACCGTGTCTCTCGGAACCCACGCCCATGCCCATCCCCGACCTCGACGCCCTCTGGGACTACCCCAACCCCGCCGCCACGCTCGACAAGTTCGAAGCCATCGTCCCGTCCCACAAGCGCGCCGCGAATCTCGACGTCCCCGACGACCACCTCGACGGCCTCCTCCAACTCCTCACCCAGATCGCCCGAGCCCAGTGCCTCCTGCGCGACTACCCGGCCGCCCACGCCACGCTCGATCGGGTCGACTCGGTCCTCGCCGCCCACCCGCCCTCGGCCCTGATTACCCCTCGCGTCCGCGCCCTCCTCGAGCGCGGCCGGTGCTTCAACGACGTCATGCAGAGCGACCCCGCGGTCGAACGGTTTCTCGCCGCGTGGGAACTGTCCACCGCCCACAACCTCGACTTCTACGCCGTCGACGCCGCCCACATGCTCGGCGTCGTCTACGGCCGTCCGAAGGATTACCTCCTCGAGTGGAACGAGCGCGCGATGGATCTCGCCCGCCGCAGCCCCGACCCGAAGGCCCAGCGGTGGGTGGCCACGCTCCAGAACAACATCGGGTGGACCTACCACGATCTGGGACGCTACGCCGACGCCTTGGTGCTGTTCGAAGACGCGCTCGCCCGCAGGATCGAGCAGGGTAAGCCCGGGCCCGTCCGGATCGCCCGCTACGCGATCCACCGGACGCAGCGCCTCCTCGGCCGCGTCGACGACGCCCTCGCCGGTCAAAAAGAATTATCCGCCGAGTGTGAAACGTCTAACGACCCGGACGGGTACGTGTACGAGGAGATAGGTGAGTGCCTGCTAACCATGGGCCGGCGTGACGACGCCCGCCCGTACTTCGCCCGCGCGCACGCGCTGCTCTCAGTGAACCCGTGGTTCCCGCCCAACCAGCCCGACCGACTGGCCCGGCTCAAGCAACTCGGAGAAGGATCATGACCCCACCCGCCCGACACTGGTCGTTCGCTATCGTCTCCCTCCTCATCGCCACCACCGCCTCTGCCGACAAGCCCTTCGTCATCACCGTCGTCGACGCGCAAACCCGCCGCGGCGTCCCCCTCGTCGAACTCACCTCCACCGGCCACGTCAAGTTCATCACCGACTCCGCCGGCCTCGTCACCATCACCGACCCCGACCTCCTCGGCCAAAAGGCCTTCTTCCACGTCGTCTCCCACGGCTATGAGTTCCCGAAGGACGGCTTCGGCTTCGCCGGCCGCGCCATCGAAGTGAAACCCGGCGGCGAGACCACCCTCGAGCTCAAACGCCTCAACATCGCCGAGCGCCTCTACCGCTCGACCGGCGGCGGCATCTACCACCACTCGATCGCCGCCGGCCGGCCCGCCCCGATCGCCAAGCCCCTCCTCAACGCCGAAGTCCTCGGCCAAGACTCCATCCAGCGCATCGTCTACAACGGAAAACTCTACTGGTTCTGGGGCGACACCAACCGCATGCAGTACCCCCTCGGGCACTTCGGCATGTCCGGCGCCACCAGCGACCTCCCCGGCAAGGGCGGCCTCGACCCCGCCGTCGGCGTCAACTACACCTACTTCACCGACCCCAAGACCGGCTTCGCCCGCCCCATGGTCCCCGGCCAAAACCTCCGCTGGTCCGACGCCCACTTCACCCTCAAGGACGCCAGCGGCAAAGAGCGCATGTACGCCAAGCTTGACATCCTCAAGTCGCTCACCGAAACCGTCGGCCGAAAGCTGATCGTCTATAACGACCAGACCGATCAGTTCGACGACGTCCTCACCTACGCCGCCAAGGACGAACCCCTCTGCCCCGGCGGCCACCCGATCCGCCACACCGTCGCGGGCGTCGAGTACCTCTACTTCCCGCAGCCCTACGCCCTTCTCCGCGTCAAGGCCGACCTCGACAGCATCAAGACCCCCGCCGCCTACGAGGGCTACACGCCCCTCGCCCCCGGCACGCGCTACGCCAAGGCCGACACGAAGATCGAGCGCGACAACTCCGGCAACCCCGTCTGGGCCTGGAAGCCCAACACCCCGCCGGTCAACGTCGACCAGCAGAACGACCTGATCAAGCGCGCCCTCCTCAAGCCCGAGCAAGGGTTCAACCGCCCGATCGACGTCGACACCAATCAGACCCTCCACACCCACAACGGCAGCGTCAACTGGAACCCGTTCCGCAACAAATGGGTCATGATCCACGGCGTCTTCGGCGGCAAAGACGCCCCCTCCACCCTCGGCGAGATCTACTACAGCGAGTCCGACTCCGACCAACCCCACGGCCCGTTCACGCGCGCGAAAAAGATCCTCACCCACGACCGCTACTCGTTCTACAACCCCAACCACCACCCCGTCTTCGACCAGCAGGGGGGCCGGATCATCTACTTCGAAGGCACGTACACCTACACCTTCAGCCGCAGCGAAAAGGAGGGCCCCACGCCCCGCTACGACTACAACAACATCATGTACCGCCTGGACCTGTCCGACCCGCGGCTGAAACTGAACTGAGCGCTCGGGAGGAAAAAGGGAGCCCAGCGACTTGTCGCGGGACGGAGACCCACCCGCGCGGTTCGCAGACCGTCTGCACGCTCGTATTGCGCTCAGCGCACTTCGACTCCGTCCCGCGACAAGTCGCTGGGCTCTCTCATGCTGTCGCAGTTCCGCGCCGCCGCCCGACAACGGGTGCCGCGCTAATGGGGTTGCTCCGGCTCCGCCGCCAATAATCCTCCGCCCCACCGCACTACCACCCCGCCCACCCCATAAACATCCACTTGGAAAGATTTGTAAAGTCCCCACGACAACCCGTCGATATCCCCAATGTAGCCTGTGGGTCTCCGGCCTTTTGGCCGGGCAGGCTGTTCAGGGACCGGAGTAACGGCGAGCTCCGGTCTCTTTTTATGCGCACACCGAACGCATAGACCCACCCCGATCCATCCACTCCCAAAACAAGCCGGGGCAAAGTCGCACGGGCTCCGCCCGAAGCGCCGCCCCGGATTCGACCCCAGAAAGACTCACTTCCCGCGCCGCTTCACGATCACGATCGACTGGTCGTCGTTCGGCTCGTCCCGCCCCTGCCACGACCGCACCGCCTCGCGGAATAGCTTGAGCAGCACCGCCGGCGACTCGTAGCGGTTCGCGTCCAGAATCTCGATCACCCGCTCCACGCCGAACATCTCGTGGCTGTTCCCCGGGACCATCGCCTCGAAGATCCCGTCCGACATCACCACGAGCATCCCGCCCGGATCCAACTGCACCGGCGTCGTCTGGTCGGCCGCGAACACGTCCTCCACGCCGATCGGCGGGGCGGGGGGTTCGAGCACCTTCACCGGCTCGTCCGGCGACGCCCGGTACAGCACCGGCCCGTGACCCGCCGACGACCACGTCAGCTTCCCGTCGCACGCCAGGCACCCGAGGAACACCGTCACGAAGTGCCCGAGCTTTAGGTCCTTCGCCAGCCGCGTGTTCACCTGCGTCAAAATCCACCGCGGGTCGCAGTTCAGGTCCGACAGCGCCCGCGCCAGCGTCCGCGCCTGCAACACCTCCAGCGCCGGCGCCAGCCCGTGACCGGCCGCGTCGCCAAGGAACACCGCCAGCTGCCCGTTGGAGTTCTCCCACAAATCGTACGTGTCGCCCCCGGTCACCGACGCCGGCAGCGTCCACCCCACCGCCTCCAACCCGTCGAGCTCCGGCGGCCGCGCCGGGAGCAGCGACTCCTGGATCCCCTTCGCCAGATCCATCTCCCGCCGCAGCTCGACGACCGCGATCGCGTCGTTCTGCAAATGGTACCGCTGGATCGCCACCCCACCCTGTGCGCACAGCAGGGCGATCGATTCCTCGTCCTCGGCCGTGAAGATCCCGCCCGTCTTGTTCACCGCCTGGATCACCCCGATCGCCCGCCCCTTCAGGTCGAACATCGGCGCGGTCAGCAAATTCCGCGTCACGAACCCCGTCCGCTTGTCCACGTCGCGATTGAACCGCGCGTCCGCGTACGCGTCGGGGATGTTCAGGAGCGCCCCCGCCTGGAACACGCTCCCGACGATCCCCGCCGTCGACGGCACGCGGATCTCCGACGCCCCCATCGCCACCTTCGTCCAGAGCTGGTCGGTCACCCGGTCGTGCAGGAAGATGGACGCGCGCTCGGCCGACAACAGCGCGGCGCCCGCACGCGCGATCTCCGACAGCAGCTTGTCCAGGTCCGCCGTGACCGCGAGCAACCGCGAGACCTCGAGGATCTCCCGCATTTTCTCGGCGGAAATGGTGGACCGGGGGCCAGACACGCACCGGATCGTCAGAAGTTAGGGAGAAAATGTCAATTCTGACCCGCCGGCGCGCCTGCCCGTTCGCAAGCGCGATCCGGGGGGATGAGGTTCCGTCCCAGCCGCCGGGCGCGTGGCCAAGGCACCCGAAACGACGGCTCGGACGCGCGTCCGCCGACGTCGGTCAGATCGCGCCCGGCTTCCCCCACTTCACCCGTGCCTGCAGTAGGTCCCCCCGATACCCTTTCTCCGGAAACGCCTCGCCGTCCATCACGATCGACTCGGTCGCCGAGACGCCGCACGTGTGAAAGTTCCCGTACTTCCCGAACGCCGTCGCCAGTTTCCCTTCGCCCGGCCGCATCGGCAGCACGATGCGCTCCGTCGCCTTCACCAGCCGCAGCGTCCGCCGATCCACCCGCGCGCAATACAACGGCGTGCGAAAACGGAACTGCTTCGCGTTCTTCTCGTCCTTCCGCGTGTACACCAGGTACAGCCCGTCCGCGTGCGCCAGCCAGTGCTGCTGCGTCGTCGACATCGTCAGCGGCGATCCATCGTCCCACGCCCACGCCGCCGGCTCCGCCCATTTCATCCCGTCGTCCGAACTCGTGACATACCCGCGCTCGTCTTCCGCGCGGATCGTCATGAAGAATCGCCCGCCCGACCGCACGACCGACGGCTCGAGCAGCCCGCGCCCCTTCGTGTTCCGCAACTCGTTCCCGACCGTTTTGATCGCCAGTTCGCGCCCGTCGAACGAACATCGCACCGTCGCCACCGACCGATCCGCCCGACCCCGCGGCCCGAAGCTGATCGGGATCAGCACGTCCCCATCCTCCAGCACCGCCCGCTGCCCGCACCCGCACGTGTAAATCAGCGCCCCGCGCGGGTCGTCCCACTTGAGCACCCGCGGCTCCGACCATTTCCCGTCGCGCGACCGCACCGTGTACACCGGCTGCCGAAACGGCTGCGGCGTCGCCAGCTTGTTGTTCCGGTAGAACACCGTGTGCCCGATCGCCAGCACGGTGTCCGTCTTCGCATGGTACTCCGGCACCACGTCGCACACGCCCTGGTCCATCCCCGCTGCCACCGGGTCGTTAGGCGCGATCGCATTGTCCGCCGCGTCCGCCTTCCGCCGCCCCAGGCCCGGAATCACCTCCGGCTCCGCCCAAGTCGCCGCCGCGTCCTCACTAATCGACCAGTGCACCGGCCCAAACACATCCGACCCGGTGATCGACTGAACCGTCATCAGCACGGTCGCCTTCCCGCCGACCGCGGCAGGGGGGATCAACGTCGGCCGCGGATGAAACCAACTCGTCCCGCCCTTCCGCCCCTCCCGCACCACCACGTGCTCGACCGACCCGATCAGGTCCGCCGACTCCTCGCCAGCACCGTCCGCGCCCCGCGCCCAGATTGGCGCGAGACCGAACGCTATAGCGCTCTTCAGAACCGTGCGCCGCGAGTGACCGGCTGATCCCATATCCCCAACATACCACCGCGCGTGATGTGGCGTTCGAACGTCTGACGTATGCCGACGTGCGATGCGCCCGCGCGCGCCCCCTCATTACGCACCGATCGTCCGACGGATCGTCGCGTGCAGCTGCGCCATGCTCACCGGCTTGGTCAGGTGGTGCGCGAACCCGGCCGCGAGCGACTGCCGCACGTCCTCCTCCATCCCGAACCCCGACAGCGCGATCCCCCTGAGCCCGTCCGTGTGTCGCCGCTTCAGTTCCACCATCAACTCCAGCCCCGAGCGGTCCGGCAGGCCCAGGTCCGAGATGACCAGGTCGAACGGCGTGCCCGCGCCTGCCGCCTGCTCCGCCGCCGCCAGCGCCGCCGCCACGTCCCCCGCCCACTCGACCGCGTGCCCGGCCTTCTTCAGCATCCGCGCCATCACGTTGGCCGTGTGCTCGTGGTCTTCCACCAACAGCACGCGAGCCGGCCGCGCGGCCGCCGCCACCGCCGCCAGGCCCGCCGCGTCACGACCGGTCGCCCCGCCCGCCCCGCCCGGCGCCTCGCCCGCGACCGCACCCGCCGCCGGCAGCCGCACCGTGAACGTCGCCCCGCGCCCGGCGCCCCCGCTCGCCGCCCCGATCGTCCCCCCGTGCAGTTCGACCAGCGACCGCGCGATTGCCAGCCCCAGTCCGAGCCCGCCGAACCGCCGCGTCACGTCGCCCCCGCCCTGTT
>DASPKW010000161.1:0-6324 GCA_035627895.1 Tepidisphaeraceae bacterium | reverse complement strand
ACAAGGAGACAAGGAGACAAGGAGACAAGGAGACCGGGAGCGGATGCGACGATCGACCGCGCGCGTTGCGGGCGTCAGCGTCCCCTTGTCTCCCCCTCTCCTTGTCCCCTTGTCTTCTCCCATCCCCTTGTCTCTGCTGCGCCCGAGCCGATCTCGTGCACGACGATCCCGACGCGGACGGACTCGGTCGGCGCCGGCGTAATCGCGTGCGGGAAGACGTGGTCGTACTGCTGTTCACTCAAGAACACGAGCGCGCGGTGGCCGGGGCGGTAGAAGACGTCGCGCCACGCCCCCACCAGGCCGGACGCCTCGTCGGGCCGCAGGCCGCGGCGGACGAGTAGATCCAGCAGGGCCTGTTCCGCGGCCTTTGCGTCTGGCGCGACCGGCAGGCCGGGCAGGTCGATCACCGAGCCGCCCGGCGCGTACCGGCCCGTCGGGAGCGTGACCGCCGCCGTCCGCAGCTTTCCCGCCGAGCCGTCGATCACGACGACGTCAGCCAGGCGGCCCGCGGCCACGATCGTCCCGTCTTCGCGGCGCGCGAACGTGAACGGCGACGCCCCGCCCACCGGCCCGTCGAAGTAGAGCAGCCGATCCGCCTCCCCGCGCGATGCCACCCACGCCGCGTTGACCGCGCGCAACCCGTTCCACCATTTGAAGCGATCGTCGGCCGGCACGGCGGGCGGCGACATCCACGGCAGCTTCGTCGGGCTGACGATCAAACTCTGCCACACCAGCCCGCGGTGGTAGTGCGCGCCCGGTCGTCGCGCCTTCGATAGGTCCGTCCAACCGTCTGGCGCGCCGATCACCACCGCGCGGTGTCGCGGGGTCAGCCACGGGTAACCTTCGCCGGCGACGTCGAGCCGGGTGAGGGCAGCGCCGCCCGGCCCGGGCGTCGTCAGCTGGACCGACAGGTCGTCGGACAAAGCGCGGTAGGACACCGCGCCCAGCTCGTCCAGATCGCCGCCCATCGGTTCGGCGAACAGGTCCTTTCCGGTCGTCGCATCCGCCGGCGACGGCACGATCGCCAGGTCGTCGGGCCTCGGGAACGCGAACCAGGGCCGCCCGCCGCGGAAGCCGACCTCGAACCGCACCGCCGTCGGCCGGTCGACGGCGAAATGCACGACCGGCTTCCACGTCGTCATCGGCGCGGTGTCGAGCCGTGCGAAGTATTCCGACTCCGGGTTCCCGACGCGGTGGACGAACGGCGGGATCGAGTCGATCTGCCCGCGGACCTCGTGGGCCGTGCGCAGCCGGTTGGTCGTGCCGGCCAAGAGCACCGCCCACTGCGCCACCCGCATGCGGTACCCCTTGGCCGGCCAGGCGACCAGCACGCGGGCCGCCGCCTCGCGCTCGGCGGGGGTCAGTCCGGTGGTCATCATGTGTTCGAGCACGCCGCGCACGTCGTCCGGAAACTGCGGACGATCCGCGGCGGGCTGCGCGTACAGCGCGAGCACGTTCACGATCGGCGGGTCCGTCGCCAGGTCGGTCGCGAGCAGCAGCGGGTCGACGTACTTGCGGGCGACCAGGTCCTGACCGTCGTGGCGGATCTCGCGCGCGCGTTCGGCCCCGTCGACCCGCCGGTACAGCCCGATCGCGTCCGCCCCCGCCGCCCGCATTTCGGGCCGCCCATCGGTCAGCGCTGCGCGCGCGAGCGGAACGTGCTCGGCGCGCTGCGTGATCGCCAGCATGCGGAGCAGGTGGGCCTTGAGCGCCGGGTCGGACTCGGCCGCGTACGCCGCCGGCAGGAACGCGCCGGCCAAGTCGGGGGCGCGCTCGACCAGGCACTTCAGGCCCCACGTGCGCTCGCGGACCCTGCGCCCGCGCACGGCGAGCGCCCGCGCGGCCGAAAGGAGCTCCGCCTCGCTCCGCCCGGCGAGCACGTCCGACCCCGGCAGGCCCGGCCACCCCCGCAGGAGCGGCATCACCAGCGGCCCGCTGCCCAGCAAAAGCGTCCCGCCGTCCGGCACGCGCACGGTCGGCCGCAGCGGCGCCGACGAGATCGTCCGCTTCGCGATCGCGACGCTCGTCTCTCCCTGATTCACCCGCGGCAATACTTCATAGTCCGCGTCCGCCGCCCACCGCTGCCCGACGCGGTACGGCCACCCGTACGACACCACCCCGACCGTGGCGATCGCAGCGACCACGACGACGCCGACCCGCCGCCACACCGCCCCGCGCTGCCACGCCGGCGGGCGATACCGCCACACCGCCAGCCCGCGCGCGACCAGCCGGATGAACATCGCGACGATCGCGATCCCGACCAACGCCAGGCCGGCCGTGTACGCCCCGTCGACCCACGTCATCCCCGCCGGGCGTGCCTTCCACTCCCACACCCGCCCGTAGTACCGCAGGTCCGCCCACGACGGCCGCACGGGCTCGACCGGCCATCGGAACGTCGCCGCCACCAGGCCCGCGCCGACGATCGCGACGCCGACCGTCCACGCCGACATTCCCGCCAGCGCCCGCCGGCCCAGCCGCCCCATCGGCCGGCCGAAGTTCGCCGTCGTGCGGTCCGCCCGGTCGAACGGCCGCCCGCACTCCGGGCACCGGTCGCTCGGCACCCCGCGGAGCGGGTACCCGCACGACCAGCAGTGCGCGGACGCGAGCGGATCGATCGGCGCGGCTTCGGGCATCCGTGCAGTTTAGCAGGAACACGGAACGACGAACGCCGAAACTCGAAGCCGAATCAATTCCGAATGACGAAGGCCGAATGACGAAACGCACATCGTCCGTCCCGCCCGCTTCGCCCGTTCGGACCTCGTTCGTTCGGCCTTCGTCATTGATTCGTCATTCGAATTTGGTCATTCGCCATTTCCCCCGCTCACTCTTCCATCTCCCGCGCGTCCGCCGTCTCGTGGGCCGATTCGATCATCGCGAAAAACGCGTGCCGCAAGTCGCCCGTCCCCGTCCGCGCGCACAGTTCCGCCCCGGTGCCCACGCCCAGCAGTTGCCCGCGCGCCATCACGCCCACGCGGTCGCAGATCTCCTCGGCCTGGTGCAGCATGTGCGTGCTGAACACGACGCACTTGCCCGCGTCCGCCAGCCGCCGAACCGCCTGCTCGACCGTCCGGCTCACGACCGGGTCCAGCCCCGTCGTCGGCTCGTCCAGAATCAGCACCGGCGGGTCGTGCACCACCGCCCGCGCAAGTCCGACGCGCTGCTTCATCCCCGTGCTCAGTCGGTCGTTCGGCCGGTCCGCGTACGGCGTCACGTCGAACATCGCCAGCACGTCCTCCACGCGCGACTCCAGCGCACCGCCCTTCAGCCCGAACATCGACCCGAAGAACCGTAGCGTCTCGCGGGGCGTGAGTCGCGCGTAATTCCCCGTCGTCCCCGACAAAAACCCGATCGACCGCCGGATCGCCTCCGGCTCGCCTAGCAAGTCGTGCCCCGCGATCGAGGCCGTCCCGTGCGTGGGCGTAAGGATCGTCGCCAGGCACCGCAGCGTCGTCGTCTTCCCCGCCCCGTTCGGCCCGAGCAGCCCGAAGATCTCCCCCGCGTAACACGACACGGTAACGTCCCGGGCCGCGAAGATGTCCGCCCCGGTCGGGTCCTCGTACACCTTCGACAGCCCGCGGACGTCGACCATGACGGGGCGCGCGGGCTCGACCGGCAAAGCGGGTTCGGACATGCGATGCGTTGTCAATTGTCCATGGTCAATTGTCAATCGAATACCCACTCCGGCTTGCTCACTTTAGTGAGCATGTCCCCGCTTGCCTTGGTATCGCGCGTACGGCACTTCGGGTAGGAACGCATTACGTGCCCGCGCCAACT
The DNA here is from genome assembly GCA_035627895.1 of Tepidisphaeraceae bacterium. Classification (GTDB taxonomy): domain Bacteria; phylum Planctomycetota; class Phycisphaerae; order Tepidisphaerales; family Tepidisphaeraceae; genus DASPKW01. Next base: position 2,550 of record DASPKW010000161.1, on the reverse strand, counting down.
CAACCCCCTCTTCCGCGCTCACGAACACGCGCGTGTGCCCGTACGCGCGCCAGTCGGCACACACACCGTGCCGAACCGACTGCCGAACGGTGTACCCGTGTGCCCGACGCAGTTGCGTCGCGTCGCGCAGGCACCCGTCGAAGTAATCTCGACCGCCGCGCTCGCGCCAGAACGGCTTCCGGCGCTCGGGCAGCAGATCATTCACAAGTTTGGCGACCGACCCGTGGATCTTCCGCATCATCTCCCCGAGCCCGTCCGCTCGCGCGACATACGCGAGCGTGTGATAGTGGTTGTTCATCAGCGTGACGACCCACGTTTCGAACCCGTGGGCGTTGGCGTAGTGGGTGAACCGGTCCCGGAACACCTGCTTCGCGTGTTCCGAAGCGAACGCCGGGAAGTGGTCGCGCGTCGAGCTGGTGATGAAGTAGACGGAGTTGTCGCGATACCAATGTTCGAACCGGTGACGGTTCTCCCATCGTTCGTTCCGCGTCCCCGAACTTTTGCGGAGGTGCCCACACGGGGGATTGTACATGCTCACTGAAGTGAGCAAGCCAGAATTACGTCAGCGTCCTGCCCCCGCGCTCGTCCTTCAACCCCACCCCCGAGATCTGCCGCCGCAACGACTGCACCACGAGATACGCGATCGTCTCCGCCGCCGCCTCCGGCGCGAGCCCCTCCGGACGGATGTTCGACACGCAGTTCCGCCGCGCGTCCGTGTTCCCCACCCGCGGCCCGAACACGAGGTACGCCCCGAGCGAGTCCGGCGACCCCAGCCCCGGCCGCTCGCCCAGCAGGATCAGCGCCGCCCGCGCCCCCATCACCTCGCCCACCTCGTCCTCGATCGCCACCCGCGCCAGCGGAACGATCGACAGCGGCGCCACCCGCACACCCTCCCGCACGAGCATCGGCAACAACCGCTTCAGCACTAACGGTATCTGCCGGTGCGCCGCCAGCGCTGAAAGTCCGTCCGACAGCACGACCACCAGGTCAAACCCCGGTCCATCCGCGCGCGCCTTGCCCAGCGCATCCCGCGCCTTCTCCGACAACCGCCTCCCCAAATCCGGCCGCCTTAAATACGTCGCCCGATCCCCCGCCGCCGACTCCAGGTAGTACACCGGCAAATCGATCGGCGCGAGCGCCTCCTTCAACCGGTGCGGCTCGAACGCCTCGTGCACGGCGTCCCGCGCCAGCGCGTGCGCGAGGCTGAAATCCAGCAACTCGCGCGTCGGCAGCGACCCGCCCGCCCGGCCCAGCGCGATCCGCGCCGGCGTGTGTTGACGCAGATTGCTCCACGGGTCTTGTGAAGTGCCGAACAGGTGAGGCTCAGACACGTGTATTCCTCATTTCTCGTCCCGAGGTCGCGGCCGCATTTCTCGCCCCGTCGGATCGAACCCGAGCACGTCCTCGTGCAGGCATGAGATCGGCGCAGCCGGGTTGTAATCATCGTCCTGTTCGTACAACTCCCACTTCACGTCCGGGCACCCTTCGGGCAGGCCGGCACGGGCCGACCCGGCGTCGCCCAGCAGGTAGCAGATGCTCGCCAATAACTCCCCCTGCATCGCGCGAACCAAATCAGTGATATCACGCGCGTCGACGCCGCTGGCCAGCATCCGCTTGAGGGCCCTCCCCGCGCCGGCGAACGGTTCATCAGGATCACGCTCGGCCGCCGCGATCCCCGTCTGCATCCACGCGTGGTCGTCTTCCGGCACCACGTCCGCCCAGGCTTGCTTTAGAAACAGCGCTCGGGCGAGTTGGGTAGAGCCCTCGTCAGCCTGCGACCGCGCCCAGGACTCCGGATCACGCACCCCAAGCGCTCGGAAGATCCGTACCATGGCGTCGAACGAAATCGGTGAGGAAGTGCTCATGGAAATAGCCTACCGGATCAATGGGGAACCGCGGGGTGCCGACACCAGCATCGGATGCCGCTCGGGAATCGCCCGCAACCGCCGCGTCCCGTCCACGATCGCCATCCGCTCCAACCACGCCTCGAACTCCGGCGCAGGCCTCCGCCCCATCACCTGCCTCAAATAATGCGCGTCGTGAAAGCTCGTGCTCTGATAATTCAGCATCACGTCGTCGGCCCCCGGCACGCCCATGACGTACGTCACGCCCGCCGCGCCGAGGCACGTCAGTAGCGTGTCCATGTCGTCCTGGTCGGCCTCGGCGTGGTTCGTGTAGCACACGTCGCACCCCATCGGCAGGCCGAGCAGCTTGCCGCAGAAATGATCCTCCAGCCCCGCCCGCAAAATCTGCTTCCCGTCGTACAAATACTCCGGCCCGATGAACCCGACGACCGTGTTGACCAGCAGCGGCGCGAATGCCCGCGCCACCGCGTACGCCCGGGCCTCGCACGTCTGTTGGTCCACCGCGTGGTGTGCGTCGGCCGACAGCGCGCTGCCCTGGCCGGTCTCGAAGTACATGACGTTGGGAGTTGCGAGTTGCGAGTGGTGAGGTGCGAGTGAAGACGCGGCGGCGTGTGCTTCACCGAGCAGCGCCAGGCTGACGCCGAACGCCGCGTTCGCCTTCTCTGTCCCCGCGATCGACTGGAAT
>DASPKW010000160.1:0-24199 GCA_035627895.1 Tepidisphaeraceae bacterium | reverse complement strand
GTCATCGGCGGCGGAGCATACCACACGCGGACCAGCGCGGCGGACGTCCGACTCGCGCGCGGCCGGCGTTCGACCGTCTCACGGGTCGATCGCCAGTTCGAGCCTACCTCATATAGCCCGCCACTTGTGGCGGGAAGGCGCGGTTCACCAGACCCCGATTGGAACGGAACGCCCCTCGGAATTCGAACGCTTTCCCGCCACGAGTGGCGGGCTATATGAGACGCGTTCTGCGCGCCGGGCGGTCATTGAGACGATCGGATGCGGGTAGCGCGAGTCGATCGCCCCTGCGGGGCGAATCCGACTCCACCGGGGTGCGGCGCGGGCGCGCGTCGGTCCCCTCACCTCCCCTCCTCCCCCCGCCCTTACCCCCCCGCTACACTCCCCCACCATGCCCGCCGTCCGCACGCACCCCGGCATTACCCGGCGGATCCTTACCGCGTTCGTCCTGCTCACGCTCCTCCCCGCGGTGGCCGTGTCGTGGCTCGGGATGCGCGCGGTCGGGCAGGTGATCGAGGACCGCCTGGTGCGCGAGCGCGTCGCCAACGCCGCCCAGCTCATGCGCGAGATGCGCCTGCCCCTCTCGCAGCTCATGATGCAGCGCCTGGCGACGATGTTCGGGCACGACGACGAGGTCGCCGCCGAGCTCAACCCCGACGCGATCGGGGAGAACGTCGTCTCGAGCCTCGACCCGGCGCAGGAGCGCGCGTTCGTCGCCCAGCTCCAGGGGCGGGCGACCCTGCCGCCGGCGGTGCGCCTCGGCGGGCGCGAGTACGTGATCGGCGCCGCCGAGGTGCGCGACCCGGCGAACGGACAGGGGCGCACGCTCTACCTGCTCGTCGACCGCCGCGTCCTCGACGACGCCAAGGCCGCCGCCGTCCGCCCCATCCTGCTCGGCGCGATCCCAGTCCTGTTGGCGGTGCTGCTCGCGGCGTTCGTCGTGTCACGCACGATCACCCGCCCGATCCGCCGCCTGTCGACGCAGATCGAGGCGCAGATCAGTCCGACCGCCGCCCCCGACGCCAAGGACGCCGGCCTGCGCGACGTCGACCTCGACGCCCCGCGCGAGCTCGCGGACCTGGCGACCACGTTCAACCGCATGCTCGCGCGTCTCCGCGAGACCCAGGCCCGCCTGCTCGACGCCGAGCGCCTCGCCGCCGTCGGCAAGATCGCCGCGTCCGTCGCCCACGAGGTGCGGAACCCCCTGGCCGGCATCCGCATGAACCTCCAGCTCCTCCAGCAGCAGATGTCCAAGGCGGGCACGGCCGACGAGTCGCTCGAGATCGCCATCGCCGAGCTCGACCGCCTCGACTCGATCGTCCAGGAGATGCTGATCCTCGGCCGCCGCACCGACCCCCGGCTCGAACCCGTCGACCTCCGCGAGTGCGCGGCCGACGTGATGCAGCTCCTCGCCCGCCGCCTCGACCACGCCGGCGTCCGCGTGACGATCGATGGCCCGCCGGCCCCCGCGCGGGCCGACCCCGCGCAGCTCAAGCAAGTCCTGCTCAATCTCGTCCTCAACGCGATCGACGCCATGCCCCAGGGAGGCGCACTAAGCCTGCGCACTTCCGTCGTCACCGACACGGGCAGTGGAACTTCAGTGCCACTGGTGCAGCACCGCGCTCGCATCGAGATCGACGACACCGGCGCCGGCCTCAACCTGGTCGACGGGCAGGACCCCTTCGCCTGGTTCAGCACGTCCAAGTCCGCCGGTTCCGGCATCGGCCTGGCCGTCTGCAAGCAGATCGTCGACGCCCACGCCGGCCGCATCGGCCTCGAACGCCTCCCCGCCGGCGGCACCCGCGCGTGGGTCGAGCTGAACGGCGCGTAAGTCTCGCGCGCCCGGCGCCCGCAGACCATAGGCGTACTGAGCGGTCGCACCGAAGGTGCACGTGTCCGATCGAACTCGCGAATTACCCCCCGCCGACGAACGTGACGACCTCGATCACGTCCCCCTGCTTCAGCGGCGTGTCGTAACGCTCCGTCCGCAGGATCCGCCGGTTGAGCTCCACCGCGACCTTGTCCGGGCTCAGATTCAGCCGCGCGAGCAGCGCCGCGACGGTCTCGTGCTCCGGCAGCTCACGGGGTTCGCCGTTGACGGTCACATTCATGGTGGGCGCAGTATACGCACGCGAGCGGGCGACGGCACGGCCGGTCGCGATGACGGGGCGGGGAATGTTCCGTCGGAACCATCTCAGCCCTCGGCAAGAGCCCGCCGGTCGGTCGTGCTGATGGCCCCGACGAGTTCAAAAACCGCCCGGACCGCCACGGGGCCGCGACCGGCACTTCTTGCCGTTCTGTGGGCCGCCCCCCCCGTCCGGGGTGCCGGCCGCGGCACGTACGCGCGGCGTCACGGGCTTAAATTGTTGACCCCGCCCGGGCGGCCTGAGTACATTGCCCGCTTGCGGCGCGCCTCGAAGGCGGGCCGGGGAGCAGTCCACGTCCGGCGAGGGCACGAGATGAACCGGTTCCAGCAGACGGCGAAGCGGCGGCGGCAGGTCCTGACCCGGGCGGTGGCGTCGCCGTCGGCGCCCGCGGTCCTGGACGCGCTCGAGGAACGGCGCCTGTTCGCCACCGCGACCGTCGTCGGCACCACGCTCCTGGTCACCGGCACCAACGCCAGCGACACGATCACCGTCACCGACGACGGGGCCGGCAACCTGGTCGTGGCCGACACCGTCCAGAACCTGACGTTCCCGAGCGGGACGCTCACGGACATCATCGTCAACGGGCTCGGCGGCGCGGCCGACACCATCACCATCGCCGCCGCCCTGCCGTCCCGGCTCACCACCGGCGCGACCGGCGGGTCCGTCCTGACCGGCGGCGACGGCGACGACACGCTGATCTCCGCCAACGGCGCCGACACGCTCGACGGCGGCGCCGGCAACGACGACCTCCAGGGCAACGGCGGGGACGACGACCTGTCCGGCGGGGACGGCAACGACACCCTGACCGGCGGCACGGGGACGGACGTCGCCCGCGGGAACGACGGGGACGACTCGCTGATCGGGGACGTCGGCGGGGACCAGTTGATCGGCGGGTTCGGGGACGACGTGCTCGAGGCGGCGAACGGGATCGTCGAGGGGTTCCTGAGCGGCGGGCCGGGGCTGGACGTGGCGAACATCGATCTGACCGACCCGACGCCGATCGGGGTCGAGACGATCAACGGCGGGCCGGTGCCGGAGATCGACGTGTACGCGTCGACCAAGCGGGGCGTGCGCGGGGTGGCGAACAACTCGACGATCTCGTACGGGACGGCGGTCGCGGGGGCGGGGCAGATCAACCGGACGTTCACGATCGTGAACTCGGGGACGGGCCCGCTGTCGATGACGCAGGTCGTCGTGCCGGCCGGGTACGTGCTGGTGGACGGGATCGACGCGCTGACGCTGGCCCCGGGGAAGGCGGACAACATCGTCATCGGGCTGCCGGCGGACACGGCGGGCACGTTCAGCGGGGTCGTCGGATTTAACACGGGCGACGCGGACGAGGACCCGTTCCGGTTCACGGTGACGGCGACGGTGGTGCTGCCCCCCGCGCCGGCGAACCTGGTCGTGACGGGGTTCCGGGCGAAGGGGCGCAGCCAGACGATCTTCAGCGGGACCAAGGCCCAGTTCGGGACGTGGGACCTGTCGCCGATCGGCACCGCGGCGCGGACGTTCCGGTTCACGAACACGGGCGGCACGACGCTGACGCTGGGCCGGCTGAACTTGCCGAAGGGGTACGTGGTGCTCGACAAGCTGGACCGGGTGCTGGCGCCGGGCGAGTCGGACGATTTGACGATCGCGCTGTCGACGACGCTGGCGGGCACGCGCAAGGGGTCGCTGTCGTTCACGCTCGACGGGGACCCGAACGCCGACCTGTTCCTGCTGTCGCTGAACGGGATCGTGAAGAACCCGTACGGGGCGAGCTGAGCGGGTCAAAAGTCCGAAGGACGAAATTCGAATAACGAATCAAATCCGAAGGTCGAATGGCGAAGGACGAAACGATCACGTCGTTTCGTCCTTCGTCATTCCGGGGGCTCACAGCAGCGCGGTAAGGTCTGGAATGACGCGCCCCGGGCGCTTGTTCTCCGGGGCGGTGGCGGCGTCGGACTCGGTGGCGACGCCGGTGAGGACGAGGATGGTGTCGGCGCCGACGCGGCGGGCGCCGGCGATGTCGGACTCGAGGTTGTCGCCGATCAGGAGGCAGCGGGCGGGCTCGACGCCGAGGTGGGCGCAGAGCTCGTTGAAGAAGATGGGCTCGGGCTTGCCGGTGTAGACGACGCGGTCGGGCGGCACGTCGGCGGCGTAGGCGAGCATGGACGTGAGCGCGCCGCAGCCGAGTTCCATGCCGCGGGGGCTGGGGTAGACGCGGTCGGCGCAGACGCCGACGAGGACGGCGGGCGTGCGGCGGGCGATCTCCATCGCGACGCGCTGGCGGTCGGGGGTGGCGAAGACGTTGGTCGGCGCGCCAACGACGATCGCGTCGCAAAGTTCGTCCGCGCGGTTGACCCAGTCGACTTGGCCGTCGAGGAGCTCGTGGAAGCCCTCGGTGGCGAGGTTCATCACGCGGGGGCGCAGTGGCACTGAAGTGCCGACTGCCCGTCGGGCGCCGAAGGTCTTCAGCACGTAGTCCGCGGCGGCTGCCGCGGCGGACCAAATGCGGTCGGCTGGCATGTCGATGCCCATGTGCGCGAGGCGCGTGCGGATGCGCTCGGGGCTGGACGTGCTGTTGGTCAGGCAGGCGTAGGGGCGGCCCTCGCGTTGGAGTCGGCGGACGAGGTCGGCCGCGCCGGGGAGGGCGTGCTCCTCGTGGTAGAGGGTGCCGTCGAGGTCGAGCAGGACGGCGGCGTAGGGGGAGAAGTCGAAGGGCACGGGGGGAGGATAATGGACGAAGGGCGGAATTCGAGCGACGAGGGAAAGATAGGGGAATGACGAATGATGAAACTCGAATGACGAATCAATGACGAAGCACCAATGACGAATGACGAAACGGGGGAGCGCGGTCTGCGAGGGCGGACGCCCGTTTCGTCATTTGAATTTGAACATTCGTCATTCGAATTTGGTCATTCGTCATTTCTCCGCATTCACGAGGCTGTCCAGCGCATCGCGGATCCCCGCGTCCGTCGTCTGCCACCAGAGCTGCTTGTGGTGGTGGACGGTGCAGAGGGCGGGGTGGCCGGGGAAGGCGATCATGAAGTCGCTGCCGAGGAGCATTTCGAGGAGGCGGCCGGTGAAGTACTCGAAGAGGTCGGCCTCGTCGGGGGCGAACTCGATGGCGGCGCCGTTGTTGCGGTTCTCGAGGAGGCCCGGGTCGAGCTGGACGTTTTCGATCAGGGCGGGCATCCAGTCGCGGGCGCCGAAGTTGAGCTCGTAGTGCCAGTGGCTCATGGGCATGACCCAGGCGCGGCCGGGGAGGTGGGCTTGCCAGGCTTGGCGCGCGAGGCGGGCGAGGGTCTGCTCGTGCGGCGCGGGGACCTGGCGGGTGAGGGCGCGGACCTGGGGGCGGATCGATTCGTCGGCCGGGCCGACCCACCCGAGCGCGTGGAGGCCGGCGGCGGGCTCGGCGAACCCGAACGCGCCGCTGTTGTGGTAATTGCACTTGAGGCCTTGCCGGCCGAGCGTTTCGAGGACGACGTCGTAATCGATGATCCAGGGCATGGGGGGCGGGGGTCTCCTTGGGTGAAGGGGCATCGTAAGGGAAGGCGGAGGCAGAGGGGAGAGGGGTTTCACGAATGGGCACGAATGGGCACGAATGAGTGGGATTGCGCGGGGAGTAGGGCGCGCGAGGCGCGGTGGGTGGGAGTGCACTCCGCGCGCGTTCGGCGTCGCGCGAGATCATTCCGGGTGGTACGCGTAGTCGTCGTATCGCTTGGCGTAGAACGCGTCGAGGTCGTCGTGCGACTCGTACATTCGCGACCAGACCTCGTACCCGTCGATGAGCGGGTCGCCGTCCTGCAGGTACATCGCCTGCTCGTCGTGGGCGGTGAATTGGTGGAAGTCGGCGTACCGGTCGCGCTCGGCCTCGGCCTTGGCGAAGGCGTCGTCGTCCGTGGCGGCTTCGAAGGCGACGATGCGTTCTTCGAAGATGTTCTTGCCGTCGGACTTGCGGCGGTTCCAGTCGTAGACGGTTCGGACGGCGTACCATGGCACGAGGCACCTCCGGATGGCGAATGGTACGTCGGCCGGCCGGCGTCAATCCGCGTAACGGATGTATGGGGCGATTATCGTGATGATCGTGGCGCCGATGGCGGTCAGGGCGGAGACGAGCATGGCGAGCGTGCAGAGGAAGAGCGGGCCTGCGCCGACCAAGCGAGGGTTCGTGTGGCGGGCGAGGAGGGCGAAGTTGGCCCACGCGACGGCGGCGATGATGCCGTAGGTGCAGAAGGCCGTGAGCCCGAGGGACATGCCGCGACCGCCGGCGCGGTCGAGCGCGAGCGGTAGGAGGATGCAGAGGGTGGGCGTCCAGAGGGCGACGACGACGCCGAGCCAGAGAGGGTAGGGGCGGCGGCGCTGGAGGGTCGTGAGCGGGGAGCGGTAGTCGAGGAGGGGGGCGGGCATGAGTCGGAACGGGCACGATAGCGTCGGTGGGCCGGGCCCGCACGGCACCCGCCCGTCGTCATGCGTGGGGCCGACCGGTGCCCGGCGGAGGGAGGGCGAACGGATGCCGAACGCGATGTCGGTTTTCGTCCGGCTATTATTCTCCGCTGGAACCCGGGCGGCCCTCGCGGATATAACGGGTTGCGCGCCGCGACCGCGGCGGCCGGCGGGGGCGGTTATTCGGCCGGTCCGACGATGAATGGTAGTTATCCCTGCCGGGACGCGGCATGAATGTCCGACACGCCAAACTCCAGAACGTGTACGGCCGGGCTGCGAAGCACGGCGGCTTCACGATCGTGCCGGCGGACGTGGAGCTGGAGGGCACGATGTTCCGGCCGTCGTTCCGGCTCAACGAACTCCCGAGTGACCGCATCCCGCCCGTGCTTCGCGTCCCGGTGGCTGAGCAGTTCGACGTGGCATGGGTTCGGGCGCGTCTGCCCACCGCGTTCGGCTGCACGCCGGAGCCGTCGGAGGTTGAGAAGACGTTTCTGCTGCAGGGGTTCGTCGCCGTCCCGGACGGCGCGGACACGGGTGTCCCGTTCGAGTGCTCGGACTATTACGGGAAGACGTCCCTGACGTTCAGCCAGGCGGAGAGCGACGAAGGCTTGAAGGGCCGAGTGGCGGACGCATTCTGGAGCATCCTCTTGTCCGAACCGGACGCCCTGGGGGACTTCCGCGGCCGCTTCGACCACATCGGGGCGGGGATCACGTTGGAGTATGGGTGCGAGAATGGCGAGCCGTATTGCGTAGAGGTGGACGAGTGACGGCGGTGCGGACGGGGATAACCCAACACTGCACTGGACCGGCCCGGCGGAACGGTCCTTGTGACTCGAAAGCTGGTTGATGCCGGGCCGGCCAGTGAATGTCAGTCCGTTATACCGCAGGAGCAACCGGTGTTCGTGAAGCGGCTCGACGTGATCGAGTACACCGACGGCGGCCGGTCTTGGCACGCCAAGTCTACCGCCCGCCCGAGTTGGTCACTCATCGAAAAGGCCATCCGCCGGTTGGACAAGTTCTCGTTCCCCTTCCTCTTCTTGTGCCTGAAGGAGGACACCCGAGGAAGGGACGATGATGACCGGCTGGAGATCATGGGCGGCGATGGCGACTACTGGGTCGCCGGCACGTTCGACGGCTACTTCCAGCGCCGCTTTGTGAACCCGGGCGGGGGCGACAACGAGGTCGCAGTCTGGACCAGCGACCAAGGCTTCGGCGACGAGGAGCGGTACATCTGCCACGACGTTGAAGTGGTCGTGCGAGTGGCGCGGTACTTCTTCGACCACCGCGAGTTCGATCCTTCGGTCGCTTGGGAGGATCAGCCGCGGCGGTCATGAACCCCGGCGGCCCGGCCTGCGGTATAACCAGACATTGCAGCGGACCGGGCGGGCGTCGCGGTCCTCGTCATTCGCAAGTGCGTCCGGTGCCCGCCCGGCCGCTGAACGTCGGTCCGTTATCCCGCGGGAGTACGATGCACCCGTCTGGTTTCGCTGGGTTGGGCCATCGGAGGTTGACGCATGGCAGCTAAGCCCGCCGGATCGAAGGCCGACCGCATGATCGCCGCGCTGGACGGGTTCTCCGCCGGGCCGGACGACTACGGGGCGGAGGCAGACCTGTACGACCTGACGAAGGGCTTTGACCGCCTGCCGCCGGCGGACAAGGCCCGCGTCGTGCCGGCGATGTTCCGGCTGATGGAGCGGTGCCCCGACGCGGACCTGGGCGATCCGGGGCCGCTGGTTCACGCGATTGAGGAGCTCGGCGCGGGCGCGTACGAGCCGCTGCTCGTCGACTCTCTTCGCCGCCGGCCGATGTACCTGAGCGTCTGGATGGTCAACCGGATCCTGAACGTGGAGCCGGCGGGCCCGCGACGGGAGTCGCTGCTGGGCTTGCTGCGCGAGGCACGGGACAACCCCAAGTACCCGGACGCCGCCGCGGAGGCGGCCCGCTTCCTGGAGGACCAGGCCGGGGAAGATCCGTAGTCTGACCACCGGTGGCCCGGAGCTGCAGGTCAAGCGCGACTCCGGCGGGCTCGCCGGCGTCTCGCATGCGGGATAACCAAACGCTACAGCGGACCGGGCGGGCGTCGCGGTCCCCGTTCTTCGAGAGTGCGTCCGGCGCCCGCCCGGCCGCTGAACGTCGGTCCGTTATCCTGCCAGGTGCCGAATGCCCGATGGCGTGTCGATGATCTTCTTCCGGTCCGCGGGCGGCGGCGTTGGCCTCGACGAGGCCGCGCGACTGTTAGCCGACCGCGGGCTGCAAGTCGCGCGGGGCGAGCATGCTCTCTCCGTGCGATGGGAGGATGGACCGGAACTGTCAGTAGCATGGTCCGCCGATCCGCACGTCGCAGAAGAGGCGGCGGAGATCGCCGAGGGGAGCCCGTTCGCCGATCAGTTGAGCCGCTGTGACGTGCGGTTCGAGATCGGCATTGAGGATCTCGACGAGGTGCTCGACGAAATCAACACGCTCATCGAGGTGCAGTGCACGTTGCAGGACGCGACGGCGGGGTACCTCTTCAACTCCTGGAACGGCGAACTGTCAGGCCCGGAGAAGGCCGGATAACCACGCACTGCAACGGACCGGCCGGGCGGAACGGTCCTTGCGATTCCGACGCGGCGCAGTGCCCGGCCGGCCGTTGAATGCTGGTCCGTTATGTCGCAGGAGCAGCCTCCAATTTCTGACGTCGCCGTCGAGGTGCAGGTCGGTGACGGCGAAGCCGCGATTGAGTTTCCGGCCGAGGGGTTGACGACCAGTTGCCCCGTCACGCCTGTGGGGAGCGGTCTCTATCGGTTGGACGGCGTTCCGATCGGCGCCGAGTCCGCGTCGTACAACGACGTGATCGAAGCCGAGGCCTTGGGCCGGGGCAAGCTTCGCTTCCGTCGGGTCGCTCAGGCGAGTGGATGGCGCGTCTACGACTACGTCCTGCCGCGCGGCTGGCTCGACAGCGGAAGCGGAAAGCAATACCTCGCGGATCTGGACGCGAGAGGCGCACGTTGGGAGCGCGTGTTCGGCGGGATGCTCTTCGTCTGCGTTCCGCCGGAGCTCGCGTTCGATCCGACCGCATCCATTCAGGCGGCGGTTCGGCCTGCGACATAACCCGCCAATGCAGCGGACCGAGCCGGCGCGTAAGGTTCCGGTGATTCGAGGGCCGGCGCGGTGCCGGCTCGGCCGCTGATCGGCATTCCGTTATCCCTCGCTGAGAGTCACGAGCTTATGGAACTGCTCCCGTACGAAGAATTCTCAGCGCTTCGGCTCCAGCAGTTTCTCCCGCCGGACGCCGAGATCAATGATTACGAGTGCGACCGGCAGACTTGGAAGTGCGAGTATCACGAAATCTTCGACGAGTCGACGCTCTTCTGCTTCGCCGACAACCCGCCGACCACACTGTCGGGGATCGGCACCGACCTGGGCGAAGGCGGGCTGCCCTTTGAGATCGGCGAAGCGATCCTGCGAACGGTCCGGCTGCCCGTGAACACACGCGCGACCCGCGACGAGTTGATCGCGAAGTTCGGAAAGCCGGAATACTGCTGGCTTGACGACGGACCGGAGGCCACGCGGGAGGGCTTGGATTTCCTGCGCTTCGATGTCAGCGGGCGGTGGCCGTACAAGGTCGCGTTTACGGTCCGCCTCGAGGCGGGTGGGCTGACGCGTTTCTTCATCGCGCGCAAGGACTTCTGGGTGGACGAGGGATAACCCCGCACTGCAACGGATCGGCCGGGCGAAACGGTCCTTGTGATTCGTGAAATGGTCGTGCGCCTGGCCGGCCGTTGAATGCTGGTACGTTACCGGGACCGGGGCGTACGGGCCTCCAGCAGAGGACCGCGGACGGGCTGCGCCCGGCGGTGAAGGGCTCTCCCCCCCGGAAGACCGCGAAGCATAAGCTGCCCACGTTCTTCTGGCCGGGGCGGCACCACGCCCGTCCCTCGTCCACCGGAACGACCCCGACGCACGCCGGAGAGGCCCGCCCGAATGGCCGGCCGGCCCTCCCGCGTGCGCCGGGGGCGGCCGCCCGTGTTGCGCGTGGCAGTCCTATCTCACTCACCTTGAGTCGTCCCCGTCCCACCCTGCGCTGCGAACGCGGGTGAACCCCCCTTTGCGGGACCAGCCCGCCCACTTCCGGGCTGGTCCCGCGTGTCCGTCCGCGCGCGCGGGTCAGTTGACGCCGACCCCGACGCCGACCGGCCAATCCTCCGCCGCCGCCGTCGCGCGGCGCAGAGCCGCCTCCGCCTGCTCGGTGCGCCTAATCGCGACCAGCAGCCGCCGCAGGCCGGGCGTCGATGCCCGTTACCGGCAGCCCCTGCGCGTCCGCGTCCCGCCGCAGCCCGGCCGGCGCGAGGTGACGCCGCCGCCAGCCCGATCCGAATGGACCTCGGGTGGACGGCGGCCCGCACCCCCGCCCGGCCCCGCCGCCCGGCGTTGCGCCGCGGCCCCTACCCCCGCATCTCCCGCACGAGCTGTTCCTGCACGATCGCCAGCCTCGTCATCGCCTCGGCGTTGCCGCGGACGACCTCGATCAGCTGGTCGACCTGCACGCGGTCGCCCACGATCCGCGCGTGCGCCTCGTCGAGCTGCTGCTCGCGGGCCCGGCTGGACCGCCGCTCCCACAGCCACATCGCGCCCATGACGCCCGCGGCCCCGAGGCTGGTCAGCTGGGCGAGCGTATCGGTCGATTGTGCGATCACCTGCCACATGGTCCGCCCCCGTTTTTGCCTTTAAGCGTGTCGACTGTCATTCCGAGGTACGCCGAGGAATCTGGGTGGCGCGTCGAGGCCCGCTCGACCCGGGTGAGTTGTGTCCGAGCAATAATCGCCAAAGTCGGACGGGCCGCGACGGTCGGGGCCAGATTCCTCGGAGTACCTCGGAATGACATCACGAACGCCGTTGGCGGAGATCACGCCCGCGCCACCTGCACCGCCCCGAGCGACTTGCGCACGTCGGCCCGGCCGTCGCCGTCCAGGTCCAGCACGACCTCGGTCTGGCGCAGGGCCCGGCGGTACAGGCGCTCGTACATGTCGGCCCGGGCCTGGAGCGCCGCCGGTTCGGCGGCGGCGGCGGCGAGCGTCGCGTAGATCATCTGGATCGTCCCGAGCACGCACGCCCGCTTGAGCGACGCCGGGTTGAGCACGGCCGGCGCGGGGCGGCCCTCGGCCGCGGCGACGGCCGGGTCGGCCCCCGCCGCCGCCAGCATGAACGCGCTGACGACCGACCGCTGGGCCCAGAACGACCGCACCGCGTACGACACGTCCGCCGCGCTCGTGCACCCGAGCAGCGCCGGCGGCGGCGCCCCGCCCGACTCGGGGAACAACTCGGCCGTGATCGTCGACACGCGGACCGTCGTGTTGTCGACCCGCTCGACGATCGGGAAGCACGCGTTGACCGGCTCGCCGAGGGTCAGCACCTGCCCGGCCTCGATGCCGGTCAGCACGTTGAACCCGGGCGAGACCGAGCTGGTGAAGAACGACGACTCGGTCAGGTCGCCGGTGCCGGTGATCAGGAGTTGCGACACCCAGAGGGCGTCGCCGGGCAAATCGGGCTCCCAGTGGAGCAAATCGGAATCGGTGCAGAACGTCGTCATGTGGAACCTCATTTCGGCGAGCCCGCTTCAGCGGGCGGGTCGCGAAGCGAATCGAGTTGCGAGTTGCGAGTTGCGAGTTGGCGAGTTGGCGAGTTGGCGAGTTGGCGAGTTGCGAGTTGCGACGAAGCGGGACCCCTTGCGGCAGGGCGACCGCACGCGAACGACCCTGTCGGAGGGGAGCGGGGTGCCCCCCAGGGGCGGGCGGCCCGCGGGCCCGGGCGCCGCGGGCCGCCCGCCACCCGCTCCCCTCCGGGGTGGGTCGCGGGCGCCGGGCGATCAGCCGGTCAGGCCGGTGATGATCCCGTGCGCCGTCTCGTTGCGCACCTCGAGCGTGTACTCGCCGATCACCTGCCCGGCCTCGCGGTCGCCGGTCGTCGCCAGCGCCTTGTAGTGGAAGTGCCGGCCGGCGAGCGGCAGCACGTCGACCCGGCTCGAGTCCAGGAGCATCACGGCCCCCGCCGGCATCGCCCGGCTGACGACCACCCGGCACACGCCGTAGTCGCTCTCGTACGCGGCGACCAGGTTCGTGAACGTGTGCGTGTCGGCCGCGAACCGCCGGGCCGCGCCGATGAACGAGTTGATCCACCGCTTCTCCTGGCCGTTGCACACGATCAGGTCGACGCGCGACCCGGACACCTTCCACATCTCGCGGAGCGCGGCGTTCAGCTGCTCCTCGGTCAGCTCGGTGTCGGCCGGGAACCCGCCGACGTTGGGCACGAACCGGTTGGTCGTGATCGACCCGACCAGCCCGCGCATCGTCCGCCGGACGGTCGACGAGCCCTCGGGCGTGGCGGCCGGGGCGCGGCCGTTGATCACGCTCGTCTCCAGGTCGCGCAAAAGCTCGCGCAGGCGGTTCTGCTTCTGGTGGTCGAGCTCGTCGGCGACGCCGACCTGCCGGACGGCCAGCTCAGACCCCGACACCTCGACGGTCGCCGAGAAGATCTGGGTGTAGTTGGTCTTCCGGAGGCGGTTGGTGAACCGGGCGGTGTCGGCGTCGGCCCCTTCGAGGGCGGCGTTGCCGACGATCGTCAGCGCGCCGTTGTTCGTCAGCGCGCCGGCCGTCGACCCGCCGTACCCGCGGACGACGGTCAGCGTGTTCGTGCCCGTGTTGACGCCGGTCACGAGCATGACCTCGGCCGCCCCGTCCAGCCGCACCTGGTCGCCGACCCGGAACCGGTCGGCGTGGTCGACGACGAACGACGTGTCGGCCGACGGGTCGGTGTAGGTCGAGTCGTTGATCAGGTCCGCGTTGGGCAAAAGCTCGTCCTCGACCCACTCGTGGATGGTGGACCGGGCCGGGCGGGCCGCGTCGCCCAGGGCGTCGAGCAGGGGGGTGTCGTGCGGGCTGGCGATCGCGACCAGGTCGGACACGTCCTCGGCCGCCTCGGGGAGCGTGGCGCCGGCGGTGTACGTTGCTTTTCCGGAAAAGGGCATGAGAGACTCCACAAGGGTTCAGAAGCCAGAAGTCAGAAGTCAGACAAACTTGCGCGCCGTTTAGCCGCGACCCGGAGGGCGAGCTCCAAGCGAGTCCGCAGGCGAGCGCGACGGCGCGGCAAACAAATCACAGCGTCGCCCGGCGCAACCGCAGGTATTCGGCCAGCAATCGCCGGTTCTGCGACCTCACCAGCTCGGCCGCGAGTTCGAGCAGCCGGGCCCGCGGGTCGAACTCGCGCCGCTCGGGCGCCGGCGCGGGCGGCGGACACCCGACCGGCGCCGCACACGGCGCGGCCGGCGGCGTGTCGGACGAAACGGAAACGACGGCCTCCTCAGACATGACAAGCCTCCTTTCGAAAGAGGGAAAATGGTTCGTTCGTGTCGGGAGGGCGAGGCTCTGTCCGAGCCGCAAAAGCACCCCGCGCCGGCCGAACGGCTCGGGCGGAGCCTCGCCCTCCCTGTGCGCGCGGTCAGTACCCCAGCTCGCGGAGCACGGTCTGGCGGTCCACGCCGAGGCGGACCTTCGCGTTCGCCTCCTCGAGCTTTTCGATCGCGTTCTCGGGCAGGGGGCTCGGCCAGGCGATCTCGACGCGCCGCTCCGCCGGCGTCGTGCGGAACACCCCGGCCGCGTCGAGCCACGCCAGCGCCAGCTCGCACATCTGCTCGATCGCCGCCCCGTACAGCGTCCGCTTCTTGTCCGTCTTCGAGAGCAGCGCCATCAGCGTGATCCGCAGCGCCGCCGCGCTCGTAAGCCGGCCGATCCGGTTCTTGATCGCCCCCGCGGCGATCGGCGACACGCCGGACGACTTGTCCATCGCCTCGCGCAAATCGGCGATGTGCGCGTCCTCGGACGGGCAGGCCGCGTCCCCGCCGAACTCGTCGATCTCGGCGTCGGGGTTGTCCGTCAGCCACATCCGCCCGGGCGAGACCGGCTGGTCAGTGAAGTGCTCCAAGCCCTTCGCGAGGTACATGCGGAAGCTCTGCAGCGTGATCCGGTGCGCCCGGTCGGAGAGGCGCGTGTTCAGCTCGTCCTGGAGCGGGATGAGCGGCTCGACGTCGGATGCGCCGCCGTAGCTGAACGCCTCGGCCGTGTTCTGCACGTGCACCAGCGGGACGCGCCCGAGCGAGTTGGGCCCGAGCGCGACGACCTCCCCGCCCTCGATCCGGAACCACCGGTCGGCCGTGATCAACTCCATCGCGACGGACTGTGCGGACGCCCGTGCCGCAGCCGGCGCCAGCCCCGCGCCCGACGCCGTGAAGAGCGACCGCAATCGCTCCCACCACGTGCCGCGCGATGGCGCGATCGGCGACGCCGCATCGGCACACGCCCCGTCCGTCTCCCACACCTGGGCGTACGCGTCGACCGCGCGGTAGTCGGTCGCCGACAGCAGCGGCAGGGCGCGGGCGGGCTCGACGATCTCGAGGCGGATCGTGCGGGCGACGCGCTGGAGCAGCGCGTCAGTGGCGGGCTCGTTCCCGCCGCCCGGACCCGTTCCTCGGGACTCGTCAGACCCGCCCGGCGCCGCGGCCGCATCGTGCGCCCCCGGCGACGCATCGCCCGGGGGCGACTGTTCGGTGTCATGGCCACCAGTGTCCGCACACGTGGCGGGCGCCTCGCCCAGCGCCCGCGTGCCGCACGCCGTCGGGTGCCCGGCCGCCAGCGCCCCCGCGTCGATCGGCTCGGCCGGCGGGACGTACTTCACCAGCACGTCCACGAACCCGTGCACCGTGCCGAGCGTCGCCATCTGCTGCAGGAACTGCACGCCCCCGTTGTGCGCCAGCACCGCCCGCAGCAGCCGGCCGATGATCGCTCGCCGCGCCGGGTCCGGCGCGGCCGACGAGACGACCAGGGGCTTGCCGAACAGGTAGTCCACCAGCGTCTCGACGCGCCACCCGATGTCGTTCTCGATCACGACTTCCTTGCGCGCCCGCCCCGTCTGGCCGGCGTCGGCGAACGGCTCGGCCCCGGCGCGCACGCCCGTGATCCGCGCCGGCAGGCCCCACTCCTGCGCCTGCCGGTACGGGCGCTCCGACCCCTGCCCACTCCCGACCGCGTCGGCGCTCGCGAGGACGCGCATCGGGTTGCGGTAGTACGCCCACAGCCGCCGGTGGCGCGGGCGGTCGGCGTGCAGGAGTCGGCGGAGCCCGGCCTCGAGGCGGGCCGGGTCAATCGCGGGCGTCGTGACGTCGGTGGGCATGTATCGGTCTCCGGTAAGGCGCTGCTCGGGGGATGAGTAGTGCTTCCGAAAGACCGGGGGGCGTCACCGCGGCATGACGAGGCGTGCGCCTTTTCCGTGGCATCGCGGCGGAGTGATCCGTGCGAAAAAATCTTCGGCCGCCGGGTTTTGTCGCCACAGACCGTAGCGCGGCAGGTCCGCGGCGTGCGCATAGACCGCGTCGATGCGCACGCGTCACGCGCCGTGCGCACCCTTGTCGCGCCGCGCGCCCCGCCTATCCTTGCCGGTCGTGATCGACCGAATCCTCGCCAGCGTCCGCCCGGCCGTCCGCCACCGCGTGTGGGTGATCTCGGACCTCCAGCAGTCCGTGCCCGCCGAGGCGAAGCGCTGCTTGACCGCCGCCGTCGCCGATTTCATCTCACTGGCAATGCCCGCCGAGCAGATCTGGTATCTCGGCGACGCCGTCGAGGGGAACTCGCTTCCGCACCTCGAGGAAATGGCGGCCATGCAGGTCGAGGTGCTCTCGGCCCTCCGCGCCCCGGTCCGCTACGTGCTCGGCAATCACGACTTCGACCATTTGCGCGACACGCGGTTCGCGACCAAGCGCCACGCGATCTTCCACGACGCCGTCCGCCGCACGCCCGGGTGGCGGACGACCGACTCGATCGACCAGTTCCACTTCGTCGACCGCATCGGCCCGTTCACCGTCGTCTTCCTGTCCGACCACGCCGCCGCCGCCGATGGAGGCTGGTACACGACGCACGGCGTCGTGCACGGCGACCGCGCCGCCTACCCGCACTCGGCCGCCGACTACCGCGCGCTCCGCGACGCGATCGCCAACATCGACGGCCCGGTCATCACCTGCGCCCACTACGCGTTCGCCGGCGGCAACCGCCCCAGCCCCCTGATGGATCAGATGCTCCCACTGCCGGCGAACGTCCGCCTGCACCTGTACGGCCACGCCCACATCGGCGACGCCGCGTGGGCCGGCAAGGACCTGTTCCGCAAACTCGCCTGCGTCGACGACCACCCGGTCGTCCAGGCCGACGTCGCCAGCCTCGAGGACGCCCGCGGCAGCGCGATCCGCTCGGCAGTCCTCGAAATGTACGAGGACTCGTCGCTCGGATTGTACTTCCGGAACCACACGACGCGGCGGTGGGAAGACGTGCTGGTCCTGGACGCGCAGCGGTTCGCGCGCGGGTAAATCGGGCCGTGATGCGTCGAACTTGCTCACGTCGTGGAGCTGTCATCCCGAGGTACTCCGAGGGATCTGGCCGGCGCGCAAGGGCCCGCTCGACATCGGAGATTCGTGTTCGAGGACTGGTCGCCAGAGTCGAAGGGGACCTCGCGTGGACGCCAGATCCCTCGGAGTACCTCGGGATGACAATGGGGACGCCTCCGTCGGGATTCCGCCTCGCGCCCGTCGCTATCCGCCATTGATTCGTTCTTCGAGTTTCGACCTTCGGGTTTCCCGTGGCCCCCCCGCCTTCGACGCCCACCCCCGCCCGCGGTATAAGGGATCGTCACTCAACCGAGGGAGCCCGGAGATGGCGAAGTTCGCGGAAGACACGGGGACGGATCAGATCGCGGCCCTGAAGCGGAAGGTCGCGCACAAGCAGGTCAACCTGCTCGAGCCCGGCCCGGGCACGCCGTGGGAGGACCGCGGGTCCGCCGGGTTCGTCGGCGCGTTCTTCAAGACCGTCACGATGGCCCTGTCCGCCCCGCGCCGCCTGCTCGCGCTGATCCGTCGGCCCGACACGCCCGGCGACGCCCGCGTCCTGACGATCATCTACGGCGTGTTCTGGGGCCTGGGCTGGTGGATCCAGGATTTCCTCAACTACCAGAAGCTCCAGAATCCGCCGCGCGGCGTCGACCCGATGGAGATGTCGGAACTGCTCCGCGTATGGCTGATCCACATGGGCCTCGCGGTCGGCGGCGCGTGGGTTCTGCTGAACCTGATCACGCAGGTCTTCCACAAGCTCGTCTCGCAAGGCGCGCAGGGGGCTAAGGCGCCTCCCGTCCTGATTTACAACGTCTTCGCGTACCTCATGGCCCCGAGCCTGTTCGCCCTCATCCCGTTCGGGATCGGGCCGGCCATCGCGATCGCTTGGATCGTCCTCCTCTGGGCCACCGCCGGCTCCGGCCGCCTCGGCCTCACGTTCGGCAACGGCCTGGTCTGCACGCTCATCTCCGCCGGCCTGGTCCTCGGCGCGGCGGTCGGCGTCTACTTCGGCGTGCTCAAGCTGCTGTCGGCGCTCGGGTACGTTTGATCGCGACTTCGCGCGGAGAGCTGCAGGTCAACGACCTGCCGACGCGTTCGACTTCCAAACGCGCACCGTCGCTCACCGCGCGTCAGCAACGCGTTGCGTTGCAGCTTCCAGTCTCAACGTGATGTCAGACGACACCCCCGCCCGCACCCGCCTCCTCCACCGCATCGGCAAGAAGTTCGCCGTCGTCACCGAGGACGTCCGCGTCGGGCCGATCCCGCTCCGCTTCACCCGCGTCGCCGACCCCAACCGCGTCCTCGACGAGATGGCCGACGCCGAGGCCCTCAAAGAAAAGCTCGGCGTTCAGCGCCGACCGGGCGACGAGGTCCACCTCCCCTACTGGGCCGAGTTGTGGGACAGCGCCTACGGCGTCGCGACGTGGATGGTCAACCGGTGGACCCGCGACACGAACAAGCCGGGGCACAGTGCACCGGCTCTGCCGGAAGCGCCGCCCCGGATCGCCTCGGACGTATCCCGCGCCATGGCGAACATGAACGTCCTCGACCTCGGCTGCGGCATGGGCCTGACCGGCACCGTCGCCGCCGCCATGGGCGCGCGGGTGACGTTCGCCGATTTGTCCGCCGACGCGCTCCTGTTCGCCCGCCTCAACGCGCTCCCGTTCGCGGACCAGGTCCGCACGCGCCAACTCAACTGGCGCACCGCCCGCCTCGAAGAGCGGTTCGACCTCATCATCGGCGCCGACATCCTCTACGAGCGCGGCCAGTGGATGTACGTCGAACCCTTCTGGCGCGGGCACCTCAAGCCCGACGGCACGGTGCTCCTCGGCGAGCCCGGCCGCGCCACCGGCGACTACTTCATCGACTGGATCGCGAGCTGGCCCTGGACGATGGAACGCGCCGCACAATCCGTCCCGACGCGCGACAAACCGATCCGACTATTCCTATTGACCGAGAAGTGACCGCACGGGCAGTGGCACTTAAGTGCCACTGCCACGGGGTGCGCAAAAGAAAACACCCGGCGCGCCTCGCGCGCCGGGTGTCTATTTTCAAAAATACGGAATGATCCGCCTGTGCCGTGTGAGGGGGTGTTTGGTCAAACCCAAAAAAACAGGTGGGTGATACGCCGATCGGGAGGGTTCTCCCGACTTTGACAAGCCTTTCGGATCCCGACAATGAGCGTCCGCCGCGGGCAATACATCACACGCGACGGGGCTCGCGGGCTTGCGGCCGGCAAGCGACGATCCCCATGGGTTTGCTTATCGGTTTGCCAAAATCTGGCCCTCAAATCTCGAACACTGCAGAACAACTCCGTATGCCGAACTATATCGTCCTCCCGAATCGCGGGCAATCAGCCAAAGGACAATCTTGATACGCATTTTCGCGGGGAAAGTTCGTGAAATCACCCTTGCAAACCGCGGGACAATGGGGTCGACGACGACGACGCGCCCGTGGGGTGGGCACTGCCCACCGTTCTCTCGCGCGAGAGCTCGCGTCGTCCGCGACACCGCACGACGGACACGCGCAAACAAAACCCACGGAGCGTGCTCCGTGGGTTCGTTTCGTTGTCATGTCAATCGAAGGGAACCCGACTAGAACGGAGGCGCCTCCCCGCGCTTCCACCAGTCCGCGTCGTCCTTCTTCGGCCGCTTCTTCTTTTTGGGCGCTTCCGAGTCCTCCGGCAGGATGTCCCCCGCGTCCTCGCCGAGCAGCGGGGCGTTGTCCTCCCCGTCGTCCTCGGCCCCGCCGTCCGTCTCACGGACGATCCCCGCCAGCGCCAGCGCGAACAGCGGGGTGATCGACTTCAGCGTCGCCACGTCCTCCTCGCGGAACGGCGTCTTCGCGTCCCGGAACAGCACCACCACCGCCAGCGACTCCGCCAGGTACGTGCAGTTGACCGCCAGCACGTCGTGCCCCGTCATGAACGGCGCCTCCTCGGACGTCAGCTTGCGCGCCAGCGCGTCGCCCGACAAATGCACCAGGTTTTCCTTCAGCGCCAGCGGCACGATCCCCTTGCGGAGCGCGTCGGTCAGGGCCTGCTCCCCCGGCACCGTGTACTTCATGTACGCGCCGAGTTGGAACGTGTCATCATCCCCCGCGAGCCACACGGCGATGTTCGCGTACCCGAGTTGCCGCAGCACCCAGTCCATCGTGTGGCACAGCAGCTGTTCGAGGTCGCGGGCGTCGTTCAGCACGTGCTTGTACGACTCCTGCACGCGCACCAGGTCGAGCTGCTTGGAAAGTTCCCCGTACGCGTTGATCAGGTCGTTGCACAGCAAATCGACCTTCTTCGACACGGTCTTGCGGGCGTCGTTCAGCCGACGGACGGCCCGGCGGAGCGTCGCCTGACGCTTCTCGTTGCGGGCCCCCGCGGCGCCCCGGGCGAGCGCCGCCTTGGCGCGGTCGGTCAGGTCGCGGGCGCTGAACGGCTTGGACACGAAGTCGGCCGCCCCCTCGCGGAGCGCCTCGACCGCGCAATCGGTCGACGGGCTCCCCGTGATCACGATCGCCTGGGCGTGCGGCTGGTGCAGGTGCATCACCGGCAGCAGGCTGATCCCGTCCCCGTCCGGCAGGTGCACGTCCGTCACGACCAAATCGACCTTCTGCGACTCGAGCACCTTGCGGGCCTGGGCGATCGAGCTCGCCGGGATGAGCCGGCAGTTCAGCCCCTTGGCGACCGTGTCGCCGATCATTTCGAGCAAAGCGGGCTCGTCGTCGACGACGAGCACACGCGGGCGGGCCGCAACGGCTTTCGCCGTGCTGGACTTGGTCGGGGCCATGATTGCACTTTCTCCCGGAAACGACTCGCTCGCGGACGCCCACACCGGCCGGCCGCGCCTCACTCTCACTGCTAGCTGCTTCTGACTTCTGACTTCTGACTTCTGACTTCTGACTTCTGACTTCTGGCTGCCTCACGCCTGCCGCAGCTGCCGCGGCGCCTTGATCTCCTCGCCCGGCCGCAGCGCCGCCGCCGGCAGCAAGATCGACCCGCGAGTTCCCTTGCCCGGGCGACTCTCGAGCCGCATCGTCCCGCCGCTCGACTCGATCCACCGCAGAGCCTTCGCAAGCCCCATCCCGCGCCGCCGGCCCGCCGGTTTGCTCGAGAAGAACGGGTCGAACGCCCGCTTGAGCGTCTCCTCGTCCATCCCGCACCCGTTGTCGGCCACCGTCAGCGCCACCCGCTGCCCGTACGCGTCGTACGCCGCGTGGATCGTCACGTGCCCCTTCCGCTCGTCCGTCGCCTGGATCGCGTTGCTGATCACCTCGACCAGCGCCGCCTTCACCTGCTGCGGGTCCACCGTCACAGGCGGGATATCCGTCATGGTCACTTCAACCGACCTATCGGCCGGATCCGACAGCAACTTCGCATCGTGTAAAGCCCTATCCACGATCTCCGACAGGTCCGTCTCCACCACCTTCGGCGGGACCGGCTTCGCGAACGCCATCAGCTCCGTGATGATGTCCGTGATCACGTGCGCCTGGTCGCCGATCGTCCGCGCCGCCTGCTTCAGCTTCGGCTCCTCGAGCTGCGACGCCAGCAGCTGCGACCGCCCGGAAATCACCGCCAGCGGGTTGTTCATCTCGTGCGCCGCACCCGCCGCCATCTCGCCCACCGTGATCATCGTCTTCGAGCGCAGGATCTCGGTCTGCGCCGCCTGCAGCCGGCGGTTGGCGTCCGCGAGTTGCTCGGCCAGCGCCCTCGCCTCTTCGCGGATCTGGCTCGTCCGCAGGGTCAGGCCCCACCCCGTCGCCAGCGCCATCAACTCCTGCACCTGCGGCGACAGTCGCTGGCTCTCGCCCGCCCGCGCGCCCCACAATACGCCCCCGATGCACTGCTGGTCCGCGTCCAGGCAGATCCAGAACCGCTGCTCGTCCCCCAGCCGCGGCGACACCGCCGACAGCAGCCACTCGAGCGAATCCCCGCACGCCAGCACCGGCCCCTCGCCGCCCGCCGGCCGAACGATCGTCTTCGGGCAATCCACCACGGTCTGCTCGAACACGTCCCCCTGGTGGTCGCACATCACGACCTCGGCGTACCCCTGCCCCGGAATCGCGCTGAACACCGCCACCGACGACGCCCCCAGCACCGGCGCCGCCGTCTGCCCGATCGCCTGCAACACCGCCTGTGGCGGGGCGTCCGGCCTCAACTCACATTGAAAGTTGGACAGCGCGTCGAAGAACTTCGCCCGCACCGCCAGCTTGCGGTTCCGCGCCGCCAGCTGCCCGCTCATCCGCCCCAGTTCGCGGTTTGCCTGCGCCAGCGCCTGTTGATACAGCTCCGCGCTGCTCGCCTGCCCCAGGCCCAGCGCCCGCGCCCGCGGCTCGATCGCCGCCACGAGCTTCTGCAGCGCCGCTTCGACCGCGCCGGCCGGCAGGCCCAGCGCCTCGACCAGCGGCTGTCGCGCCACGTTAAATGCGTAATTCCCGCTGAACCCCAAGTGCTGCTCGCGCACGAGCACGTCCGCCAGCGTGATCAAATTCACCAGCTGCGGGTGCCGCACGTTCGCCGGCAGCGCCGCCGGCAGCTGCCCGTGCAGCCAGGCGACCTCGCGCACGGCCTGCGGCAGCCCCCACCGCTCCGCCAGCCGCTTCCCGACCACCATGTGATCGAGCCCGATAATCGTCCGCTCCAGATCCGCGATGTTCCCGCGGAGCAGGTCTGTCGCCTCCACCACCTTGTCGAAGCTCTTTGGCAGCGCCGCATCCAGCGCCACCTTCCCCAAATCGTGCAGCAGCCCGCACACGAACGCATCCGACCCCGTCACCCCCGCGGCGTCGCGTCCCTTGGCCTTAACTATCTCCTCGGCCAGCAGTTCCGCGCAGCTCGCGACCGCGACCGAGTGTTTCCAAAACTCGTCCCGCGAAAAGTGCGCCCCCTTGCGGGCCGGCGCATCTCCGAATGTCTGAAATACCCCCACCGCGAGCACCGCCGACCGCACCGCGTCAAACCCCAGCAGCACGACCGCCCGCTCGACGGAATTCACTTCCCCCCGCACCCCCGAGTCCGCCGCGTGCACGAGTTGCAGGATCCGCGTCGTCAGCGACACGTCCGCCGAGATCAAATCGACCACTTCCTTAAGCTGTGAGTCCTCCGACCCCGTCAGCTCGAGCACCCGCACCGCCACCGCCGGCAACGTCGGAAGCTCCTCCAGTTGCTGGAGGATCAACTCGACGCGTTTTTCACGAACGGGTTCTGCCATGACGTAGGGTGGGCACCGCCCACCGTCTCCTTTTCGGCACAGTGCCCCATCAAAGATCGACGGGCACGCCCACGCTACGTTATCGGCACTCCCCCCCGCTCCCCGTCACGCCGCGTTCGCGGTGATCCCGAGCAGCTCGCACACCCGCTCGATCAGCTTCTCGATGTTAAACGGCTTCTTCACGAACTCGTCCGCCCCCGCCTTCAGCAGATCATTGATCTCGTCCTGGTTCACCACGCCCGAGACGATGATGATCTTCGTGTGCTCGAAGTTCGGGTTGCTCCGGATCGTCTGGCAGACCACGTTCCCGTTGATGTCCGGCAGCATGTAGTCCAGGATGATCAGGTCCGGCTGGAACTCGTGCGTCTGGATGCCCGCGTCGTACCCCGAGCTGGCCGTCTTCACGTCGAACCGCCCGTCCCGCTCGAGGACGTCGACGAACAACTCCACGATCTCGGGGTCGTCGTCCACGACCAGGATCTTCTTCTTCCCGTTGTCCAAGGCGTCGACCGGGATCGAGTTTTCCTTCATGAACGCGATCAGGGCCTCGCGGGGGATGCGCCGGAAGCGCGAGCCGGGCACGCGGAAGCCCTTCAGGCGGCCGCTGTCGAAGCAGCGGATGATCGTCTGCTGCGAGACCTTGCAAACTTCCGCGGCCTCGCCCGTCGTGTACACGGTCTTCATAGCTTCCTCGCTCGCTCGCTGTCGCGGCCAACGCACGCCGTCGCGCCGGTCGCGGTGTCGGACCCGCGCAGAATCTGCCGGTCCGCCCGTTTCTTCCCTGAGATGGTACGGCTCAGCAGTTGCCCAAATGGTATACGCTGAGATCCGGGAATGACAGAACAGGTTTAACCTGTTTATCCATCTTTCCTAACTAACCATCGGTTTGGGGGTTTGCCGACTTGAGGCAGGGGGTGACGGCTGGGAAGTCTGGGCGGATCTGCGCCACAAAAGAGAGTGTCCCGACGGGGCTGCCGGGTGCGGAAAAACCGGTATGATCCGGCCCATTGTGACCCGCGCCA